>JBFFNX010000077.1:0-12380 GCA_041562995.1 Desulfurivibrionaceae bacterium
TGACTACCTGGGTGGCCTTACACCAAATCTTTCGAAAATCATCATGGGTGGCCCCATGATGGGCTTTGCAGTTTCCAGCCTCGACATCCCGGTAACCAAGACCACCTCATCCGTGCTCTTTCTCGCCGAGGATGAAGTTGACACGACGCCCCACTCCCCGTGTATCCGTTGCGGCTGGTGCCTGGAGGCGTGTCCCATGGGCCTGGAGCCCAAAGAGATCGCCATCCATGTGGAGGCCGGTCGCCCCGAGGACACCAAGCAGTTCGGGGTCTTTGAATGTTTTGAATGTGGCTGTTGCGCCTATGTGTGCCCGGCCAAACGACCCCTGGTACAGTTTATCCGCCTGGCCAAGATGAAAGCGTCAAATTAAATTGTCCGCGAATTTAATATTGTTTTTTAAGGAGTGAAGCCATTAAACAGCAAGATCCAGACAACCTGACGCCTCAGGCGCCGCAAGGGTTATGGAAAGTTTCTGTTTCCCCCCATGTGCGCAGTAACGAGTCGGTTGCAAAAATAATGTGGACCGTGGTGGCCTGCCTGGTGCCGCCCCTTGTCCTGTCGGTATTTATTTTCGGTATCCAGACCCTGATTATCACTGCCGTTTCCGTGACAAGCTGTGTTGCCATGGAGGCCATCAGCCAGAAACTGCTGGGCCGCAAGGTCACCATAAGGGATGGCAGCGCCGTCATCACCGGCATGCTCCTTGCCTTTGTTATCCCGCCCGGTGTCCCCTATCTGCTGCCAGTTTTGGGCGCGGTAATGGCCATCTATATCGGCAAGCATCTGCTCGGCGGTATTGGCTATAATATTTTCAACCCAGCCCTGCTGGCCCGGGCCTTCCTCCTGGCCACCTTTCCGGTGGCCATGACGTCCTCCTGGCTCCCGACTTTGCAGGAAAAATCCATATTCACCTACCTTGGCACCTCCATTGACGCGGTTTCCACCGCCACTCCCCTGGCTGTCTTAAAAGAGCATGGCATGGCAGCCGTCATCGAGACCTTTGGCGCCCTCCCTAATATCTACACCAATTTCTTCCTGGGTTGGCGTCCCGGCTGTATCGGTGAGACCTCTGGCCTACTGATCATCCTCGGCGGTCTCTATCTGATCTATCGCGGTTATATCACCTGGCATATCCCGGCGAGTATGCTGACGACCATTGCCCTGCTGACCTGGATATTTGGCGGCGAAACCAGGTTTGCCGGCGACCCGCTGCTGGCCATCCTCTCCGGCGGTGCACTCCTTGGCGCTTTTTTCATGGCCACCGATTATGTCAGCAGCCCCACCAACAAAAAATCCCAGCTTATCTATGGCATCGGCATCGGCGCCCTCACCGTCCTCATTCGCCTCAAGGGCGGCTACCCCGAAGGTGTCTGCTACGCCATCCTGCTCATGAACCCTGTGAGCTCCGTGCTTGACTCCTGGTTTAAGCCCGTGCGTTTTGCCCCACCTGCCCCTCCCCAAGGAGGTGGAAAATGAAAAATATCATTACCATCGTAATTCGTCTTACCCTGTCCTGCATTCTGGCTGGTGCCGTGATGGGCACCACCTATGTCTTCACCAGCAATGCCAAGAAGCATAACGAGCATGTCAACGAGCAGAAGGTGATGTACGGCCTCCTTGGTTATTCTAAGGACAACCCAGCCCCGGAAAGCATGGCCATGCATGAGGTTTATCGCTACGTGGTCACCGAAAGCGAGACCCTGAGCCTCGGCTATCTCGTGCCATTACACGGCCATGGCTTCTCCTTTGTCACCCTGGATCTGGGCGGCACATTTCTGGCAGCAACCCCCGTTGCCATCGACCACACCCTGGTCATTGATGACAATGAACGCGCCAAGGCCATTGCCACTGTCCTTGGTAGCGGCAAGACCCTGCGCTATGCCGACAAGACCATTATCGCCACTGATAATGGTCAACGCACGGCCTACCTGCTGCCCGGCGCCTTTCCAGGTTTCAAGACCTTTATTTCGGTGATGCTGGCCCTTGATCCATCCTTTACCATCCTCGGCCTCGAGATCATGGAGCATGAAGAGGATCCCGGCCTAGGCGGTGAAATCATCCAGGACTATTTCAAGAACCAGTTCAAGGGCAAACCCTTTGCTGTGTTGAAAAAACTTAAAGTGGTCAAGACCCCCATTCCCAACGATTACCTGAAGGCCCTGGAGTCTGAGAAATCAGGAATGAGCGAAGCGGACGTTACCGCCATCCAGTACCAGTACAAAGACAAGAACATCTATGCCCTCACCGGTGCCACCATCTCAAGTCGCTCCGTGACCAACGGCACCAAAGGCATTGTCAAGAAATTCGCCTATCGCATCTCAATCCTTGATAGCGTTCTTCAAGAGCAGCATATTGCTGTACCTTTTTAGGGCCTTAGGAGTAAATTTGTGTCGAAAATGACAAAAATTAAGCAGTCCTTTTCAAATAGACAACTTGACCCTGGCGCTAAGGCACTTATACCCCTCAAAAGGGGTTCAAAACCAAGTATGTGCATTAATTTCAGCTTCGCTGGGTTAGGAGAGACCAATGGCTAACGACAAATCAAATTTCCAGCTGATCACCAACGGCATCTTAAACGAGAATCCCATCTTTCGTCTGGTCCTCTCCATGTGTCCGGCCGTAGGTATCAGTACCACGATGATGAATGGCCTGATGCTTGGAGTCGCGGTCCTCTTTGTCCAGGTTTTTTCCAGCGTCACCATCTCGCTCTTTAAAAATGTCATTCATCCCCGGATCAGGATTCCGACTTACACCCTGGCCATCGCCACCTGGGTAACGGTTATCGACCTGGTGTTGGCAGCCTATCTCCCCGAGGCCTATGCCAAGATGGGCATCTTTGTCAAACTCATTGTTGCCTTTGCCATTATCACCATGCGCCTGGAGATGTTCGCCTGCAAGGAATCTGTTAACGACTCCTTCTGGGACGGTATCGGCATGGGCCTGGGCTTCATGTTCGGCATGATGGCCATCGGCTTTGTCCGCGAACTCCTGGGCTTAGGCTCGCTGATGGGTTATGACATCCTCGGCTTCAAACCCCTGCTCTTCTTTGTCCTGCCCTGCGCCGGTTTCTTTGTGGTGGGCTTGATGATGGCCTTTTTCAACTATATTGAACTCGCCTACAAGAAGGCCAAGCAGGCATAAGGGGAAAGCTATGAAAAACATCATGACACGCCATATATTCTCACTCCTGCTCCTCTTAATCCTGCCCGGCTTGGCCATGGGCCAGGATCTGGTCACCGCCAAGAGCTTTGGGGCAGATAATGAGATTATCGTCTCCTTCAGCCAGGCCGTCGACCCAGGCGCTGTTGCCAATACCGCCAATTACACGGTCTATGAAGAGCCTGATCCTGATATCCGTCTGCAGGTTGAATTTGTCGTTGTTGCTGCCGACCAGATGAGCGCCTCGCTGTTCTTTAGCGAGCCCCTCAACACCACCCAGACCCACGTGGTGACCATCGCCAATCTGGTGCCGGCCCAAGGCCCGGCAACCTTTACCGTTGCCAAGTCCTACCTGGGCTATCTGGTCGGCATTCTGGTCTCTGCCCTGCTCATCAACAACTTCGTCTTTACCAAATACCTTGGCCTCTGCGTCTTCTTCGGCACCTCGAAGCGCAAGGACACGGCCAAGGGCATGGGCTTCACCTTCACCATCGTTATGGTGGTATCGGCCATCATGAGCTGGTTTTTCTACCAGTACATCTTAAAGCCCTTTGATCTTAACTTCCTGCAGATCGTGGTCTTCATCGGCCTGGTATCTCTAACTGTCCAGGCCGTTGATACAGTGCTCCGCAAGGTGAACCCGGCCCTCTTTAACTCCTTTGGCGTCTATCTCGTTTTGGTGATTGCCAACTGTGTTATCATTGCCGTGCCCCTTATTCTGGCCGACAATGAGTATAATTTCCTTGAAACCTTCATGCTCTCCCTGGGGGCCGGTGGCGGTTTCCTGCTCGCCCTCTACCTGATGAGTTCGGTCAGAGAGCGCATGGATCTTGCCAATATTCCGCCCACCTTCAAGGGTGTACCCATTGCCTTTATTGTCGCAGGCCAGTTTGCCTTAGCATTCCTGGGTTTTTCAGGCTTACAGATTTTCTAGCCTTGAAGTAAAGCATTAATTAATTGAGTAAATCCTTTCGGTCTTTTATCCGAAGCAGGTGAAAGTATGGATCCAGCATTAGTAAAATTAGCCCTCGGCGGCGTAGCCTTGTTAGCCTGTATCGGCCTGTTTTTCGGCATCGGTCTGGCCCTGGCGGCCCATAAATTCGCGGTTGAGATTGACCCCCTTATTGAAAAGGTTCTCGAATCCCTGGCCGGCGCCCAATGCGGCGGCTGCGGCTACCCAGGCTGTGAAGGCTACGCCATTGCCGTGGTCAACGACCCGGACGTGCCCCCCAATCTCTGCTATCCAGGCAAGGAGAAGGTGGCAGAACGGGTTGCTGAACTGACCGGCAAGAAGATGGCCGAGATGGAGGATATGATTGCCCTGGTCCGCTGTTCGCGCCAGGAAGGCCGGGTGAGCCATAAGCACGAATATATCGGCTTTGCCTCCTGTACTGCGGCCAACCTCGGTTTTGGCGGCCCTTCGGCCTGTAACTATGCCTGCATTGGCCTTGGCGAATGCGCTCAGGCCTGCCCCTTTGATGCCATCACCATGGTGGACAGCTTTCCAGTGGTTAATGCCGACAAATGTGTCAGCTGCGGCACCTGTGTCAAGACCTGTCCCAAGCAGGTCATTGTTCTCCAGAGCCTCAAGGCCCGGGTCTATGTGCCCTGCTCCACCAAGGATCTCGGCAAGAATGTCAAAAAGGTCTGTGAGGTGGGCTGCATCTCCTGCCAGATCTGTGTGAAGAAATGTCCGGCCGAGGCGGTTCATTTGGAAAACGGTCTGATCCAGATCGATCAGGAAAAATGTCTGGCCTACGGCCCGGAATGCCAGGAAGTATGTGTGGAGAAATGCCCCCGCGCCATCTTCAGGAATTATGAGGGCCGCCAGGTCCTCAAGCGTACTGATGCCGGCCTGAAGATGGCGAGCTAAAGAAAAGTTCTTTTTTATTGAGTGAGATAGAGGAAGATATGAAAACTTCAAAGACATGCCACTGTGACAAGCAGAGAAGATCCTTCCTGAAGACCGCAGGCCTCCTGGGCCTGGGCGCTGCTTCAGCCACCCTCCTTCCGGCCCAGCGGGCCGAAGCGGTTCTCTTTGGCAAGAAGGAGTATAAGGTCTCAAAAACCAGGCTGGCCATGGGAACCTATGTCAGCATGACTGCCATCCATTCCTCCCAGGACGAGGCTGAGCAGGCCTTTGGCCTCGCCTTTGCCGAGATCGACCGGCTCAACAAACTCCTGAGCCGCTACGAGGCCGACTCCCCTGTCGCCCAACTCAACCGGCACGGCTCTCTGCGTCAGGCCCCCCAGGAAGTGCTGGAGCTTGTTGGCCGCTCCCTCTACTATAACAATCAGACCGGCGGCGCCTTTGACATTACGGTTAAGCCCCTTATCGATCTCTACAAGGATAATTTTGCTGTCGGCCAGAAACCCTCGGAGGCGCTGATCCAGGCCGCCCTCAAGAATGTCGGCACCGAGCACCTGCAGTTTTCAAGCGGCAATATCGCCTTCAGCAAGGCTGAGATGGGAATCACCTTAGACGGTATCGCCAAGGGCTATATCGTTGATCGTGCCTCAGAAATCTTGGCCAGAAACGGCATCAGCAATCACCTGATCAATGCCGGTGGCGATATTCGCACCAACGGTTCGGCCGCCAAGGGTAAGCCCTGGACCATTGCCGTTCAGGATCCAGCCAAGAAGAAGGAATATCCTGACGTTATCACCATGATGAGCGGCGCCATCGCCACCTCGGGCAATTACGAGATTTACTACGATAACGAGAAGATGTTTCACCACATCATTGACAGCCGCACCGGTTACTCACCTGCGCTTTCTGCCAGTGTGACCGTCCAGGCCCCCACTGTTATGGATGCCGATGCCCTTTCGACCAGCGTCTTTGTTATGCAGCCCAGCAAGGGTATCAACTTCATTAATGGCCAGTCCGGCTGTGCATGTTTTGTTGTGGAGTCAAGCGGCGCCACCCATCGCTCTCTTGGCTGGAAGGCTGGTTGAAACCAGCCCACGACGTACCTGTTCCATAAAAAAAGGAGGCCATTCAGGCCTCCTTTTTTCATGGTATTTCCCCACCAGCCACTCCTGGGCCAGCCATCCACTCACCATGGGCTGACGATCCTCGCTCACCACATTACCATTACCTATTTCCTCACGTCCCTCAACCATTCCAGCGCCGGAGTAATCCAGCCCTCCGACAATGTCGTTTCAAGGAAAGGCCTCAGGTTTCCGACCGCCCAGGGGATGGTTGCCGGTCATCCAGTAAACCTGCTTCTGCCCGGACCACCTTCCAATAGTTGCTCCCCCTGCTTCCCCTGCTTCCCCTGCTTCCCCTGCTTCCCCTGCTTCCCCTGAAATTTTATTGCTATTTCAAGTCAACAACCCTACAATTTTCTTAGACAAAATGATTTATATGCCTTCCATCCTTCTGAACAATGAAGAATAATAAACCCCATTCGCTCTTCTCTACTGATTCTGACACATGATAAAAAAACAAAAGGGTTCCCTCTTAATGAGCGCCATCAACCAACTGAATCTAAAAGATAAGTTTAAATATTTAATTGGGGCTTCAGCCCTTGTTATCTTTATCCTCTCCAGCATTGGCTTCTGGCGTTACAACCAGTTCGTCAATCAGAAGGCCCTCATCCAAAACTCATCCCAAAAATTACTGAGTGAACTTGAAGAAAATTTCGCCACCTCACAACTCATGGGCGACATTGAAGCTGACCTGACCACCTTCATGCAGACCGGCCACCCTGGCACAGTAGAACAATTAACCGTCAAGGCCCAGAAACTGTCGCAGCAACTGCCTGATGAGGCCAAGGAACCCCTCCTCCAATTTCTTAACAAGGTTGGCAAACTCGAGATCCGCATGGAGAGTTTACGAAAAAACAATCAAATCGCCCTGCTGGCGGGAACCACAATCCATAAAAAACTCATCACCTCTGATATCTGCGCTCAAAACAACGCCTGCCTGGAGTCATTGCATCATGCCAATGAGGTCTTGGACACCGTTCAACCAATCTTTATCACGGGCATCCTTAACACCCAGAGTAAAGAACTCCAGGAAGCCCGCCGTGAGATAACAACCACCCTGGCAGAATTTGATGGCTATCTGCAAAAAACCATGGCCGGCCTGCCCGCCCAACAGTCACTTTATCTCGCTGGCGTCCAAGAACTCTTCTATGATCTGGATGATGCCATAACCACCGTGGCAGCCATTCGCCTGAAAGTAATAGACAGCGAGCAGGAGGTGTTATCCCATTCCAAGGTGATTAAGAATTTACTGGCCTCCTCCTCGATCACCCAGGGCCAGAAAGCTGTCAATCTTGCCGAGCAGGGTCTGCAGCTGGCCACAAGCTATGTGTACCTGATGTTTGCCAGCCTCGGGGTCATGACCATTCTGTTTCTGATCTTAAGCTCCTTCATGTCCCACTCAATTATTAATCCCCTCGTTGTCCTGGTTGATCTGCTCAAGAGGTTTTCCCACCTCCTGGCCACAGTTCGCCGTCAGTCACTCACCGAAGGAGTTCAATTTAAAAAAATCCACTCCCAGATCATCAAAAGACGTGATGAAATTGGCGATGTGGGCCGCGCCACCAAGGAGTTAATGGAGCATATCCAAGGTATTTCAGAATTTCGGCGGAAAATTGAAGACGACTCAACCACCCAGGAGGTCTACTTCCGCCTTGCCAAAATTTTCAGCCAGCAACTACATCTTTCAAGTTTTGTCATTTATGAACGCTCGGTGGACAACTCCATGCCCGTTGTCTATGCCGAACCCCATAACCTTATTGAAATAATGCCGGACTTCACCTCGGCCGAAATGTGCCGCTCCAAAAGAACCGGCTCAGTGGTTTCCACCTTCATCGATGCAGACATCTGTAAGATCTGTCCGGTAAACGACGCCCTCGACCATTTCTGCGTACCCATGCTGGTGGGTGGGCATATCATCGGCGTTATCCAGTTTCTTCTTCCCATTGCCACCGAAGAAAAACAGCGCCATACCCAGGCAGAGGCCTTAAATGAGGCCCGTAACTATATCGAAGAGGCCCTCCCTGTCCTGCAGGCCAAACGGTTTGCAGCCAAACTTGAGGAGATGGCCACCATGGATCAGCTCACCGGCCTTTATAATCGCCGCTATCTTGAGCTTTCCCTCCAGCAGATTGTTGCCGGCATTAAACGGCGCCAGACACGGCTCGGGATTCTCATGTGCGACATGGATTTCTTTAAGGAGGTTAATGACAACCACGGTCACGATGCCGGGGACGTGGTTCTCTCAGATCTGGCCGCCATACTTTTGCATACCGTCCGCAGCTCAGATCTTGTCATCCGCTATGGGGGTGAAGAATTCCTCATCCTCCTCAATGACATTGAGGAGGGTATGGCAATGCAGGTTGCTGAAAAGCTGCGGGCCGCTGTAGAAAATCATCTCTTTCAGATTCCCGGCGCCGAACTCACCAAAACACTCAGCATAGGTGTCGCAGAATTCCCTGATTCTTCAGCTCAAAAAGGGATATGGGGGGTCATCAAGTACGCCGATGTTGCCCTTTACAATGCCAAAAATTCCGGCCGTAACCGGGTGGTCCAATTTGATACAGAGATGTGGAAGGAAAATTCGTATTAAGACCACTCTGTCCAAAAACTGCACAAGGCAGCGGGCTATCTCGACTCACAGCTCAGTAATGATATCGACGCTGCCAAACTTTTTGCCCTTAAACAACCCATGTCTCCACTAAAAAATTCTCCCATAGCCCCTCACCCCTTTCTCCGCCTAAGTTTCCGGGGCAGATTTCAGCTCATTATGTGGCTGTCCATCATCGCAGCCTTTGTTGCCACAACCATAGGGGTCTGGAAATACAGCCAGTTTTCCCAGAGCAAAAAACTCATCGAAGAGACCTCCAACACCTTGCTGGTGGAACTGGAGAACACCTTCAAAGACTCATTGCTGGTGGGTGAAATTCAGACCGACCTCATCCTGTTCATCCAGACAGCCCATCCCGAAACCATGCAGAAGATCAGCGCCAAATCCGCTGAACTCCTGGGCCAGCTTCCAGAGCAGGCTAAACCCCTGCTCAACCAGTTTTTAGCCAAGGCCGACACCCTTGAAATCCGCATGGCGAGCCTACGTCTCAATAACAACAAGGCCTTGAGTACGGGCGACACTATCCTCGAAGCCCTGGAACAAAGCGCGCTCTGCCGGAAGAATGAAGAGTGCCATCAGGGAGTGAGCCGGGCAAGCCAGACATTTCGCCAGATCCGCCCCATTTACATGAACGGCATCCTTAATGGCCAACCCTATGAGTTAAAGGCAACAAAACAGAAAATATCCCTTCTGCTCCGTGAGGTTAAAAAGGATCTCCATCTTTTAGCGCAAAAACTTGGCCCGGACCAATCACGCTATTTGCTCGATTTTATAGATCTTTTCTACGAACTTGATGAAGCCATTACCACGGTGGCCGCTATCAGGGAACGGGTTGTTGCCAGTGAAGAGGAGGTGGTAAACCTCTTTCACTCCCTGAAGATGCAACTTGCCGAGATCTCCATTGCCCATAACAAACAGGCCATGACCCTTGCCGATCAAGGACTGAAGTTGGCCACCAACTATGTTTTCCTGATGTTTGCCGCCCTGGGTCTGGTCACCACCTTCTGCCTCGCGGCCTTTGCCGGCATGGCTAATTCCATTCTCTCCCCCCTGGATTCACTGGTTGATTTATTAAAGAAATTTACCATCCTGCTCAGGGGAGTCCGCACCCTGTCTCATGCCGAGAAACTCAAATATCAGGAGCTCCATGAACAAATCACCAACCGTTATGATGAAATTGGCGATGTGGGTCGGGCCACCCAATCCTTACTTAATCATATTCACAACATTTCCGAGTTTCGCCGCAAAATTGAAAACGACAACTCCTGCTACGATGTCTATGTCCGCTTAGGAAAAATCTTCAACCAGGAACTGCACTTACCAAGCTGTGTCATCTATGAGATAGATGACAATGGCCCCCTGTTACCAATCTACTCCTACCCTCCGGAACTCAAAGAGGAGATGCCCGATTTTTCCATTGCGGAAACCTGCCGTTCACAACGCACCGGCGCTGTGGTCCATTCCTTTCACGACCCAGATATCTGCCCCATCTGCCATGTCAACGATGTCCTCGACTATTTTTGCCTGCCCATGCAGGCCGGGGGAGAGATCATCGGCGTCATCCAGTTCCTCCTGCCTATCTCCACCACAATAGCCCAGAAAAACTCATATCAAGATCGCCTCCATGAGGCCCAAAACTATATCGAAGAAGCCCTGCCCATCATGCAGACCAAACGCTATGCCCGAAAACTTGAGGGTATCGCCACCCAGGATCAGCTCACGGGTCTCTATAACCGCCACTATCTCGACCTCTCTCTCCCCCAGATAGAGTCTGGCATAAAAAGACGCAACTCAACCTTGGGTGTTCTGCTCTGCGACATGGACCTCTTCAAGGCCATCAATGACACCTATGGCCACACGGCCGGGGATCTCGCCCTGGTCGAACTGGCGGATATCTTTCGGGCAACGGTCAGGAGTTCTGATCTCATTGTCCGTTATGGTGGAGAAGAGTTTCTTATCCTGCTCGTCGATAGTGAGGAGGGGGAGGAAATGGCCGTGGCTGAAAAAATTCGCTCGGCCGTGGCCAATCATACCTTTCAGCTCCCTGAGGGCGCCCAGGCCCAAACAATAAGCATCGGGGTGGCGGAATTCTCTGGCCGCAACACCGATCCCATTGCAAAGGTCCTGCGCAATGCCGACATTGCCCTCTACAAGGCCAAAGAAAAGGGCCGCAACTGTGTGGTTAAATTCAGCAAAGAAAACGGCAACGGTGTCGGCTCATAACCTTATTATTAATACCCAGCACTCCAGCTCCCGCGCCGGCTCGGTTTTTTCAAACTGGCCTGCAGCCTCTGACTGAACTCAAAACCGCTTATCTCACGTGCCCCCAGACTGACCAGGTGGGATGTCTTCATCTGGCAATCGATGAGATCGAAATTCCAGCTGTCGAGCTTGGCAGCAAGGGTGGCCAGGGCCACCTTGGAACTATTGGCCACCGTGCTGAACATGGACTCCCCAAAGAAAAAGCCCCCAAGGGAGACACCGTAAAGGCCGCCAACCAGTTTTTCCCCCTGCCAGCATTCCACAGAATGGCCCCAGCCCTCATCGTGAAGACGGATATAGGCCTCCTGCATCTCCGGGACAATCCAGGTCCCCTCCTGACCAGAACGGGGGGACGCACAGCCCTTAATGACCTGGGCAAAGGCCTGGTCAAAGGTGACCCTAAAAACATCCTGGCGCAGGATGCGGGCCAGGCGCCGCGAACAATGGAACTCTGCAGGGACGAGAACCATCCGGGGATCAGGCGACCACCAGAGGAGCGGATCTCCGGCCGAATACCAGGGGAAGATGCCCATGGAATAAGCGAGCAACAGCCGCGGCACAGACAGATCGCCGCCCACGGCCAACAGCCCGTCATCCCTTGCTAGCATCGGGGAGGGGAAGATGAGTTCTTCAGAAAGTTTAAAAATCATAACTTTAGCAGGTGCTTGCGAGACATGCCCTTGACACCTCAGAGAAGGCCCTATAAAGTATTCACGTCATTGACGAAAAAGCCGCTTTTTTCAGTTCTGCAGGCTGCTGAATTGTGCCATAGCACCAGCGGAGAGCAAACAAAGAAAAACCTTCGCACCCTTTATTTTTTACGACAGCCCGCCATCAAACCTTTGCTCATTTGATTACATACGCCATGGATAGAACAAAACAACACTGCCCCTACTGCCAGGAAAGCATTTACGCAAACGCCATTGTCTGCCGCTACTGCTCCCGCGACCTGCCGCCCAATATTCCCCACCTGGAGTATCATTCCTCCCCACCATGGATCCCCCTGCTCATTACATCTGCCCTGCTCATTGGCGCCGCTGCCCTTTTCAGCAGTGAGCAGATGAAGGCGCGTCTGGGCCAGCTTCAGCGTAAAAACCCATAACAACGAGGAGCGCTTTGCCCCCAAGGATCTGAAACCATTCTTGCCCAGGGCAGAACGCCTTAGCCTTTCCGGGCCACCACCACCACAAATCCAGCATCCTTATCAAAACCGGGCCGGGAAGATTCATACCCTGCCAGGCTATCCGGCCTCTGATAGAGTGAAGAGCGCGTCTCCACCACCTGCAGCCCCGCTGCCGCAAGCCACTCTTCGATCCTGTCCATTTCATAAAAAGATGCGTATTGATAAAAGGGGTGACCA
>JBFFNX010000078.1:0-12343 GCA_041562995.1 Desulfurivibrionaceae bacterium
ATATGGGGAGGATGAAAAAGGAGCGACTACTGGGAAGATCCGCTGATACGTCCGAGCAGACGGCTCACCCGTACGGCCTTGTCAGGCTCAAGCTTGGGAATGATTTTGGCAACCAGATCATTTTTCATGGCCCGTAAGATTTTCGCAACATTGGCGTCTTCCATCTGATTGAGGATGGGGGCTACCTTGGAGGCGCTCATGGCGGAATAAACCTTAATCAGGTTTTTAAACTCCAGATCCTGCTCGGCCTTAATTTCTGCCAACTTCTGCGAGATGGTCTTTTGCAGGGCAAGCATTTCGGCAAGCCTGGCATCAACATCCTTCTGAATCAGCGCCAAATCCTGTTCTCGCTGGGCAAGTTCCTTTTCTTTGACAACAACGGCCTGTTCCCGGGTCTTCAGAGAAGAAGACCAAATCGCCTCTTGAGCGGATGCCTTTACCGGCGTATTGGCGCCATAACAAGGCGTGGCCAAGGACAGGGCCATCAGGCCAAACACGGTACTTTTCATTATCTTTTTCAGGTCAACAACGTGCATGTTTTTCACCAACCAGCGCAGTCAATCAGCGGGACGATCTGCCAAAACGCAAAACCGCCATCTCATCACTTTCATTCTGTTCTTTTTTTCGTTCCTCAGCCAAATATTTCTCATAATCCCGTTTGCGGATTACCCCAACGACCCGACGCTCTTTAACGGCCTCAATCAACTTCTGCCGCAACTGATCCACCACCTGTTCCTGGCTGGCAATGGTGTTGCCCAGCATCTTGATGAGAACCTCCTTAGAGCGGACGGCCTCCATATAGAACTGAATGAGCGAGCCTGTTATCTTTTTCTTTTCTTTCTCGGCAAGGGAGGCGATCATCTCCAGGCGTTCCTCTTTAAAAACGGCTAAGCGAGTCAGGTGGTTCTGGAGGATTGTCTGTTCCTGTCCCAGCTTGAGCTGGATCTGCTCTTCCTTGTTGCGGCGGATGGTTTCTACTGCCTGCAGGCGAAAATGGAACATATTATTATAAAGGCAAAGACAGCTTGAATTTAACCAAGAACAAGGAAGAGGCTTCACGTTCTCAACTTCTTATGTCTCAAATTCTCAGCATCTTTACCCTTCCTCCTCAAATCAGAGTTAAGAGCTGCTGAACACATTCGTCCATGGGCGCCTTCTTATCAACGGGCTGTCGCAGATAATCGTTAATCGCGTCCATAAGACCAATGGCCCTGTCGATCTTGGGGTTTGACCCCTTGGCATAGGCGCCGATATTAATCAGATCTTCGGATCGGCGATAGATAGCCATGATCTCCAACAGCTCTTTAGCCTTTCTGACCTGTTCGGCAGAAACAACATCCGTCATACAACGGCTGACGCTCGACAACACCTCTATGGAGGGATAATGACCGCGGTTGGCAAGATCACGATCAAGAACGACATGACCATCGACAATGGACCGCACCGCATCGCCGATGGGCTCATTCATGTCATCACCCTCAACAAGCACTGTGTAAATGCCGGTAATGCTGCCTTTGCCTTCACAACTACCGGCCCTCTCCAGCAGTTTGGGGAGCTGGGAAAAAACAGAGGGAGTGTAGCCCCGTGAGGTGGGAGGCTCACCAATGGCAAGACCGACCTCCCTGCTTGACATGGCAAAACGGGTCACCGAGTCCATCATCAAGATGACATCACGGTTCTGGTCGCGGAAATATTCGGAAATGGACATGGCCATATAGGCGCCGCGCATGCGCACCAGGGGCGGTTGGTCAGAGGTGGCCACCACAACAACGGATCTGGCCAGCCCTTCCGGCCCCAGATCACGCTCGATAAAATCGCGTAACTCCCGGCCACGCTCACCGATCAGGGCAATCACCGAGATATCGGCCGCCGTGTTTCTGGCAATCATACCCAGCAGGGTTGACTTGCCGACACCGGAGCCGGCCATGATGCCGATACGCTGCCCCTTGCCCAGGGTGAGCAGACCGTTGATGGCCCGGACCCCAACGTCAATGGGTTCCAGAATACGCTCGCGCTCCATGGGATTTAAGGGCTCGGCATAGAGGGGATAATGCAACTCGGCCGCAAGAGGCCCTTTACCGTCCATGGGCCGGCCCATGCCGTCAAGAACCCGGCCCAGGAGATTCACCCCCACCGCCACCTGGGCCTGACCATCCACCATTCTGATGGCGCTGCCCGGCTCCACCCCCCGCATTTCGCCAAGGGGCATGAGCAGCACCTTGCCCTCGCGAAACCCTACGACCTCGGCCGGAATACGGCTGGCCCCCTTAAAGGTGTCCACCTCGCACATGGAGCCAACAGGAATCCCCGGGCCATTGGATTCGATGACCATGCCGATAACCTGGCTCACCCGACCAAGAATGGTCGTGGTTTCCGTGTGCCGGGCCGTCTTTATGCATGGGGCAAGATCTAGCATGGGAATGCTTAACGATGGGAAAGAAGGGCTGACCCTTGATCCCCTCTCGTTAAATGGGCTCCTCGTCGATCTCTGAATCTGTCTCTGAAAGGGCGGCCAGAAAGGAGCGCTCAACCGCCTTCAAGAGCTTTTCCTTACAATTTTCCAGGGTAACGTCAATCTCACCAAAGGTGGTTTCCAACAGACAGCCCCCCTGGCTGGTGGCTGGGTCTTCCATGAGTTCCACCCTATCGACCTGGGCAATAAAAAGGGGATCCTCCACCACGGCATCCTTGATGCGTAAAAAATCCTCGGGATGAAGATGCACCACCACCTGGGAATTATCGACCACAAATCCCAGGGCCTTATGCAGGCATTTTTCAATGACCCGGTGATTAACCGAGACCTCATGATGAACTAACTGCTCCACCATGGCAACAACAAGGGTGAAGATATCCTTTTCATAGAGAGCGCATATCCGCTGACGCTCTGCCTTAACAGCCGCAATAACCTGCGCCGCCTGACTGATTTTTTCATCAAGGGCCTGTTCGCCGACAAGACGCCCCTCTGCCTCCCCCTTTAGGAAGCCTTTTTCGTAGGCCTCCTTTTCAAGCTGGGCAACCCGGGCTTCGGCTGCCTGAATAAGGCGTTGGCCCTCGGCCTTGGACACTTCGAGCTGCTGACGGGCAATCTCAAGGAGATCCGGCCCCTGTTCAATCTCCTCCTCTTTCTCCCCCATGAGAGACTCGTAGGAGACAAAACTATCCTCGTCATCCAGCACCTGCAGGTCTTTGAACTCAACGATGCTAGACAAACTCGTCCTCCCCGCCGCCACCGGCGGCAAGCTGGACCTTGCCCTCCTGTTCCAGGCGCTTGGCAATCTTAATTATCGCCTGCTGGGCCGCCTCAACGTCCTTGATGCGGGTTGGACCCATGATTTCCATGTCTTCCTTGAGCATTTCCACGGCACGCTGGGACATATTGCTGAAAATCTTGTCTTTAAGTTCATCGGAGGAGGTTTTCAGAGCCAGCTTGAGATCATCGGTGGACACCTCCTTAAGAATGGCCATGATGCCGCGATTATCGACACCATAAAGATCCTCAAAGACAAACATGAGCCGCCTGATCTCTTCAGCCAGGGACTCCCGCTGCTCCTCGACCCCTTCCAGGATCTGGGCCTCCAGACCACGATCGGCATTATTGAGAATCTCAGCCACTGCCTCGACGCCGCCGAGACGCTGGCCTTCCATGCCTTCCACCGAGAGCAGTTCTTCCTGCAGAACGCGATCGATTTCAACAAGGACATCAGGGCTTACCTTGTCAAGCTCGGCCATACGCATGACGACCTCCACCTGGATGTCCTCCTTAAGATCAGCGAGGATAGCAGCCGCCTGGGTATGATCGAGAACCGACAGTACCAGGGCCACAGTCTGGGGATGTTCGTTGCGCAGGAAATTAACCAGAACTTTCGGATCAAGCTTGCGGGCCTTTTGGAAAAGGGTAAGACGCCAGTCAGAACGGATATCTTCAAGAATTTCACCGGCCTTGTCACCGGACAAGGCCCGGCGCAGGGCCGATTCCAGCATATCATCACCGGACAGGAAGATATCGCCACCGCCGGCGTCCCCCTTAAATTCAGCAAGGAGGCCTGCGACATCCTCCTTGTCCACCCGGTCAACCTTGGCCATCTGCCGACCAACAGCACGGATTTCTTCATCGTCGAGGCGTTTGAAGACCTCGGAGGCGTAATCCTCTCCCAGGGTCAGGAGAAAGATAGCCGCCTTTTCAGGGCCACTGAGACTATCCGTTGATGAATCTTTTGATTTTGCCATTTCTTTTTACATCCCCTCACGCAGCCAGCGCCGGACAAGATCTGCAGCCCGATCAGGATCCGATTGGGCAAGTTTATAGATACGTTCCTTATCCGTCATACCAAGGGGCGTCAAGGTCAGGTCTTCAGGGGACTCAGAGGCGACCAGCTGCTCTTCAGCCTGATATGTCGTGCGCTGGGACGTCAGCTCCTGATTAGCCAAGAGGCGGAAGAAGGGGCGGATAACAAACAAGATGAAAAAGACCGCCACCAATACTACCGCCAGCAGCAAAGCCAGTTTATTCAGGAGACCGCGATATTGATCAAGCATATCAGGAGTAGGTTCCACATAGCTGGAGAGATAAAAAGGCATGGAAACAACCTCAACCTTGTCCCCCCGCTCCGGATCATATCCCACGGCATTCTGGGCCATTTTCATAAAGGTGGCCAGCTCGTCGTCAGTGCGGGCCTGGTACTCCTTAACCATCTTACCATCTTTCTCCGTCATAGTATAAGTACCATCTACCATGATCGCCACCGAGAGTTTGCGAATCTGGCCGATGGCCGCCTTGGTCCTGGTCACCGTTTTACTTATCTCGTAATTTCGGGTGATATTATTGCGCTTAAAGCCTAGTCCGGCCCCACCAGAATCGCCTGCCTCGGTGTAAGTGGCAAGCTGGCCCTTGACCCCGGGAATACCCTCCTGGGTATCCATGGAACCATCCCGTTCGGTGAGCACCTGTTCACTACGCACCACCTGGGCCTCTGGATCAAAGACCTCCTCCGAGATATCAACATGGTCGAAATCAACATCGGTACTGACCCGGGCAATAACCTTTTCAACCCCCACCACCTCTTCAAACATGGTTTCCAGTTTACTGCGCAGGGTACGCTCTATCCTCTGCTGATATTCTATCTGGGTGGCGGAAAGGAGGGAATCTTCATCGCCCTCCTTGCGGAAGAGGAGATGGCCACCGGTATCAACCAGGGTGATATTTGCCTCTTTAAGTCCGGGAATGGCACTACCAACCAAATTGACAATGGCCTTGATCTCCTGTTTCGTGAGCTTATCACGACCGGCCAGGGAAACGCTGATAGATGCCGTAGGAGGCTGGGTGTCTTCAACAAATACCGATTCTTTGGGCTGGGCCAGATGGACACGGGCCGCTTTAATCTTGTCAAACTCAGCGATGGTCCGCGCTAATTCTCCCTGCAAGGCCCGGTGATAATTTAATTTTTGCACAAAATCAGTGGTACCGAGGCTGGTCTTGTCAAAAATCTCAAAGCCGATCCCGCCCCCCTTGGGCAGACCTTCTGAGGCCATGGCAAGCCTGGTTTCGTAAACATTATTCTGGTCCACGAGGATGGCCGTTCCGTTTTCCGCGAGTTCATAGGGGATGCGCTGCTCTTTGAGCTGGGCAACAATATCCGCGGCATCGCCACTGTTGAGATTGGAGTAGAGCACCTTCATGGCGGGCTTACTGCCAATAAAGGTCAAACTCAAAAGACCAAAGAGAACCACCGCCACCAACAGGGCACCAACGACCTTCTGCATGAGAGGGAGACTTTTTAGGACTTCAAGACCCTGTTTGGTAATATCTTTTGCGGTTGCCATAGTTTTAGTTTTCAGTTGTTAGTTGATTCAAAATTTCTGATTCAGAAATGGCCGTTGAATTATAAAAAAATCTTTCCATCGCCAGCCAAGCGCCTTGCCCAACAGCAAACCACAGCACCAAGCCAACGATCCGTTTTTAAACCTGCATCCGCATGACATCCTGATAGGCGGCAATGACTTTCTGCTGGACCTTGGTCAGCATGCGAAAGGAAACCGTGGATTTCTCCATGGCGATCATGGTCTCGTGGATGTTGGAATGTTGACCACTCACCAGCCCTTCTGTCATCTGCGTGGACTCCTGAATAGTGGCGTTGACACTCTCCAAGGATTTCTTGAGCACATCACCAAAACCGCCACCCGTGGCCGGACTTTTCAAGCTTTTGTCAAGGGTAAGGGGTTGCTGAATCTGGCTCAGGGGTAATGTCTTCATAGTTTTTCTTCCTCAATTCAGGTTACAGGCCGCTTGGGTTAGCGACTGATATCCAAGGCCTTTAAGGCCATGCTCTTCACAGCGTCGATGGCGGTGACATTGGCCTCATAGCCCCGGCGGGCGTTGATCATGTCCACCATCTGCTCAGCGGTATCAACATTGGGGAACTGGACAATGCCATTCTCGTCCGCATCGGGATGGGAGGGGTCATACACCTCCTTAAAAGGTTTATTGTCCTCAACGATCGCCACCACCTCGACCTTCCTCAATCGTGCCTGGCTGGAGTTCAAGGTGTCACTGAAATTTTCCACCGGCCGGGAGCCAAAGACAACAGATTTTGCCTTATAGGGACCACCTTCCATGGTCCGGGTGGTATTGGCATTGGCCAGGTTCATGGCCGTCACGTTAAGGCGCGCCCTTTCCGCCTTCAGTCCGGAACCACTAATTTTTAATGCTGTCAGGATGTCCATTATTTGCCTCCCTCATCAATGGCGTACTTCAAACCGTCAAATTTTTTACCCATGATCTTGGCAGCAATCTCATACATGAGCTGGTTCTCGGAGAGCTTGAGCATCTCCTCATCAAGATCAACAGGTCTTTTATCTTTTGAAAATTCTCGACTTAGCCCGATATCCACCGGATCAAGATCCATGTGTCCACTATTTGTCTTACTGAGGGTACCACTGCCTTGCATGGCTGTTTCCATGACCCTGGCAAAGGGGAAATCCTGACTGGTATAGCCCGGAGTTTCCAGATTGGCGATATTTGACTGGATGAGGCCCTGCCTCTCTTGACGGAGGGTTAAGGCCTGCTCCAAAACGGGCATATTGCCGCCGAATAGCTTATTGATGGGCATTTCTTCACTTCCTTGTATCTACCACGCCATATGGCATGGCTGCAGCGACCTGCTTTAAGGGCAAAATGTGCACCCGTTAAGTAATTTGCAAAGATTGTGCCGTCACAGGAGTCCCTCCTCGGCAAAAGGGCCAAAAAAATGACAACGCCGATGACAAGAAAAACAAGACAGGGGAAAATAACAGGATAACTACTTGAAAAAGTAGTGAAAAATAAGAATTAACTCACAACGCCATTTGGCGATATTCATGCAATTTATTACGCAGGGTGCGCACGGATATACCGAGCATCTTGGCCGCATGGGTTCGATTATTGTCAGTTTTATGGAGGGCATGAAGGATCATTTGACGCTCCACCTCTTTTAACGGCACAACCGTACCATCGTCGCTGAAGGCCTGGATCACCTGGCCATCGTTGGCCGGGGGAGAGGGCTCGGGAACCAGCCATTGGGGAGCAGGTAAATCAGCCGCCGACTCAGGGACCTCATCATCCAAGAAATCTTCCAGGACATACTCCCTGCTCTGACCAAGGAGGACAGCGCGTTCCACCAGATTCTCCATCTCTCTGACATTACCGGGCCAGTCGTGATCCATAAAATAACGGCGGACGGGCTCGGAAAACTTTTTGAGATCCTTGTTGTACTGGTCGGAATATTTTTCGAGGAAATACTGGGCCAGTAGAGGAATGTCACCTGGCCTCTGGGCCAAGGACGGAAGTTTGAGAGGAATGACATTGAGGCGATAAAAGAGGTCCTGGCGAAAAGTTCCCTCCTTGACCATCACCCCCAGATCCCTGTTTGTGGTGGCCACCACATGAACGTCCACCTTCACCGGCGTGCTGCCACCCAAACGATCGACCTCTTCCTCCTGAAGCACCCTTAAGAGCTTGGCCTGGAGATGCAGCGGTACTTCGCCAATTTCATCAAGGAGCAGAGTGCCGCCGCTTGCGAGCTCAAACTTGCCCTTCTTGGCTGCCACTGCACCGGTAAAAGCCCCCTTCTCATGACCAAAGAGTTCGCTCTCCAGCAGTCCCTCGGGCAGAGCAGCACAGTTCAAGGCCACAAAGGCACCATGGCGGCGATCGCTTTCATTATGAATGTAGCGGGCAAAAACCTCCTTACCGGTTCCCGACTCGCCAAGGATCAGGACGGTGGCCTTACTTGACGCCACACTCTTGGCCCTGATCATGATCCGCCGCAGGTTCTCAGAGTTGCCGACAATGGGCTTGTCCTGGCCCCCTGCCCTTTTGCGCCGGGCCGCGGCCAGAACGCTGGTAACGGGGGTAAGACGTTGACTGCGCAAGGCCATATCAACTGTCGCAAGAACGGCTTCGCGCTGAAAGGGTTTAAGGATATAATCATGGGCCCCCAAGCGCATGGCCTCCACCGCCGTATCCACAGAGGCATGCCCGGTGACAAGGATAACCGGCAGATCAGGGAACTGGACCTTAAGTTTTTTTAACAAATCAAGGCCCGTGCCGTCCGGCATTTTCAAGTCGGCCAGCACCAAGTCGGGCTGGTCGTCGGCCACCATCTCAAGGGCCATGGTGACGTTTTCCGCCGCCATGACCTGAAACCTCTCATGACTCAAGGTCTGAAACAGACCTATGCGAACATCCTGATCATCATCAACGATGAGTATTTTGCTACTGGAGGTAGACATAAATTACTGACTAAATTCTGAGTAGAGGGATATCAATTTTAGCGACCTATGCATATTGTGGAACTTAATCGCACGGAGATACTGTTTTAACGGGAAGAAAGGATGGGCAGAAAAAGAGGAAACAAAGAGGTGTGGAAGAATTCTTATCATAATAATTTTACCCAAGGGCAATGCTTCCAAGGAAGCCTTCTTCTTTCTTTAACTTCCCTTTGATCTTTGTGAGCTGAAAACAAACACCTTTTTTCCACGTTCTAAATACCAGCAAATCAAAACATCGCCCCAACCTCAACCAGGCCCCCACGAATCTGATACTCATTGAGACGGGCCTCGGCCAGCTGTGCCACTCTCTTATCCTGGCCGGCCTGGGCCAGGCGATAATGACCAAGGGCTTCCTTGTGGTTTTGTTTGGCCAGCAGCAAATCGCCTAAATGGAGATGAATGGGTTGGGCCTCAGGACTTTTTTCAGGCAGACCGTCAGCAAGGGCCTTTTTATAGATAGCAGCAGCAGCCTCTGCTTTTCCATTTTGGGAGAGCTCCAACCCCAGCCGACCGTACCAGTACTGGATTTGCGCGCTCGGCAGCCATTGCTGTTCATGGAACATGGCGACAAGATCTGCCACCCGGTCCAGCTTATCGAGGGCAAAAAGCTGACGGAGATAGTCGGCCGCATACACCCCCTTCTTCTCCTGCTCACCACCGGCCTCGACGGCCATCTTGTAGAACTCCAAGGCATCGGCAGGGCGCTTCTGCATCGCGCGCAAGCGGGCACTTAACCAGTTCACCTCAGCAATGGCAGCCTGATTCTGGTAGAGGCGGCGCAGGTATTTCAAAAGCCTCTGGGCGGATTTCAGATCCTTGTTGGCCAGATAGACTTCAGCGCGCCGAAAGTAGAGTTTCACCTTCTGCGCTTCATCGATCTCCAGACCAAGGGCCCGGTAATAGATAACAGAGGCCTGATCGTAAAGACTCTCCCGTTCATAGGCCTCGCCGACGAGCATGAGGAGATCCGCCTTTTTATAGGCGGCAATGGTTGGAAACTCTTTCTCGTAGAGAGCACGGATCTCCTGATACTTTCCGGCGGCGAGCAGCTTTGAGATTTTGGCAATGAGAATAATGCCAAGACCCTCATCCACCGACAACCGCTCCTTGACGGTGGACTTATAGCGGAGATAGGACTTGCCGATGTTATAGGCAAGGTCCCATTCCTGACGCTCAATATAGCGCTGGAACAAGACGTAACGCGCCTCCTGGGCCAGAGGATTTCTATAGAGGTTATCGAGCACCTCTTGAAAGGGCTTGTCGTTATTTTCCTTAAAAAAGGCCAAGCGCTCTTGCGCCGACATCGTATCAAGGTTGACAGCGCCATACTGACCGAGACGAAAATTACTTAAGATTGCATACTTATCTCGGGGAGTGGTCTTGGCAACCACCAGCTCATAAAAGACACGGGCGACATCCACCGTGCCCTCTTGCAAAAAGCTTTCCGCCACCTCAAAATAGGCCTCAGCATCGGCCTTACCCTGCTCACGAATATTAAGGTAGTGGAGGATATAATCACGCCCCTCCTGAAGATTGCCCACCCGGATGGAAGCAATACCCAAGTCTTTGAGAATTTTCTGATAGCCCAGATAATAATCTGGGTTTTGGCGATGTATCCGCTTTAAGATACCCAGGGCGTCATGCCACTCGCCTTTAAAAAAATGAACATCGGCCTGGCCGGTTTCCCCGCGAAGCCTGAAAATCTTATCCTTGCTGACCTGGAGCTTGGAAAATTCGGCGCTGGCAAGTTCAAATTTACCGACATACAGATACGCCTGCGCCCTCATAAAAACCACTTCATTTTCCAGATGATGGCCAGGGTACTCCTTTAACAAAAGGGTATAGTAATTCTGGGCCTCACGATAAAAACCCATCTGAAAATAGCTATTACCGACTTCATAATAGGCATCCGCCACCTTCGGCGAATCGGCAAAGTCTACTATATAGGCCCGAAAAAGGTCCTTCACCTTTGACCAGTCTGGAGTATCGCTATGGAGAGCTTGTTGCTTATACAGGAGAGCGGCCTGCCAAAGGGCCTCGGCTGCCTGGGGGGATTGCGGAAAGGTTTTCCAGTAATGTTTGAAATAGAGAGCGGCCTGATCAATATCCTTGGCCTCAAGAAAGACCTGGGCTTCGGCCCATAGCTTCTCCTGCTTTCCTGTCTGCCCCTGGCTGCTTACCATAGCCTGGTCCGCAGAAGCGGCACAAGATGCTGAGCTATACCCAAGAAGAAACAAGACAGGCAGAACAATGCCAAGCTGAAAAAAATTCTTTACGATCACGCGGCCAGACATAGTTCCCCCCCTGCCCTTTCCGACAATAGGCCCCCCTGGAAACGGACATCTGATAATAAGCCAGCGCCCAAGCCCATGACTTAGCGTTCCACCGGCTTGATCACACTGTGGCGCTTCATTTTTTCCAGCAGCGTCGTCCGATTTACCTTCAAGAGTTTCGCCGCCCTGTTTTTCACCCAGGCGGTCTGCTGCAGGGCCCTGACAATCAATTTCCTCTCATAGTCAGCAACCACCTCACTGAGACAAAAATCGGTTTCCGGAATGTCGGCGACAACCGGGGAGGAAACCGCAGCCGGTGTATCTAAAAGCTGGGGCGGCAGATCCTCCATGGTTATGATCTCACCTGCCGCCAAAATAACCATGCGCTCAACCATATTTTCAAGTTCCCGAACATTACCGGGCCACTGATAGCGCTTCAGGCAATCAAGGGCATCATCATCCACCCCGCGGATCACCCTTTTTTTTGAGGCACAGAAACGCTCAAGAAATGCCTCCAAAAGAAGCGGGATATCGCTTTTCCGATCCCTTAGCGGCGGGGATTCAATGGGAATTACCGTAAGCCGGTAGTATAGATCCTCGCGGAAGTTGCCGTTACGAACCTCTTCGGCAAGATCACGATTGGTGGCAGCGATGACCCGAAAGTCGGAGGCGATGGTTTTGGCGCCGCCAACCCGCTCAAATTTTTTCTCTTGGAGAACGCGCAGCAACTTGACTTGCAGAACCGGACTCATTTCGGCAATTTCATCAAGAAATACCGTGCCGCGGTCCGCCATCTCAAAACGTCCAATGCGGGTACGGATGGCATGGGTGAAGGCCCCTTTTTCATGGCCAAACAGCTCCGACTCCAGGAGCTCTGCCGGAATGGCACCGCAGTTAACCGGTACAAAAGGTTTGTCCCGCCGGTCACCACCATAATGGAGGGCCTGGGCGATCAGTTCCTTACCTGTACCTGATTCACCCTGAATCAAAACGGTGGAGTCCGTATCCTGCACCTTTTCAATAAGTGAAAAAACCTTGCAAATTGAGGGACTTTTGCCAATGATATTACTGCAGAAGGCGGAGGATTTTGCTTTCTTAGAAGACTTTTTGGCAGGGGCTGCTTCAGTAGACATGCTGCTCATGATCTCCTACTTTGGTCAGTGAAGAAGGTTTAAAACAATTGACAAGATTCCTGCTTCAGGGAAAAAATACTCTTCCCCGCACAAAAAACCTCTGGAAAAACTCCGAGCAAAGAAAAAGTGCGG
>JBFFNX010000079.1:0-12329 GCA_041562995.1 Desulfurivibrionaceae bacterium
TGGTGACGGTCCAGACGAAAGAAGAGCAGCTCGCCTCCCTGGGTACTCTCGGCGTCCTCTGCGCCCATCGCCAAGGGTCGTCCGGTATGGAGGGGATCAATAAACTTCTAGTCAAGCTGGTGGCAGGGGATGACAGTGCCGCCAAACCTCTCTACCCTGGTCTGCCGATCATGATCGCCACAAATAACTATGAGCTGGAACTCTATAACGGTGACACCGGCGTAATTAACCAGGAGGATGGCCGCCTCCATGCCTGTTTTGCCGAGTACGGCGGCCTGCGCCAGGTGCTGGCCCGCAGGTTGCCGCCCTATAATGCGGCCTACGCCATGACCGTCCACAAAAGCCAGGGTTCAGAGTTTGACCGGGTGGTGGTTGTTTTGCCGGCCCAGCCCTCCCGGGTTCTTGGTCGGGAGCTTCTCTACACCG
Source organism: Desulfurivibrionaceae bacterium (assembly GCA_041562995.1). GTDB lineage: Bacteria > Desulfobacterota > Desulfobulbia > Desulfobulbales > SURF-16 > BM506. The sequence goes on from JBFFNX010000079.1 coordinate 427, forward strand.
CCCTGACCAGGGCCAGGCAATCGGTGGAGGTGTGGGGCAATGAGGAGATCTTCCGGCAGGCCGTGGCCACCCCGGTACTGCGGGTGTCTGGTCTGGCCCGGCGACTATGGGGTACAGCAGAATAGGTGGCCATCTCCTCGCCTTAGCCGTGGTCTGGCAAGTTCAAACCCGCAAGCATCCCCCTCTCTGTGTTCTCGGTGCTGAGTATCTAACTCAGGACTCGGGTCACGAGTCTTTACTCACTGTTTTTGGGTAGAAATACCAGTAGAGGCGCTGGCTTTTTTTTTGTTTTTTGATGGCGTATCCGGCGCTTTCAGTCTTGCCTGGGTAAAAAAAGTATGGTAGCGTACTCTGCTGTTTGCCCTGGGAATGGACAATTTTTCATGTGCGCCATTGGCCAGGCAAACTCCTTATTTTTTCACCTGTTTTCTCCTGTTTTGCGGGTGGATAGTCCCCTTTGACAAAGCAATCTGGAGTAAGAGCATCTTCCACCCCCTTGGTGGAGAGGGTTTCATAATGAGCAGCATTGCTGTTCCTCCCGGGGCAGCGGTTGGAATGAAATAGAAATTTAGTTAAGAGGTGTCCTTTTGAAAAAGAAAATTCTGGTAGCCAATCGTGGTGAAATCGCGTGCCGGATTATCCGAGCCATCCAGGAGCTTGGTTATATAGCGGTAGCCATTTATGAAACGCCGGACAATGCCGCCCTTCATATCAGTGTTGCCGATGAAGCCGTCTGGATCGGTGACGGTCCCCGTTGCGATTATCTCAATATTGATAAGATCATTAAGGTTGCCAAGAATCATAATATCGATGGCATCCACCCCGGCTACGGTTTCCTTGCTGAAAACCCAGATTTCTCCCAGGCCTGTGCCGATAACGGCATTACCTTTATCGGACCAAGCGCCGAGGTTATCAGTCAGCTTGGCGACAAGGTGACGGCCCGCAGGATCATGGCCGAGGCCAAGATCCCCATGGTGCCAGGTACCGACAACCTGCCTGCCGATGAGACCGAGGCCGTTAAGATGGCCCTGGAATTTGCCAATAGGGTTAAATATCCGATTATGCTCAAGGCCACGGCCGGCGGCGGCGGCCGTGGTATCCGCCAGGTGGATAATGATGGCCAGATGAAGGAGCAGCTCCAGATTGCCCGGGCCGAGGCCAAGGCCGCTTTCTCCAGCGACAACGTCTACATGGAAAAGGTGGTGGTGAAGCCCAAACATGTGGAGGTGCAGATCATTGCTGATCAGTTCGGCAACACCGTTCATCTCGGCACCCGTGACTGCTCCATCCAGCGTCGCAACCAAAAGCTGGTCGAGATCGCTCCCTCGCTGATCAAGGACAAGAACCTTCTTGATGAGATCTGTGACACGGCAGTGCGCGCTGCCAAGGCTGCCAACTACACCAACGCCGGAACCGTGGAGTTTCTGATCGATAAGGACATGAATTTTTATTTCATGGAGATCAATACCCGCATCCAGGTTGAACATACCGTCACCGAAATGGTCACTGGTATTGATATTGTCCGGACCCAGATCAAGCTGGCCTTTGGCAAGGAGTTGAGTTTTAAGCAGAGTGATATCCAGATCCGTGGCCATGCCATTGAGATGCGGATCAATGCCGAGGACCCCCAGAATAATTTCATGCCTGAGGGCGGCAAAACCGTTACCACCTACCGTTCACCCGGTGGTTATGGTGTTCGTCTTGATGGCTTTGTCTATCAGGGCTTTACCATCCCCCAGGTCTATGATTCGCTGCTGGTAAAGATGACGGTGTTTGGCTATTCCTGGAATGAGACGGTTGACCGACTGCGTCGCTGTCTGACTAATTATGTCATCACCGGCCCCAAGACAACCATCCCTTTCTACCTGCAACTGGTCAATGATCCCCAGTTCCAGTCCGGGGATTTTGATACATCCTATCTGGAAAATCATCCGGAACTCCTGGAGTATCGGGATGACGATTCCGAGGTCAATAAACTTGCCGCTCTCATTGCCGAGATTCACCACAAGGGTTTAAATCCCTATGCGGCTTAAGTCCTGTCGGTAGGAAGCTTGTGCGGCGTAGAAGAAGATTTGTAGCGTAAAATTTACAGAAGAGGAGTCACCATGAACCGCATCGTTCAAGGTATGAATATAAAAGAAGTGCTCAAGACCGTTCGCGAGGCTGATGGCTATTACATCACCAATACCGCCCGCGATCTGTCTCAGTCCGATTTCAAGAACAGAATCCTGCTTCACACCGATCTCATGGCTGCCGAAGCCAGGGAGAAGGCGGGTTATTTTTCTCTGGAGATCACCGGCGGCGCCTCAGTGCATGTCGATATCCTCCGCAAGCAGGTTGATCCCTTTCTGAAACTGAAACTCCTGCGGGAGGCCATGCCCAACACCATGTTCCAGACCCTGTGTCGCGGTGTGAATCTTTTCGGCTATCGCCCCTATCCTCAGAATGTCATCCGACTAACGGTACGTGAGTTTGCCAAATACGTTGATGTCTGGCGAGTGTTTGACTTCATGAACTACATCCCTAACATGAAGGCTGTTTTTGAAGAGGTGCAGGCTGCCGGTAAGATTCTCGAACCCTGTATCTGCTTTTCTACAGGTCCCGAGCATACCGACGAATTCTATGTCAAGAAGGTTGGCGAGATCCTCTCTGTCACCGGCGAGGACATTGTTCTCTGTATCAAGAACCATGGCGGTCTTGGCACTCCCAAGCGTATTGGTGATCTTGTCAGCGCCATTAAGAATAAATATCCTGATCTGGTCCTCCATTATCATGGCCATAACACCGATGGTAATGATATTGGGCGGATCACCGCAGCCGTCTTAAATGGCGCCAATATTGTTGATGCAGCTGATCATTCCTTCTGCGGTTTTTATGGTCCGCCACCTATTCTGTCCGTTGTTCAGACCCTGGAAGATTATGGCCATAAGGCGGTCACCATTGATACTGATGCGGTTATTGCCTCTTCTGATGCCATCCGTGACGAACGGCCCCATTACGAAGTTTTTGAGTCGCAGTTCAAGGGCTTTTTGCCCACCGTCCAGATTCATAAGCTGCCCGGTGGTGCCATGGGTTCCAGTCTGGAGCAGGCCGAGAAGGGTGGTTTCTTGGATAAGATGCCAGACATCCTCCACAAGGAGCTTCCCCTGGTCCAGAAAGAGCTTGGTAATTACTGGTCGGTGACCCCCGGTTCCCAGATCCTATGGACCACGGCCGTGGCCAATGTCCAGGGTGGTGAGCGCTACGGCAATGCCTCCGGCGATCTGCGCAATCTCCTTCTCGGCAAATACGGTCCTTTCCCCTTCTATAAACCGGCGGAATGGATCTATGAGAAGGTTCTTGGTGCTGACTGGCAGAAGGTATTAGAGGAAGAGGGCGGTATTGAAGATATCGAGGATATCGATGTGGTCAAGGAACGCAAGACCTTGGCTGAACGCATCCGCCGTGAACCCACGGAGCAGGAGCTCGTTCTCTATCTCCAGCATCCCAACGATGCCGTGGAATTTTTCAAGTTTGAGGAGAAGTTCGGTAAGGTGTATGTGCTGCCGCCGTCTATCTTCTTGAAGCGGGGTGGTTTTGACCTCGGGGCGGATATTACCTTTACCGATCATCTTGGCAAGGGCCATCTTATCTCTGTTGGGCCAGCCCAGATGAATGAGGAGGGTGAGACCACTATTTATCTCACCGTTGATCACCATAACCGCAGCTATATCATGGCCGCCGAGCAGCAGGCCGGCAGCGTTGCCGCTGAGCCGGAGATTGGCAAGGAAGAGATTGAAGAGCTGGCACTGGTTGGTGATGTGCGCGCCCCCTTTAATGCTAATATCTGCGAAATTTCTGTGGAGGTTGGGCAGAAGGTTGCAGAGGGTGACACCCTGGTTGTGGTCGAGGCCATGAAGATGCAGACCCCGGTGGTCGCGAAGATCGGCGGCGTGGTGGAAAGTATTACCGCCAAGATGGGTGACGCCTTGAAGCCGGGCGCCAAACTGTTGAAACTCAAGACAGGTAACGAGGGCTAAGCGCCAACAAAGACTGTTGTTTCAGTCCGTTAGTCCACTATAAAAAAAGCCCGCCATGACTGAAGTCATGGCGGGCTTTTTTTATAGTGGTTTTTCTCTTTGATTTAGTTTTGGCAGACATCATTACCTATGATGATTACTGAATTTTGCGAGCCGAATTCGTTGCTGATCCGTTCAGGATTAGCAGGGTCGGTCCACCAGCTGCCGTCAACGACGAATTGATACTCGTAGCGCCCGGGCTTGAGTTTCAGCTTCTTGGTGCAGTCACCGTTTTTAAATTTACGCATGGAATATTGCTTGGGATTCCAGTCGTTAAAATCACCGGTCACAAAAATCTCACTGGCCTCTGGGGCGTGCAGGACAAATTCTGTAGAGGCGATCGTCGTCTTGGTGCTCTGATTCTTTTTCGGGGGGCAATTTTTACTGTCCTTGCAGGCCATGTTCTTCTCCTTCACTGTTTGCACTGGTTTCCATTTAATGCCTCCCTGCCGAATAGTGGTTTCGGAGTATGAGGTCATGAATTTATAGCAAACTGCTCATAAACGCTGTTCTTCAAAAAAACTTCAAAAAGTTCGTTTTTTAGCGGCCTAAATTTCCAATGGGCACCAGAATAATGTCTGGCTGCTCCAAAAAATATAATGGTGTTTTTCAATTTTCATTGTCAATTTTTTTTTGATTACCACCGAATATCAGCCATGTTCACGAGTCATTCTCGCCTGCGCGGGAATGACTCTTTCTTCAAAAAAACTGTTTAGATTTCAGATGGTTTGTGTCAATCCATGAGAGTGGCTGAAACCCAGTGGTAAGAAGAATTTTTTTTACTGACCCATTTTGCCACATGGGCTATTGTACCTAGTGTATAATTACAGCCTGATGCCCTTGGGGATGCCTGCATAACAATGTCAAAGGAGAAAGTGATGAAATTTAGAGTATTTGTCGCCCTGGTTGCCCTTTCCGTCTGCCTGTCGCTGGCCACGGACTCCCATGCCCGCAAGAAGAGATTAGTTTTTGGTGGTGGTCCTGCCGGCGGCACCTTTCAGGTGGTTGCCAACGCTATTCAGGTCTACAAACCAATTAAGGATATGGCAGATTTTACGGTTAAGGCCCAGTCCTCTGCCGGTTCGGTGGAGAACCTGCGCAAGGTAAACTCCGGCAAGTCCGATTTTGGTATTGTCTATTCCGGTCATGTGTATCTGGGCCGCAACGGCATGATGAAAAACGATACCAATAAATATGAGAATGTTATGGCCGTTGCCTTTCTCTACGGCGCTCCTGGCCAGCTCGTGGTCCGCAAGGGATCTGGTATTAACAGTGTGAAAGACCTCGACGGCAAGCGCGTTGGCGTCGGGAATGCCGGTTCCGGGGCCTTTGCCAACTGTGAGTTGTTTTTTACCCATATGGGTGTCTGGGATACGATAAAACGGAACCCCATGGGCTATAATGATGCGGCAGCTGCCTTCGGCAATAACCAACTCGATGCCTTCTGGCTCTTTACTGCCTTCCCCAGTGGTGCGGTCATCATGGCTGCCCAGACCAATGATATTGATCTGGTCGATCTTGATGCCGACGCCAAGGCCTCCGGCTTCTATGAAAAATACCCCTATTTTGCCAAGCTCACCGTGCCGGCCGGAACCTATCGCGGTGTTGATAAAGCGACGCCTTCTTTTCAGGATTCCGCCCTTTGGGTGGCAAATGCCAACGTGCCTGATGATATCGTTTATAATATTCTTGCCGCCATCTATACGGATGAAGGCCTGGCCCACATGGTAAGCCAGAAAAAAACCTTCAAGGAGATGAGCATTGCCACTGGCATTAATGGTATCGTGACTCCCTTGCATCCAGGTGCCATTAAGTTCTGGAAGGAAAAAGGGGTGCTTTAATCTTTTGATGTGGTGATCAGAGGTGCCGCCTGGTTCTTTCCTCTGGCTGGCGTTTGACATGGGGACGGTTGGCTTGCGCCGTCCTTATTTGTTTGTCCTGCAAGATATGATGAATCACTGTGGCCTACGATAGTCTCCATAAGTTCGAGAAGGTACTCTTTGATGTCCTGTCTTTGATTCTCGTCCTTTTCTACTCATACTCCGCCGTTTTTCAGCCGGCCTCCACCGAGTATCATCGCGGCATCTATATCATCATCACCTATGTGCTTATCTTTTTGGTCTATAAATCAAAAAGTTCGATTATGCGTGGTGTTGATTATCTCCTAATTATGCTGTCTGTTTTCTCAATCAGCTACTGGATCGTTAACTTCGAGGCGATCAATTACCGGATGGGTCTGGAGACCTCTCTTGATATGGCGGTGGCCATGATTGGTGTGCTGCTGGGTATTGAGTTGGCCCGGCGGGTGGTGGGCTCGATCTTTGTCGTCATCGGCGTCATAATGCTTGTGTACGGAGTCTATGGCGATCTGGCACCTGAGCTTTTCTCCCATGCCGGTGATGATTTCCCCAACCTCTGCGTCTCGATTTTTTATAAGAGCGATGGTGTCTTCGGCATCATGGCCAATGTGCTGGCCACCTATATCATTCTCTTTGTCATCTTCGGCGCTTTTTTGGAAAAATGTGGGGCCCAGAAATTTTTCATCGACTTTCCCCTGGCTGCGGTGGGCCATAAGGTCGGCGGGCCGGGCAAGGTGGCCGTGGTTGCCAGTGGTCTCTTTGGTTCCATCTCCGGCAGCGCCATCGCCAATACCGTCTCCACCGGCGCGTTTACCATTCCCATGATGAAGAAGGCGGGCTTCAAACCCCATATTGCCGGGGCCATTGAGCCGGCCGCCTCCATCGGCGGCATGTTCATGCCGCCGATCATGGGCGCTGGCGGTTTTATCATGGCCGAGCTGACTGGCCTGCCCTATTCACGGATTATGCTGGTGGCCCTTTTCCCGGCCCTCATGTATTTTTTCTCCGTCTTTGTCATGGTCCATTATGAGGCCAAGAAGGAGAATATTGTCGGGGAGAAATCGGAGTTTGGCGCCTTGGATATCTTCAAGAAAGAGTGGTATTATATGATTCCGCTCGCGACCATCACCGTTTTTATGCTTATTGGATATTCGCCTGGCTATTCAGCCATCTACGGTATTGTCAGCTGTATCGCGATCAGTTGGTTCAGGAAGGATACCCGTATTGGCCTGCGCGAATTTGTCCAGGCCTCGCGGGCCGGTACGGAGAGCAGCCTGAAGATCGGCGCCACCGTCGGTGTCATCGGCATTATTATCGGCGTTCTCACCTATAGTGGTCTGGTCCTTACCTTTGCCGATATTGTTATTGAATTGGCCGGGGGTTCCCTTTTCTTTACCATTGTTCTCATCGCCCTGGCCTCGTTGGTCCTGGGTATGGGGGTGCCGGTGACGGCCGCCTATCTGATCACCGCAGTGGTGGCGGTGCCGGCCTTGACCCATTTAGGGGTCAATCCTCTGGCCTCCCATATGATTGTCTACTGGCTCTCCCAGGATTCAAATATCACGCCGCCGGTCTGTATCGCCGCCTTTGCCGGGGCCACCATTGCTAAGGCCAATATGTGGCGGACCGCCTTTTCTGCCTTCAAATTCGCCAAGTTTCTCTATCTGGCACCCTTTCTTTTCGGCTATGTGCCGGGCTTCTCCATGCAGGGCAGCAGTGCTGATATCACCAAGACCTTCATCCTGATTTTCTTCGGGACCTATCTCTACTCTTGGCTGCTCAGCGGCATCTGGTGGAGACCGTTGCGGGGGATGTTTTGGGGGGGGTCTAGGTGAGTAGTGGAAATCAGGGTTGAGGTCCAGTTGTTCTAAGGGGAGCAGGTGTCAGTTTTTTTAAGTCAAAGTATGCCTAAAAGACCTTCTCTTCTTTGAAACGCAGTTTTCCCATCTCCGGGAAAATGCGGATGAGATAGAGGTGCATATTAGCGCTGCCCATATTTTCATAATAGAGGAACATGTTGTCATCGTTGGCATGATTACATGAGGACAGACTCCCGCACATGTAATGGGTAAAGGAGTGACCTTGGTAGAGATCGGTGGTGTGCATCAATTCCAGTTCGTGGGTATGGCCGCAAAAGACATGGTTGATTTTATGTTTTTGGATAAAATCAATCACCGAGGCCGAATTTTTCAGAGGGCACTCGTCGGTGCCCAAAACGGAATAATGGGTCAGAAGCAGCGGCAGGTCATATTGTGTCGCATTGATTTTCTCTGAAACCACCTTCAGGATCTCTTTTTCCACAAAACCATCATCACTGTAGAGTTCAGCGGTATCAATACTGATAATCAACACGGATTTTCCGTTTATCGTCATTTCTTTAAGGAAATTGATATCGGTTAAATTTTCACAGAGCTTGGTTATATTGCGATCCAAAAAGAGATGCTTCTTGGTGGTCTTCGACGTTTCGGGGATGTCGATGGTCTTGGAGTCATAAATGTATTTTCTGAAAAGTTCATGGGAACGCATATTTCTTTTGTCATGATTGCCGATGACCGAGATGACATCTGTGTACTTGAGACCTTTCAGAAAGTCCCCTGCCGCTGCATACTCATCTTCCAGGCCATCTGTTGTACTGTCGCCCGTGTTGATAACAATGTCAGCATCATATGAATTGAGTTTCTCAAGCAAAAGCTGGTCATCGCCCTCCCAGTGGCGAGGGCCAAAATGCAAATCCGAGATATGTAAAATATTCATGTTCTACTCTTTGTTAAAGTCAAGGCGTTACAGAACGTTGATTGCCCATACTGCATCAGCAGCAGATATCAATACGGGCTCGGGGTATAACCTGTCTAGGTGACAAAGGATACCCTATTTTCACATCACGAATTTTATCTCTTGGGCTTGAAACTGATGATAGCGCCCGGCCAGGCGATGAGAATTCTCTTTTCAGGGCGCATGCAGGTAAGATGAAAAACATGCCTCGGCATGGAGTATAACCGCAAAATACTCTCTATAAGCTGTACCACTGCCAGCCAAAGAGTAAAGACAATGCAACGGTATAGGCGATAAGGGCGTAATACCATCGTCCGGCAAATTTGGGGGTTTTAATGGGTGCCACATTGAAAGCAGCCAGAACCATGAGTAGAATATAGAAAAAAACGCTGAAAACAGGTTGGGAGACCATGCCCTGAAAGAGAAAGGCAAAGGTTACGATGATAATATTATTGTCCAGCGCCAGGCCCATATAGCTCGACTTGTCAACCAGACCAAAGACATTGAAATAGCTGAGCCGGAGCACTCCGGTCGCAACAATGACAAAGGCGCCGGGCAGGAACCAGGGGCTGAAGTCCCCATAGCTTAACAGGACAAGGGCCGGGCAAATGCCGAAGCTGACAATATCGATCAGGGAATCAAGCTGGCCGCCAAACTCGCGCTGGCTATCGTTCCGCCCTTTCAGACGCCGGGCGATGATACCATCACTCCAGTCAAAGAACACCGCCCAGATCAGACCGATCATCGCCGCCGGGAAATTGCCCAGTATTGCATAATACATGGCGCCTACCGCACAGAGCAGGCCGACCAGAGAACAGATGTTCGGCAGGTCTTTGGCAAAAGAGAGGATGGAGGGGGGCGATGCTGCTGCATGGGGGGCTGCCATTATGTGTTCTCCTGACCAATAACGTCGCGTAAGGCTGCAACCAATTTCATATTTTCCGGCTGGGTGCGGCTGGCTATGCGGAGGTAGCGATCCGATTCCGGCATTGTCTTGCCCTGGCAATGTTTGATGTAGATATTGTCCTTAATGAACAATGCTTCGGTCACTTCCGGGCCGGATGCGGCATGATCAGGCAGACGGCAGAAAATATAATTAGCGTCAGGCCTATAGACGATCATGCCCGGAATCGTTTGCAGCTGTAAATAAAAAAGATCGCGATCAGCCTTGACCCGGTTACAGCTAGCGGTAAACTCCTGGCGGTACTGCGGGGCCTGGCGCAGGAATTCTTCCGCAAAGCCATTAATATTCCAGATATGGAGCCCTTGCCGGACCTGTGCTGCAAAGTCCAGGTCGGCAGTGAGCATGTAGCCGATACGGATGCCGCAGATACCATAGGCCTTACTCATGCTTTTGAAAATTGCCAGGTTCGGATAGTGGTCAATATCTTGTTCAAGGGTTTCCTGGTCGCGGTTTTGCGCAAAATCAATAAAAGACTCATCAACGATGAGCATACAGTCATGGGCGGCCAGTTTGTTAACTAAACGAATAAGGTCAGCTTTTGGAACAAGCAATGAGGTGGGATTATTGGGGCTGACCACCACTGCCAAGCCTGCCTTACTGCGGATGGCCTCTGCTGCGAATTTGTCTACATTGAGTTCAAAGGAGGGTGCTTCCAGGGCAAACTCAACAACATTGCCGGTAGAGGCGGCATTGGCGTATTCATTAAAGGACGGCACGGGCACAATTAATTTGCGATCCATCCCGGCGATAATCTTGATAAGTTCTGCGGCGCCATTGCCGACCACGAGGCGCTCCGGCGGCTGGCCGATGAGATCGCCCACTAAGCCTGCCAAGTCTTGCTGGCCAACGGGATAGCTCAATACCAGCTGATGGATGTGCTTGGTAATATGGTGGAAGAATTCTTCGGGCGGGAAATAGAGGTTGTAGAGGTAGTTATGATCAATAAATTCATGACGCCAAAAGCCGCCATGCTGTTTGGAAATAAATCGGTATCGCTCTTGAGCGGAAGGATTTTTTTTGTTCATTTTCAAGTGTAGGTAATGGGTTACTGTGGCAAAAGAGAAGTTGACATGGTCGGCGTCGACACCCGTTTGTCGGGATGGCGGAATGTACCCCTTTTGAAAGAGTCAATGGCCTTCATGTGCTTAAAGGCCGGAATATGGTGGTCTTTAGGGTTGCGTGCGGCGTGATCAGTTACAGTGGCAGATGGATGGTGATGACGGCCGCACATCTTTTCGGCTGCGCGCAAATCAGTCATATTGTCAATCTCATACCAGCGGTTGCTGTCAAAGAAAACTGGCTCAAAAGAGAGGCAGCCCTCCTGCACCAAATCCGCAAAGACCGTCTCGTAATAACCATTCCTCATATTGGCTGCAATATGGCGGTCCAGTCTCGCCAAGACAAGTTTCCAGGTGAGGGCGGAAAGGCTGTAAATATTGACGGTTTTATAATGGCTATCATCCCGCTTATGAGCACCATCATAAAATGCTTTAATCTCCTGGCTCTTATTGATTGTCACGGTGGTACCGTCCATCCAGGGCTTTAATCTGGCCACTGCCATGCGATCAGGCTGGAGCATGGCAGTCAGCATTTTCGAGTCGAAAACAATATCACTCTCAATGAGCAAAAACGGTTCGTCTATGACCTTTCTGGCCAGCCATAAAGAATAAATATTGTTGGTTGTTTTGTATAAGGGACTGGTGACATACTCAATATCCATGCCCCCGGCCCGAGTGCCAAGAAAATTGCGGATAGAGTCAGCTTGATGTCCGACAACGATAACCAGCCGTTTGAAGTTGTGTTCCTGGAGGGAGTGGATCAGCCTCTCAAGAATAGATATTTCATTAACCTCAACAAGGCATTTGGGCGCCTTGTCGGTCAAGGGAGCAAGGCGGCTGCCCGTACCTGCAGCTAATAAAAGAGCCGTGCTTACCTGTTCATTGTCAAGTCTGGGATACATTGACCTGTTTTTCATGTAGATTTCCTCCGTATTTATAACCAGACCATGACAGGGGCAACAGCACGGTGCGGTTTGGGATGTTATTTTCTGCCGATTGGCTCAGGGGGAACTAGCTGAAGGGCACGAAGAACTGATAGTGGGACTAACGCAAAAAAAGTGACAACAATCGGTATAATAGGATGTTAGCTCTTGCTTTCTGCCGATTGGCTCAGGGAAACTAGCTAAAGGGGACAAAGAAATGATAGTAGGACTAACACGAGAAAAAAGTGACAACAACACGGTACAGGTAA
>JBFFNX010000080.1:0-12199 GCA_041562995.1 Desulfurivibrionaceae bacterium
GCCAAGGAAAACTCCGCAAAATTTGTCAGTGAACAGTTACTTGCTAACGGATTTACTGATGTCGGATATCTTCAGGACGGCATTACCTCCTGGGGCAATATGCTTGCCCCCCACAAACTTACTGACGACAACAGCCCCTATGAACTCCACCAGATAATCCGCCCTGGCAAGGCATCTTGCAGCTACATGCTCATCGTTGGCAGCGAAGCAGCCGTTTTTGATCCGTCAGCGAATATTCAATTTTATCAGGATTTTGCCAAGGAACGCGGCGCCAAGATTGTTAAAACCTTTGAGACCCACCGCCAGGCCGATTATATCGCCGGCAGCATTCTCCTCCAGAAGGAAATTGGCGCCGAAGTCATGGTTATGACACCTGACTTCATGGGGGCTGATTTCCCCTATACGCCTCTTACAGACGGCCAGACCCTGGCTCTGACCAACGGCCCTGAAATCAAGATAATCCACACCCCGGGTCATACCCTGGGCTCCACCAGTTTTCTCATTGATGGCAAATTCCTTCTCACCGGTGACACCATTTTTATCCAGTCTGCCGGCCGTCCCGATCTTGGCGGCAAGAGCGAAGAGTGGTCGCGCATCCTCTATCTCACCCTGATGGTCACCCTGCGTGACATTGATGACAATGTCTTAGTACTCCCCGGCCACTTCACATCCTGGGAAGAGGCCAATGACGACCTTGTTTTTGCCGCTCCCCTTGGCGAGCTCAAGAAAAACAATATTGCCTTCCACTTCGTCCATGAAGGCAAGTTTGCTGAATTTGTCGAAGAAAACCTTCGCCCCCAACCTGAGGTTTATGCCGATATCCGCCGCATTAATGCCGGCTGGCTCAAGGTCGATTTAGCAGAACAAAACACCATGGATCTTGGCAAAAATGAGTGCGGAGCCAGTAATTACGGCAAGGTCGGCGTCAGCGCTGAATCAGAGCGCCAAAAGGGCTAAGTTTCAGGGGAACATACTGTTTTCTTTTACAAAAGTTTTATTGACTTTTATTTATTAGGAATTATTATCAACTAATAAATCATCAAATTAACCCGCGAGGAAAAGAATGAAAATTTCAATAGATAAAAATGTCGTTGAGTTTGTCCCGGAAACCCCTAGCGAAACCCAGGACCTGGAAACATTATGGCGGATTACGGTGGATTGTCTTAACGACAACAAACGCCTCTCCCCCATTGGTGAATTCATCCCGACAAAAAACAACCTGGCCCGTTTTCTCATCGAAGGTATACCGGGTGGGGTTACAAAGCGCGTTGAAGAAACCGCTCCGGATGACGCTACTTATTACTGTGCCACCTGTAACAAATACATGAAAGTGGCCAAGGGTGAGGGACTCCCCACCTGCTGCGGCAAGGTCATGGAAAACATGGAATAAGGAAAAGACCCTAACCTTTCATCAATAACTCAGGAGACAATAATGGACAAATGGGAATGCCCCTGTGGCTACATCTATGATCCGGAAGAGGGAGATTACGAGAATGGCGTAGAGCCAGGAACCAAGTGGGAAGATGTCCCCGCGGATTGGGTCTGCCCTAAATGTGGTGCTGTGAAGGAAGACTTCTGGAAAGTCGACTAACGGCGGCACAGGGTTTTAGTTAGAAGAGGGGAATCACCGAATTGGTGGTTCCCCTCTTTTGCGTTTTGGGGAGGGAGGTGGATTCTTTTTTGGGATTTGGTTTTGGTTGCCTGGATTGTTTGTTACTTTTTGGGCAAACAGCCAGCGAAGTGGGCGAAAAGGAACAAAGATCAACAGACACACAACCCCATAAGAAACTCCCTAGGTCCCCTTACTACCAATCCCCTTCCCCAAAAACACAAAGAGCACAAAGCTCTCTGCAAAAGAAAACCCTGTGCTCCTTATTCCTCTTTAACTTCTACACCTACCCTTCCAACCTCCTCCTCAGGCACATTCCTAAAATCAGCCAACGAACCGGAATGATGCATCTCATAATCCATATCTACCTTATGACAGGTCTTGCAGGCACGGTTAGCCCCCAAGGGCAGCGAATTGCCCTGATACTGCTGAGGCTGCTGAACATCTAGCTTAGCGCCATAAGGATTACGGGCCGGATACAGCACATGGGCCTCGTTATGGCAGGCTGCACAAAAGAGAGTGCCCTCTTCGCCAAGTCGGTTATGGAAGATTTGCCCAGACTCCTTCGTCCACTGGTTAAAAGCCGTATCTGTTTCAGGAGGCTGGAATCCAATATGACAGGCCAAACAATCCGGCATATTAAGCCATGGCACCCGGGCAACAATACTGTCAACCGGTACACTTGTCTCACCTACCACTTTCAGCAATTGCGCAGCCCGTGCCTTACCGGCTGCCGACTCAGCCTTAAGCAATGCCGAACTATGCTCAGCAAGAGAACCATGGCAGTTCACACAGTCAAACCCTAAGTTGTGATGAATACCACGCAAACTTTGACTGGCCCCTTGGGCTGCAGTCGGGTGACAGAAGGAACAGGCCCCTGCCCCTTGGTCGACGAGATATCCGGCATGGAAACCATGAATAGAGGCAGAGAGATTAAGTACTCTTTCGCTGCCTGCCATATCACGGGAAGAATCGGCATGACAGCTAGCACAGACAATAACCTCATCCTTGTCAAAGCGGGCCTTTAAGGCTGTTTTACTACGGGTATCGTGGCGCTCTAAAATATTAGCGGCTGTTGCACGGCTTAGGCCCTGCTTTTCAGCAGCCCGATCCTGTCCATGGCAATGATTACAATCAACCTCAGAAGACTGAGCAACCATAACCCGTGTCTTGGCAAGGATGTTCCCATCCGGAGAGGAAGCCTCTAATTCAAGAAGATGATACGGTTGCTGAACATTGGCTAGCTCGGGAAGTTCTGCTTGAAAATAACCATCACTGGATGCCATTTCACCCTGCGCCTTTACACCGTTAACAGTAACAACATAGGAGATTTTAATCTCAGAACTCATTAACTCGGGCGCCTCCCCGCGGCGGATAAGTTGGGCCCGAATTTTAGGATGCCCTGGCGAGAAATCAAGCCCTGACTGTTCAGGATTTGAAGTAAAACTCATGCCATCAAGGGCCCAGGCTGCCAAAAGATACTCCGCATCAGGAGTATAAGGATATGGTTTCACATCCAGATCGACAATCGATGGCTTTACCCGGGGTACGTTATGAACCAATCCCAAGGTAAGATAATCGGCAAGCACCTCCCGCTCCTCAGTGTTTCCGGCAAATGGAGGCATATACCTATTGGCCTTGCCCATGGAGGCGAGAAAAGCGTTCATTCCGCTTGGTGAAAAGCGTTGGGCGATGGGCAGGATATCGTTAAGTGGGCCGCCGAGGGAGTGGCAGGAAAGACAAAGAAGATTAAAAATCTCCCGGCCCGCCGCCATCCTGTTTTCATCAGTCACCTGACGACTTACCACCCAGCGGGCACTCTTAAGCACCCCCTGCGCCTGAACCTTTGCCAGATCGGCCTTCAATATAGAGGTTGAATACATATAGTCACGAATGATGTATGGCCTGCGTCCCCCCTCGCGGATAAACTCAAAGCACCCCATATAGATAAGGCCGACAACCAGTAAGATCCCTGCCACAGGGCGACGGATGTTCTGAGGCCTTAATACAGCCATCAACAGGCCGCCGATCACCAGAATTGGCGACACCAGAGCAAACATCTTTATGAAAACGGTCAGCTCCGGCATATTGGCAAAAATAAGCTCCTGCAGATCTACAGGTAAGGATTTTTTATACCACCAGGCAGTAGCCAGCAGCAGCAGAAAGGGACCAAGTAACCACTTACCGCAATAGCGCACCATGGTGTGGCGGGTTTCTTCATCGCGGATAAAAACGGCTGTCACAAAGCCAAAGAGACCGGCGAGCATAATGGCCAGAAAGGTCCGAAAAAACAGGGCCGGCCAGAAGGTTGGATTGAAAAAACCGGACCAGAAGTTTCGGTCCACCAGCCAGTCACCTGGGGTCAGCATGAAATCGATAATGCCGTTTATGACAAAGAGAGACATCCAGGCACTGCCAAAATAAATCCATGCCAAAATAAGATGCCGCTTATCATCAATACGGCCAAAGGTGTAGTAATAGAGAAAAAGCGACAGGATCTCACAAGCAAAAAAGACCCATTCAATACCCCAGCCAAAAACAAAGGTGTGGATAAGAGACGAGGTGGCGGCGGGATTTAAAAGGGCAATGGTAAACCAGATGCCGACACCGGTCATACCACCAAGAACCATGGTAACCAAAAGGAAAAAACGGGCGTTCTTCCGAGCATATTCCATAATTGATGCAGACTTTTCAGCCAACGCCTTGCGTTCGACAAAAACAAGAAACAAGCCGCCGCCAACGGCGAAATGGGCTACATACACATGGAAAACAGCGATAAGGGCGATAAGAAGACCACCACCGGCCCACTCGAGTTGCCAGACAGGATAGTTCATGACTTCACCTCCAGACCAGTTATGACAAGGCGAACCATGTACCAGACAAGAGCAATCCCCCCGGCAAAAAAGAAGAGGAAAACAAGCAGAGGCGAATATTGAGGCGCTATCGGCAAATCAGCCGGGCTAAAATAAGGGGCTAGATACTGCACCCGCACAACTTCCCGCACACCTACCATAAAACAGATAGTAGCAAGAATTACCACGGCAGCGGGCCTGACCTTGCGCCCCAAGGCCATGACGATGGAAAGAAGCGTGCCAATGATACTCAAACTTAGCAAGAGGGCGAATAACCAGGCAGGAAGCGAACCGCTGAAGCTGCGAACTTCCGGCGGCAATGTTTTAAAAAACCAGAGGCCCACCCCAACCTGAGCAAGGGTGGAACCCACAAACCAGCGCAGTCCCAATTGGCGAATCGAAATTTTCTCATTATCACCGCGGCGAATATGCCAATCACCGTAGAGCGCCAGGGCCAACCCTGTCACAGCCGTTGAGGACAGGACAAAGTGAAGATATCTGGGCCAAAGAGTGGGCTCCCCAAGGTTAAGGAGAAGTCCTTTAGGATTATCAAAATAGCGTAGCCATGTTTCTGGAACCTGCATCATGGTTATGTTGTTGACAAAAATAAAAGCAATGACCAAAAAGCTACAGGCCACTGTACCGCTGACAAAACCTCGGGCCTTGCCCAGGGCCTCCCACTTGATGCCGTAAATATAGACGCCATAATAGCCGATAATCAAAAAGGCGATAACACTGAGCCACGACCAGGCCATAAGCACAGAGCTGGTATAGATAAAATGGCCATAAATAACCTGAAGAAAGAGCAAGGGGGCAACGCCAAAATTAACGGCAAAGGCAATAGTAAAGGGGATCTTGCCAATCACAAATCTATCCAACCTGGAAGTTGAGCCGCGCAACTGATTGACAAAACAGAGCAAAACACCGCCCAGCATGAGATTCATCAAAATGAGATGCAGGACAAAGGTGACGTTGAGGAGCCCCTGAAACCAGGCCCAATGCACCTGCAGAACATCTGGGCTTGGAATAAGTGTGCGAAAATCCATCTTTCCTCCTAAGACTCTTTTCTGACAATCAACCTACCTACGAGTGGCAGCCCTTGATTACGGCCGGCAACACAGCAGCCTCCCCCTCTTCACCGGAGGGCATAGGCCATTCATAAGGTTTACAAAATACTATTTAGAGGTGCCCTGTCAACCTTTAGCCAGATGAGTGGCAAGAGGCTCCATTTTTCTTGCCGTTTTTTGTCCTGTTTATTAGGATAGCAGACGACTAAGCCGAGCGGCCCTTCTCCTTGCCAACAGCTAATTTATGAAGTGACACCCTCGCCTTTTTCGATTTTTTTGATCATCAATATTAACTTTTCCCAAGTGCTACTCAATAATCGTTAGACATATGTTTTTAAAATGTTATTATTGCGAATATTTTTAGCCTTACTGGTTCGCTTAGGAAATTCTACCGTAACAAAACAGGCCTACAGTTTGAAGTATCCTATTCGAATCTCGGCAATCGATAAAGTTGGCAAATCCCGCAACCGATAACTAACGTGCTCTGCATCTCCACCACAGGCTAATAAGGATCTTTCTTATGTTTTCACCTTTTGACTCATTGTTTGGCTGGCTCTCAAACGACCTGGCCATTGATCTTGGCACAGCAAACACCCTGGTTTACGTTAAGGGTAAAGGTATTGTCCTCCGCGAACCCTCGGTAGTTGCGGTTCGGCAGGACGGCAGGACCAGCAGGGTACTGGCCGTGGGCAAAGAAGCCAAGTCCATGCTGGGCAGAACCCCCGGCAACATTCAGGCCATCAGACCCATCAAGGACGGTGTTATTGCTGACTTTGAGGTTACCGAGGCCATGCTGCGCTACTTCATCAACAAGGTCCATAACCGCCGCACCCTGGTTCACCCCCGCATCATCGTCAGTGTCCCTTCCGGCATCACCCAGGTTGAAAAACGGGCGGTCAGAGAGTCTGCCGAATCCGCTGGCGCCCGTGAGGTTTACCTCATTGAGGAGCCCATGGCCGCTGCCATCGGTGCCGGGCTGCCCATTACCGAACCAACCGCCAACATGATTGTTGACATCGGCGGCGGCACCACCGAAGTGGCGGTTATTTCCCTGGCCGGTATTGTTTATGCCAAATCCGTTCGAGTGGCCGGCGACAAGATGGACGACGCCATCCTGCAATATATCAAACGTAAGCATAACCTGGCTATCGGTGAACATTCCGCCGAGGTGATTAAAACCACCATCGGCAATGTTATGCCGGATGAACCTTATGAAACCATGGATATCAAAGGACGCGACCTCGTTACTGGCGTACCGAAAACCTTGACCATTGATTCCAGCGAAATCCAGCAGGCCATTTCCGAACAGGTTGATGCCATTATTGACGCGGTCAAAAATGCTCTCGAGCTTACCCCTCCCGAACTGTCCGCTGACATCGTTGACCAGGGCATTGTTCTTACCGGCGGCGGCGCCCTGTTGACCAATCTTGATAAACGTCTGAAGGTCGAAACCGGCCTGCCCATTATCATTGCTGACGACCCCTTGTCCTCGGTGGTTCTCGGTTCAGGAAAGGCCCTGGAGAATATCGATGTCCTCAGGGAAATTATGGTTTCATAGTTACAGATCAAAATCGAGGCTTCTCTAAATACCTTTGTTGTGCCGATTATCAGGATGAGGGATGAATTGTGAAGGATGACCATCAGTAATTCATCCTTCCCAATTCATCCCTCATCCTTTTTTAAGCCTGTAGCTCAACCGATCTTTTATGAAAAAACGCCGGACAAAACCTAGCGCCCTCAAAACCTATTTCCTCTATGGCCTCGCTATTACGGTGCTGCTGATGATTATTGTCAGCACCGTGGGCCGCAGCCATTTCAATATTCCCCAGAAGTTCGGGATGGACGTGGTGGGCAAGGGACAATACGTGGTCACCCGCATAATGGGCGGCATCAGTAATGTCTGGAACAGCTATATCGCCGTGCTCAATGTTCGCCGGGAAAACCAGGTCCTCAGAGATGAATTGAACCGGGTCCTGAGCACAAACCAGGAATACCGCGAGGCCATGGCCGAGAATATGCGCCTGCGCAAACTTCTGCAGGTTAAAGAAAGCCTCAAGCCCCCCACCCTCACCGCTCAGATTATCGGCCGCGATCCGTCCCTCTGGTTTCGCACCCTCATTATTGACCGGGGCACCCGTGACGGCATTGAAAAGGGCATGCCCGTTGTCACCGTGGAAGGTGTTGTTGGTCAAATCCTTGAAACCTCGCGCTCAACCTCAAAGGTGCTTCTGACCCACGACCCCAACTCCGCCGTTAACGCCCTGATCCAGAAAAACAGGGTCCAGGGCATAGTCAAAGGCGAGGGTAGCCAGTCCTACAAAATGAGTTATATTTTAAAAAATGCCGATGTCGAAGAGGGGGATCTCATCATCACTTCTGGGCTGGGCGGTTCTTTCCCGAAGGGAATACCCGTGGGCACCGTTTCATCGGTCACTAAAAGTAAACGCGGCATGTTTCAGGACATCACGGTGAGCCCCTCAGTCAACTTCAGCCAACTAGAGTACCTGATCGTTATTCTTCAACAAGATTCACTGACGGACTAACCATGCCCTGTGCACCGTTCATCATCCTTGGCACCCTGTTTCTTGTGCTGCAGACCTCTTTTCTCCCTCTGTTGCCGGGTTGGATTGGCAAATTTGACCCCTTCTTTGTCCTGTTGGTCTTTGTCATCGTCCGCCTCGATCCATACCGGGGGGCACTGCTCGTCATATATTTCGGCATGCTCACCGATATCTTTTCCGGTATATACTCCGGCCTGCACCCAGTGGCTTATCTGTCCCTCTATTTCATGATTAAGCTGCTCTCCAGACCCCTGGTTCTTAACGAACCTCCGCACCAGATCCCCTTAGTGGTCACCAGTTATTTCTTTGTTCTCAGCCTGACCCACTTGATCACGACCTTTCTGGCCCCGGATGTGGCGTCACTCTGGAACTGGAAAGAAATTATTGTTCGCCTCCTGCTCTTAGCCCTGATTACCATGCCCCTGTTCAGCCTTTACGATTTTACCATGACCAGGCTCTCTCCCAAGAAGGCCCTTGAGATTCTCATCAAACCGCGGAACAAAAACAGGTTCCGTGACAATTTTTAATCTGTAACCATGCGCCACTTACTCGACCAGATACATATCCTTGATGAGGAGGAACTCCTCATCCTCAAAAAAAGGGTGGAGTTGACCATCATTGTCATGGTCACCTTTATTGCCATTCTGGTCGTGCGCCTCTGGTATCTCCAGATCCACGAAGGGGAGAAATATGCCAACCTTGCCCACAACAACAGGGTTCGCCAGCTGCAGATAGCTGCGCCCCGTGGAAATATTCTTGACCGCTACAACAGGATCATCATCAGCAACCGGCCCCTTTTTAATATCCTCTGGACCAAAGATGATGCTGAAGACCCGGCCCTGGTTTTAAAAAAGATGGCCAGGATTCTTAAAGAAGATATTTCCGACATCCTTGACAGAATCAGGGATGAGGGCAGCCATCCAAACTTTGTCCCCATCCGCCTCAAAGAGGATGTGGATTGGGAGACCGTGGCCTTTATCGAGAACCATCGTCTCGAACTTCCCGGTATTCGCATAGAGGCGGTACCTTCCCGCAAGTACAACTACGGCAACCTGGCCTCCCACCTCATTGGCTACCTGGCTGAAATAAGCAAACCGGAGCTTAAGACAAAAGACCGCGATCTCTACATGGGCGGTGATCACATCGGCAAGATGGGATTGGAAAAGATCTTTGAAAAGCAGCTCCGCGGTGAAAAGGGCCAACGCTTTTTTGAAGTTGATGTCCACGGCATGGAACAGCAGTCTCTCAAACTAACTGAACCTTTGCCAGGCAACGATCTGCAACTCACCATTGATCTTGACATGCAGCAGGTTGCCGAACAAGAAATGGCCGGGCAAGCCGGATCCGTCATCGCCATGGATGTCAAAACCGGACGGCTTCTTGTCCTTGCCAGCGCGCCGGCATTACACCTTGAAGAATTTATCGGCGGCATTTCCCAGAAATCGTGGGATGCCATGATGAATAACCCCCTCAACCCCCTACTTGACAAGACTATCCAGGGCCAATACCCCCCTGGTTCTACCTATAAAATAGTCACTGCCCTGGCCGGTCTTATGGAGGGCGTCATTACCCCTGAAACAAACTACCCCTGTTTCGGCTCCTTCACCCTCCATGGCCACACCTATGGCTGCTGGAAAAAATGGGGCCATGGCCGTGAGGTCAATCTCAAAAAGGCCCTAGCTGAATCCTGCGATGTCTATTTTTATCATATTGGCCAGGAGGTCGGCGTTGACAAGTTAGCCATCTACGCCAAGAGCCTTGGCTTAGGTGAAAAGACCGGGATTATCCTGGAAAATGAGAAAACCGGGCTGGTGCCTACCAAGGAGTGGAAACACCGCAAGCGGAAAGAGCCCTGGCAGCAGGGCGAAACCGTTTCCGTTTCCATTGGCCAGGGCTTCAACCTGACCACCCCGCTGCAGATATGTCGGATGACTGCGGCCATTGCCAATGGCGGCATCCTCCACCAACCGCAGATTGTCCTGGCCGTCAAAGATCAGGACGGCGCCACCCTGGAGGAGTTCCCCCCGAAAGTAACGGGCCAGGCCTTTGCCACCCAGAAAGCAATACAGCTCATCCACAAAGGATTGGTGGCTGCCGTCAACAACGACCATGGCACAGGCAGCCAGGCCAAGATGGCCGCTATTACCGTGGCTGGCAAGACAGGCACGGCCCAGGTGGTGCGCCTGGATCAATTCAGTGAGACAGATGAAGAAGATATCCCCTATAAGTACAGGGACCATGCCTGGTTTACCTGCTATGCCCCGGCAGAAAATCCGGAAATTGCCGTAACTGTCCTCACCGAACATGGCCGCCATGGCGGCTCTTCCGCCGCCCCCATTGCCAAGAAAGTGCTGGAAGAATATTTTAAAAACAAAACCAAATAGCAGCGAAAGGGAGATCGAAAATGGCAAGAATTCTTCTACTCCCTAAACTCCTTCAACCCTTTTAGAAAATGTTCAAATTCGACCGCAGACTTCTACAAAACTTCGACTTGGTACTTCTCGGCCTGGTGGCACTCATTGCTGCCATGTGTCTGGCCAATCTATACAGTGCCACCCCGGACAATTTCCACGGCACCCCGGTTTACCTAAAACAGCTCTACTTCTACCTCATGGGCTTTGCCCTCATTTTCGTCATCATCAGTTTTGACTATCGAATCCTGGTTGAGTTTAACTATACCCTGTACGGGGCCATTATCTGTCTGCTGCTTTTCTCCCTGCTCTTCGGCCCCGATCTGGCAGGAACCCGACGCTGGATCGACCTCGGCTTTTTCAGGCTGCAAGCCTCGGAGCCGGCCAAACTCATGCTCGTCATCACTCTGGCCAGTTATTATTACCGCAAGGATACCGGCAAGGGCTTTACCCTCAAGGAGCTGTTGGTCCCCATCATGCTGGCCGGCCTCCCCTTTATCCTCATCGCCATGCAGCCCGACTTGGGCACCGGCCTCATGCTGGCCTTTGTCTTTATCTCCATGACCCTCTTTGTGAAATTGCGCTGGTCCACCCTTATCACCTTGCTCAGCACAGCCATGGTGTCCGCTGGAGTCGGTTGGCGATATCTCCTGGAACCCTATCAGCGCCAGCGTATTGAAACATTTCTCAACCCAGGGGCCGACAGCCTCAACACCGGCTACCATATTACCCAGTCGAAGATTGCCGTGGGCAGCGGCCTGAAATTCGGCAAGGGCTACCTGAAAGGAACCCAGGGCCATCTTGATTTTTTGCCGGAACGGCATACCGACTTTGCCTTTTCCATCTGGGCCGAGGAGTGGGGCTTTTTCGGCTCTCTCTTCTTCCTGGGGGTCTATTTTTCCCTGATCTTCTGGGGACTCAATATCGCCGTGTCTTCACGGGACAAGTTCGGCACCCTGCTCTGCGTGGGCATCGTATCGCTGATCTTCTGGCAGGCCTTTATTAATTTGGCCATGGTTATGGGGCTGTTGCCGGTGGTGGGAATGCCCCTACCGCTCTTTAGCTATGGCGGTTCATCGCTCATAACTACTATGGCTGCCATTGGCATCTTGATAAGTGTACGGATGCGCCGTTATCAGGCGCCGGTATAAGATCAGGAATCAGGAAGGAATTTTACTGGCGACAGAGATCCACAACATCTTTATGCTGCTTGGCAAGACATTTGACCAAGGACTTCTGCTCTTTAGCGGTGATGGCCGAGGCATAGTCCGCCATCTTGGCAATGGTTTGCTGCCATTTGTCGCTGTCGCGGCCCAGATCAGCACAGGTCCGGCCCAGGGAGTGACAAGTCTGACATCTCTCCTTGAGCAGCTCCCCACACTTTTGACCGGCTATGGCCTGGGGAGTAGAAAAAAAGAGGAGAGCCAACCCCAAAAGCAGAGGCGCGGCACCGCCTGTCATCCTGGGCTGACTATCCATTTCCCCTTCCCCACCCCTTGCCTACAGCCATTTCTTGCCATGGCAGGCAGCAATAACGAGCTTGGCAAGACCTTTCATGAAAAGAGGATCCTCATTTAAGGATCTGGTGCGCACGAGACGCATGCCAAGCTCCTTGGCAAGTTCAGTGTACTGAATATCTATTTCATAGAGGGTTTCCACATGATCGGAGACAAAGCTGATTGGCATCACCACCACCTCC
>JBFFNX010000081.1:0-12150 GCA_041562995.1 Desulfurivibrionaceae bacterium
ATGATCCTGAGCTATGTGCGGGGCGGTGGCAAGATCCTTTCGGTGGCAACCCTTCTTGGCGCCGATGCCGAGGTGATGGAGATCCTGCTCACCGAGGACCGGGAGGATGTGACGGGGATTGCCCTCATGCATCTGTCTTTTCCGCGGGAGGCGGTGCTTGGCGCCATCGTTCGCAAGAAAAAGGTGATTATTCCCTCTGGCCAAACCACATTAAAGTTAGGTGACACCCTGGTCATTTTCTTTGCCAAAAATGCCATGACCCAGGTTGAGGCCTTTTTTTCCTGATGGCTGCCCCAGACTCGCCTGTTTTTCAATCGATAACAGCTTACTGATAACGTCCCTATGCGTACCGGCGGTGTTCTTAATATAATCGGCAAATTGCTCTTGCTGCTTTCCCTCTTTCTGCTGACCCCAATCCCTTTCAGTCTGTATTTTCAGGATGGTATGGTGAAGATGTTCCTGTTCTGCTCCGTGCTGGGGGCCATGATGGGTGGCACTCTGCTGGCGCTCTTTGCTCCGGAGGAAGATCTGGGCTATCGTGACGGCTTTGCCGTTGTGGTTTTAAGCTGGTTGGGACTTGCCCTGCTCGGCTCGTTGCCCTATGTTTTCTGTGGCGCCATCCCCAGCTTCACTGATGCCTTTTTTGAGTCGATGTCCGGTTTTACCACCACCGGCTCCACTATCCTCAGTGAGGTGGAAATTCTGCCCCAAAGCGTCCTCTTTTGGCGCGCCACCACCCACTGGTTGGGGGGCATGGGTATCATTGTTTTGTCGCTGGCCATCCTGCCCCTCCTCGGCGTGGGTGGTATGCAGCTCTTTCAGGCAGAAATGCCTGGGCCCACCAAGGACAGACTGGCGCCGCGCATCCAGGATACGGCCCGCATCCTGTGGGTGGTTTATTTCGCCTTCACCGTCATGCAGACCTTTCTCATGATGCTGGGGGGGATGACCTTTTTTGATGCCATCTGCCATGCCTTCGCCACCCTGGCCACCGGTGGCTTTTCCACCCACACCGCCAGTGCCGGCTATTGGCAGTCAGGCTATATTGAGTATGTCATCATCCTTTTTATGCTCCTGGCGGGTGTCAATTTTTCGCTCCACTATCGGGCCTTTGCCCAACGCAGCCTAAAGCCATATCTTGAAAACGAAGAGTTTCGTTTTTATATGATTATTATCGGCCTGGCCACTGGGGCCATTGTTGCTGCCAATATGGCCCATGCCGTGTATGGCGCCTTTGCCGACAATCTGCGCGATACCCTCTTTCAGGTGGTGGCGATGATTACCACCACCGGTTTTGGCACTGCGGATTTTGACCAATGGCCCTCGGTGACCAAGGTCATTATTCTCTCCCTGATGTTTGTCGGTGGTTGCGCCGGTTCCACCGGCGGTGGTATCAAGGTGGTGCGCTTTCTGCTCTTTTTCAAGTATGCCCGCCTCCAGCTCCGCTCCCTGATCCATCCCCGCTCTGTAGGCGCCATTAAGCTTGGCAACCAGAAGGTGCCCAAAGAGGTGATGATTTCCATCCTCGGTTTCTTTGCCCTTTATATCGGCTTTTTCCTGGCTGCCAGCCTGCTTATCACCAGTATGGGCGTGGATATTGTCACCGGTATGACGGCAGTGGTCGCCACCCTTAATAATATTGGTCCCGGCCTGGCTGAGGTTGGCCCATCCCGCAATTTCGGTGATCTGCCCCAGGCTGCCAAGGTAGTCTTGAGCTTTTGCATGTTGGCTGGCCGCCTCGAGCTTTATACCGTGGCCGTGCTGCTCACCCCTGATTTCTGGAAGATGGCGCGCAAGCCCGTCTGGCGCTGGGAACTGCGCCAGAAATCAGAAAACAGGATTCAGAAATAACAAGAGAGAATTTTTTAACCACAGAGGCACAAAGACACAGAGATTCAGCCCCTTTGTGTCTTTGTGCCTCTGTGGTTAAAGGTTGTGGTTGAAAAGATTATGAGTAGAGAAAATTCGCAATACGATGTCCTGGTTGTCGGGGCCGGCCATGCCGGCTGCGAGGCCGCCCTGGCTGCAGCTCGCATGGGCTGTAAGACCGCCTGTGTGGTGATGAATGTTGATGGCATTGGTGCCATGAGCTGCAATCCAGCCATCGGCGGCTTGGCCAAGGGGCATCTGGTCAAGGAGATTGACGCCCTGGGTGGTGAGATGGCCAAGAATATCGATGCCACGGCCATCCAGTTTCGCCGCCTTAATACCAGCAAGGGCCCTGCCGTTTGGTCCTCCCGGGCCCAGGCCGACCGCCTTCTTTACCGGTTGCGCATGAAGTCGGTGATGGAGAACCAGGACAATCTCGATATCAGGCAGGCCGTGGTCGATCGTCTTGTCGTGGAAGATGGTCGTATCGCCGGCGTTGTCACCTCCCTGGAAGAGGAGATCCGTGCGCGAACGGTGATTATTGTCACCGGGACCTTTCTCCATGGCCTTATTCATATCGGTCTCAAGAATTTTCCAGCCGGCCGCATGGGGGATGCCCCGTCAAGGTCATTGCCTAAGCATCTCAAAGAACTCGGTTTCAAGATGGGCCGCATGAAGACAGGCACCACCCCGCGTCTGGATGGTACCACCATTGACTATTCCGAGCTTGAGCCCCAGCACTCTGATGAGCCGGCCAATCTCTTTTCCTTTGCAAGTAGCGGTGTGCCTGTTTTGGCGCAGCGCCCCTGCTATATTACCTATACCAATGAAAAGACCCATGAGATCATCCGGGCGGGCACGGATAGATCGCCGATGTACACCGGTATCATTGAAGGGATCGGCGCCCGTTATTGTCCGTCTGTGGAAGACAAGGTCATGCGCTTTCCAGAGAAGCTGCGCCACCAGATCTTCTTGGAACCGGAAGGGCTCGATACCGTGGAGGTCTATCCCAACGGCCTGCCCACCAGCCTGCCGGTTGATGTGCAGCTGGCCATGCTCAGGTCCATCAAGGGCTTGGAGAAGGTCAATGTTATCCGGCCCGGCTACGCCATTGAGTATGACTATGTCGAACCCACCCAGCTGACATCCAGTCTGGAGACCAAAAAGATCAAGGGCCTGTTTCTGGCGGGCCAGATCAATGGTACCTCCGGCTATGAGGAGGCTGCGGCCCAGGGGCTCATGGCCGGCATCAATGCCGTGCGCTATTGTCGCAATGAAGAACCCCTTGTGCTCAGCCGCTCTCAGGCCTATATCGGTGTTCTCATCGATGATCTTATCACCCTGGGCACCAAGGAGCCCTATCGCCTCTTCACCTCGCGGGCCGAGTATCGCCTTCTGCTTCGTGAAGATAATGCGGACCTGCGTCTCAGTGATATCGGTCATGATATAGGGCTGGTCGATTCTGCAACCTATCAGCGTTTTGCCATCAAGAAAAAGGCCATTAACGATGCGGTTGCCTTTTTGAACACCACCAAAATCAGGCCCAAGAAAGAGGTGAATCAGCGTTTTGCTGACCGGGGCCTGGCCGAGATGAAACAAGCCGCAAGCCTTGCTGAGCTGCTGCGTCGTCCAGAGCTCACACTGGATGATCTTCCTGGGCTCACCGGTGTGGAGCTCAATGTTGCTGATGATGTCAAGATTGAGGTGCAGCTTGAGGTCAAATATGAAGGGTATATAACCCGCCAGATGGAACATGTGGCCCGCTTTAAAAAACTGGAAGATATACCGTTGCCGATGGACATTGATTATACCGGCATACCCGGCCTCTCCAATGAGGTCGTGGAAAAATTAAACATCACGAACCCTCGCTCCCTGGGGCAGGCCTCCCGCATCTCCGGGGTGACACCGGCCGCTATTTCTGTGCTCCAGGTCTATTTGAAAAAGGAAGGGCTGCTGTAGGAGGAGGGGGCAAACTTCTCTTTTTCATACCCGCCACATCTCTTGGCAACGAGACTTATGCAGGCGTCGTGGTCCGGCCTCTCTGGGGCTGGATGAAGATTTTCACAGTTAAGAAGTTGAAGGGCAGTGCTCAGCTGCCCTGAAGGTAGAACTAAACGCAAAAGAGCCCTTTTTCTGTATAACTACAGAAAAAGGGCTCTTTTGCGTTGGGGACTTCTTGGGGAACAGACCCTTAATCGTCGCTGTATTTCTGGCCCTCGAGCAAGGTGTTCAGGGCCTTGATGTTTTCGCGCAGAATAAGGGTCTGACCGTTAACGGCTTCTGAGGCGGCAGCAAGCTCCTCTGCATTGGCGGCCAGCTGCTGGGTGCCACGATCCATTTCGGTGACGCCGATGTTGATTTGGTCGATGCCCAGGGATTGCTCATGGGAGGCCGTGGAGATTTCCTCCACCAGAACGCTTACCTTGTGGGAGCCTTCTGATACTTGCTTTGATTCTTTCACCACAGTGGTTGCCTGGCTGAGGCCTTCGGCAACATTGGTAATGGCCCGGCCCACAAGGTCGCTTGACTTTTTGGCAGACTCGGCAGTGCGTTGGGCCAGATTTCTCACCTCTTCAGCCACCACGGCAAAACCAGCCCCTGCCTCACCGGCCCGGGCTGCTTCGACAGCCGCATTTAAAGCCAGAAGATTGGTCTGGAAGGCGATTCCTTCGATTTCGCCGATAAAGGTGGCAATGGCGTCAGAATCCTTCTTGATATTTTCCATACTGGCCTGCATGGCCAGCATGCTGGCGTTGGCCTTTGCGCTAATCCGCTCGTTGTCCTTCATGGAGGTGTTGGCCTGGGAGGAATTGGAGTCGTTTTGCTGGGTCATGGCCGTAATCTCTTCCAGGGAGGCGCTGGTCTCCTCCAGGGAAGCAGCCATCTCCGAGGCCATCTCTGCGACGGTCTGGGAGGTCTGGGCCGTCAGATGCGCCTCATCCGAGATGCGAGTGGCGCTTAACTCCAGATCTTCAACAATGCTGTTGATCACCCTGACAATTATCTGCACAAAGAAAAAAGAGCCGGTAAGAACAAGAATAATGGTGAGTACCCCTGCCACGGAGAAAAAGAGACTGAAGCGGTTGACGTCACGCATTGCTGCTTCTTTCAAACTCTCGGAACCACCCCTGAGCTCGTCAACAGCGGCCTTGGTGGTCCCCATTAGATCGTAATAATATTCGAAGAATTCATCCTCAAAGATTTCCAGTGCCCCCTCCATGTCGTCTTTTTCAAGGGCGGGTATTATTTTGGTGTCAATGATTGCCTTCATCTCCGGCCATGATTGCGCCAGAACCTTGTAGGAGTCGGCCACAGATGGGGCCCGCGAAATTTGATGGCAGCTGCCGCAAAAGAGATTCTCGCTGCCGTCACCTTGGACATAGATGCGCATGTCCTCAATGGTCTCGTCAAATTTTTTGGAGGTGGTGGTGAGGCCGCTTAAGGTGTCAGGGTCATAGTCAATTATCTGGGACTTGAGAATACTGTTGAGGAGGTTGAGGTTGAGCCGGGTCCGGGCGAAGGCGTCAATATAGTTAGTCTTCAGTTCGATACCGCTGTACATGGTGCCACCGATCTGGACACGATGAATAATAAAAAGGGCGATGACTGTACTGCAGACCAGGGTGAAAGAGATAAAGCCAACAAGAACAAAGAGTTTTATTCGTAAACTTAAACTGTTGAAAAACTGTTTCATATGAGCCTCTTCGCTTTATGTTTTGACAAGGTGCCACACTTTTTACCGGCAAGTATCGATCACGGCGACATAAAAGTAAACTGAGAAAACGGCAAAAAACAAATTGCCGGCAAAGGTCTTCCTGTAGTGGGTTAGGTCTGGCAAGCTACAGGGTAGGGGGGGCGATGATTATCTGTAAAATAACAGTTAAACACGCTGTGGACTGTCCTGAAGCTGGTCTAGTTTGCGCAGCAGATAGTTCATGTGGACTTTTTCTTCTTGGGCAAGATGGGCGAAGAGCTTTATGTGCTGCGGATCTTTTTCCTGGCGGCTTAAGCGGGAGTAAAGATCATAGGCCTGGGTCTCAAGGAGTATGCCGAGGTCGAGGATATCCTCCATGTCATGCAGGTGGGGGCCGAAATGGGCCATGATCTGTTGACGATCCATCCCTCCCTCCATGACGTCCATGTCGCTGATGTCAGGGATCTCATCACCCTCAGGCAGAAAACCGTTGACCAGGCCGGCCTTATGGCGGTCTTCAAAGGCCGCCATTTTGTGGAGCAGTTCTTTTTCGTTGGTGCCGGAAACCAGATCCACCATGCCCAGGTAGAGCTGTTTCATGCCTTCTTCCATGGCATAGGCCATCTTGAAGATGTCCGTATAGTCGGAAGCGGTGAAAAATTCCATGCCGATATCTTCGGTGCCCGCGGCCCTGGTGCCGTTCCAGGCCCTGATGCCGCCGCTGATATTGTAGACCTCTTTGAAGCCCTGGCCCTGCAGGAGCTGACTGGCGGCCTTGGAACGACCTCCGATAGCACAGTAAACCAGCGTAGGTTTGTCTGGGTCCAGCTCATCCTTACGGGCAACGACATCTTTAAGGGGGATGAGGATGGCGCCGGGCAGATGTTCCTGTTCATACTCCTTGGGCTGGCGGACATCAAGGAGCTGGAAGCTGTCATGCTTGTGGGCCTTGATATATTCTTTGGCTTCGTCCGTGCTGATGTTCTGGCCCGGACTAAAAAGATTTTTCCAGTTCATGGTCTCTGCCGTGGTTGAGGTTAATATGATGAGCTGAAAATATACCTATTCCCCGGCAGCGACGCAAGGCCGCTCAGGGACAAACGCAATCTTTCTTCCCTCGGATTACGGTTCCCCACCAAAAACATTATTTTCAAGCAATGCGCATGGTGCCTAAACCACCAGGCACATGAAGTATTTAATCTGCCTTTGTTGTTCTTCATGGGCTTTGTGGTAAAAAATGAAAGGGTTTAGATATGCAAGCCCCGGGAATCACATCAAATTTTGACAAGCTCGACATCACCCCAGGCGCCCATGGTTTCATTTTTGATCACCACCACGCCCTGCAAGCCAGGGATGTCTTGAGCCACCGCAAGGGTATGGGCCATATCGTCGGCGGACTTCATTTCATTGCCGAGTCGGGTGGCGGCGGTGTCTGCCAGGGCGGTGTTTTGGGCGAGAACGGTCACCGAGTCTGCCCGGCCAAAGGACAGCGAGTGGCCAATGGAGCCTGATGAGGTGCAGATGCCCAGCGGCATCTTTTCGCGGCCAATGCGCAGACCGATTCGGTTGCTGAGGGGCGATTCGCCGGCGTAGATGGCACTGAGGCATTCTTGGTTGCGAAGGAGAAAGATATCGCCGCCGTTTTCCACCATGACCTCATGGGTTAGGCCGCCTGTGATCAGACCCCGGCCGACAAATTCGGCAATGGCACCAGCCACTGCCGCCATCGGGCCAACTTCAGCTGCAAGGGCAGCCCTCAGCATGGTCTGAATAATGGCAGGGGCAAGATTGTCAAGGGGCAGCGGCCTCAGCGAGCTTGCAAAGTGTGGGTGGCTTGCTATATAGCGTTCAAGCTGGCTGCGGGCAGTAATAATGAGGTTGTGTCCAGCAGCGTGCACCTCCTGCTCTGCCAAGATGTGAAGGTCTGTTTCCTGGACTGTGATCGAGGTTGCCAGAAGAGAGCCCGGGTCCACCATGGCGCGGTACGTCCGTTCCTGGTATGATAGTGGCTGTCGTTTTTTAACTTGTTTTGCGCTCAAAATAGTATGAAGGTGGATGGGTTTGCGTGTCTAGCGGCTGGCCGCCTTGAACGAAGATCGTCATGCTTCAGGGCACCTCTTTTTATGTTGCGAATGTACTGTGCCGATTCCCCAAGATAAAGTGAAAACAACAAGAAAAGAGCAGGACCTCTGCATTATCTTCAGCCGCTATCCGCGGCCGGGTGCCAGTAAAACCCGCCTCATTCCCCGTCTTGGTCCGGAGGGGGCTGCTCGCCTCCAGCGTTGGATGACTGAAAATGTGGTTGCCGAGGCAGCACGTCTGGCAACCACAACTCCGGTCCAGGTCGAGCTTGCCATGGCCGATGCAACCCCGGATGAGATGGCTGCTTGGCTGGGCAGGCAGCTGCCCTGGCAGGAACAGGTGGGGGCGGATCTTGGCGAAAGAATGGCATTTGCCTTCCGGCAGGCCTTCAGCCAGGGCTTCCAGCGTGTGGTGCTGGTGGGGGCCGATTGTCCGGCAGTCAATACGGGTATTCTGGCCCAGGCCTTTCAGGAACTACACGACAAAGATCTGGTTCTGGGGCCTACCAAGGATGGTGGCTATTACCTTATTGGCTTAACCCGTGCCAATCCGGCCCTTTTTACCGATATTTCCTGGGGCAGCGACAAGGTCTTCGGCCAGACCATGGCCGAGGCCCAAGAGACAGGTTGCAAAACGGCCCTCCTTGCCCGCCTTGGCGATGTGGATTGGCCGGAGGATCTGGCTGAGCTGCCCCCAGAAATGCGGGGAACACTGCCATGAAGTCCTCGCTTGCCATTATTATTCCCACCCTCAATGAAGAGGCGAGGTTGGCCGCCACCCTGGGCGCCTTGCCTGCCGGAACGGAAGTTGTGGTTGCCGACGGCGGCAGCAGGGACGCCACCCAGGCCATTGCCGAAGAGTATGGGGCCCGATTGGTGGTTTCAGAACCGGGTCGGGGCCGCCAGATGAATATGGGGGCCAGAGTCGCAGGCGGCGATATCCTGCTCTTTCTCCATGCCGACACCCTTTTGCCCGAAGGTTTTCAGGATGAGGTTGCATTGTGTCTTGGTTGTGCAGGGGCGGTGGCCGGCGCCTTTCGCCTTCAGCTGGTCGGCGAAAAAAGAGGGCTGGCTCTTGTTTCCTGGGGTGCCAATCTGCGCTCCCGTTGCTGGGCCTTGCCCTATGGCGATCAGGCCCTGTTTATGGGGCGCAAGGTCTTTGGCGAGCTCGGTGGCTTTCCAGAGGTCGCCCTGATGGAAGATTATATGCTGGTCTCGGCCCTCCGCAAAAGGGGCAGGATCATGTTGTCTGAAAAGTATGTCCGAAGTTCCGGGCGTAAGTGGCAGCAACAGGGGCTGATCAGAACCACCCTGGGCAACCAGCTAATACTCGCTGGCTTTTTTCTTGGCCTGTCGCCCGAGTTCCTGGCCCAATTCTATGGTGTGCGAAAGTAGATTGGAGATGGCCGGTTGCTGGGGAAGGAGCTTGTCGCGAACATCGGCATCCTTGACAACGGAAAGGAGAATGGTGCTGGTTTTGAGCAGGTAGGGATAGAAAATTGATTTGGTGAAGATTGGGCTGGCGCCTGAGATGAAAATGGCAAGGCCCATAAAGGCGAGGCAGGCAAGAAAAAAGCCCTTGGCGGCGCCGAGGATGCCGCCCATGGTCTTGTCGAACCAGTCATGCAGAACGACCTGGGCAACCTTCTTGCAGGCTATACCGATAAAAATGGTAACAATAAAGACCAGGCAGAAGATAAGGGCATAGGCAATCAGAAAGCCGACCTGTTTATTTTTGATAAAAGGCGTGATGTATTGGGCAGACTCTCCGGAAAAATAGCCGGCCACCAGAAAACCGAGGATAAGGGCGAGCAGCGAGGCCACCTGGCGGATGAACCCCACCCAGATTCCCCTGATAATGAAACCGACGAGGAGAATGAGTGCTATGGCGTCGAGGGGAGACATCAGCTGGTCGGAGATGGGAAAGAGAATAAGGGCATGACAGAGGCTGTTTGGCTTAGGTGTTGATTATATGTCATATGTTTTCTTATAGAGAACTATAGTCAACTTGACTTAACGCCGCAAGGGCATAAGTGACTTGGTGTGAGCTCTGTGTCGGTAGTTTCCTAATTGACTCTCCACTTGCTTGTTTTTTGTGCAGAAATTGGCGAGTAAGGTCACTAAAGAGACAAGGCTTCATTTCTAGGTGGTTTTTTTGGCAAAAAATGAAAAAAAATATCGTTTTGGCAGCGATGTCAGTGGCGAGATTCGAGAAATCTTTGGCCTTGAAGCCAGGCGTTGGCCGCCCTTTTGTCTGATCCTGGTAAAATTGATCGACCTTGGGGCAGATGAAGCCGCCCTGTCGCAAACGGCCGGGGAGGTGTTGACTGCTGCCGAACTGAAGACGTTTCAGGGTTTTCGTTTCGGGCATCGGAGGCGGGAATGGTTGGCGGGTCGTCTAGCGGTCAAGGAGGCGGTGCGCCGCCTCCTTGCTGAGCCGGAAAGGCCGTTGACAGCTATGGAGGTGGGGGTGGACGGCAGAGGCAAGCCTTTTTTGGCACCAGCCCCGTGTAATGGTAGCTCTGTGCACATCGCAATCTCCCATAGCGGCGAGAGCGCTCTGGCCCTAGTCAGTACTGCTCCCTGCGCCCTTGATTTTCAGGAGATTCGTTCCTCTCTGGCCCGGGTTGAGTCTCGGTTTGCCAGCGTGGATGAGCTGGGGCTTGTGCAGCCATGCCACGAAGATACGCTCAAGGCCTTGGGCTTGCTCTGGGCCGGCAAGGAGGCTTTACGCAAATATGTTGTCCTCTGGCCACTCCTTGGATTCCTGGAGGCCAGCCTTGCGAGTGTTGTTGGTCAAGGCAGCGGCTTTTCGTTGTCTTTTCAACCAGTTCCCGGCAGAAGGCAGCTGCCAGCCACTCTGCCCACAGTTTTAGCAACCCTGTATGGAGATAACGCCCTGGCCATTATTTTTGACGAGGGTGGCCACGGGGGGTAACGGTTATGGCCACCCCATCGTATTAAAATGTATGTGAGACATTTATGGAAATTATCAGACAGATCAGCCAGATTCAGCTCTTCAAGGGGCTGAAGGAAGAAGAGCTTGGCGAGCTTGCCATGATCCTTGTTGACCAGGAGATCAAACGCAATCAGCCCATATTTTCGGAAGGGGATCAGGCCACAGGTCTCTATATTGTGGTGAGCGGCTCGGTGAAGATATACAAGCTCTCCTTTGACGGCAAGGAGCAGATCCTCCACATCCTGGGGGCGGGCGAGCCCTTTGCCGAGGTCGCTGTTTTTGCCGGCACCAGCTACCCTGCCAATGCCATCACCATGGAAAAAAGCAGAATATTTTTTATCCCCCGCCAGGCCTTTTTGGAGCTGATCGCCAGCTCCCCCTCTGTGGCCATGTCCATGCTGGCGACCCTGTCGCTCAGGCTCCGGCAATTTACCGTCATGATCGAAGCCCTGTCCCTTAAAGAGGTGCCGGGGCGGCTGGCCACCCATCTTCTCCTCTTAAGTGACCAGAATAAGGGGGCCGTCAAGATTGAACTGGCTATTCCCAAATCCCAGCTTGCCGCCTACCTGGGTACCATCCCTGAAACCCTGTCCCGCATCCTCTCAAAACTGACCAAGGCAGGCTTTATAGAAAGCGAAGGAGCGGTTATTACCATCGTGGACAGAGACGCTCTACAGGATTTGGCCGAAGGGGTGCGTAAGTTGTAAGAAAGAGGGCTTGGAGTGGCGAGGGGTGGGAGTTACTGTTCGAGGACGAATTCGTAGGTCAGGTTCTGCTGCTTGTCGAGTTGTTTCAAAAGGTCCTTGAGCTGGGCTAAGGTTTCCACATTGAAACGGATCTCCCACGCTGGTTTGTCTTTGCCCGCCCGGCCGGCATAGGATTGGAGTTTGGCCAGGCTAATGTCGTCCGGTATGGTGGCCAGGATTTTAAAAATAACACTTCGTTTATGGCCTGCCGGGATATCAAGGGTCTGCTGTTTTTCCAGGCGGGTCTTTTTCAGGTCCCAACGGACCTCCATGATGTCTTCCCTTTGAATTGTCAGTTCCTGCATCCGGGAGCATTCCAGGCGGTGAACCGAAAGACCTCGCTCGCTTAACAGGCCGTAGAGCCTTTTTTCGGTGGGTAGCGGGTTGCAACACCTGGACAATTTGACCCAGGCTGGATCAACACTGTCAAGCTCAATGGAGTTGAGGGCGCCGGTGGGGGGCATCAGGGTTTCCTTGTCGGCGTAGAGACCATTCTTTATTTCATAGATAACTTCCCGCAGGTTTATTTGCCCTTGGCCCAGCTTGGTAAAGAGGGCCTCTTTGCTTTCCAGGCCAAAATATTCAAGAATATCCACCATGCCGTGGGCGTTGAGGATGGAACAGGGAATGCCATAGCCCTTGAGTTCCTGGTGGATGATGAGTTCCCCTGTTTCTTTGGCCAGCTTTCGGCGCCGGATTCGAAAGGTGCGGGCCAGTTCAGCCCGGGCCCGGGGCGATTGACAAAGCTCCTGGATGTCGAGGTCAAAATTGACCGGGTCTTTCTGGGTGAGGATAGTGACC
>JBFFNX010000082.1:0-11991 GCA_041562995.1 Desulfurivibrionaceae bacterium
ACAGCCCCGGTTATGGCCAAAGCCCAGGAGGACACCGTCTTCTACCGCGATTACCGTCTGATCTCATTAAACGAGGTTGGTGGTGACCCGCAACGTTTCAGTGTCCCAAGGACAACCTTTCACCAGGTCAATAAGGTCAGGCAGGAGAACTGGCCCCATGCCATGCTCGCCACCTCGACCCATGACAGCAAACGCAGCGAAGATGTCCGGGCCCGGATCAATGTATTGAGTGAGATCCCCACCCTCTGGAAAAAGCGGGTCAGACGCTGGCAACGACTCAACCGCCGCCATACCCGACAAGTAAGCGGGGCCACAGCGCCAAGCCGCAACGACGAGTATCTGCTCTACCAGACCCTGGTCGGCACCTTCCCCATACCCGGACTCGCTACAGAGCAGGAGCTGGGCCGCTATCAGGAGCGGATGGCTGCATATATGCTCAAGGCAGTGCGGGAGGCCAAGGTGCACACTTCCTGGCTCAATCCGGAGCCGTGCTACGAAACAGCGGTTGCCTCTTTTGTCGAGTCCCTGCTCCGCCCGGGTTCAGCCAACCGCTTTCTGGCAGATTTCACCTGCTTTAGCCAGAGCATCAGCCGGCTCGGTCTGCTCAACAGCCTGTCCCAGCTCCTTCTCAAGCTGACGTCCCCTGGGGTACCAGACATCTATCAGGGCAACGAACTGTGGAATTTCAGCCTGGTTGATCCGGACAACCGCCGGCCGGTTGATTTCAGCCGGCCCCGAAAGATGCTTGCTGAGCAACTTGGTGAGGAGGCCCAGTCCGGGCCGGCCTTGGCCTCAATGCTGGAGAACCTTGAGGATGGCCGGGCCAAACTTCTGGTCACCAGCCAGACCCTGCGTTTTCGCAGAAGGCATCCGGCCCTCTTTGCCGAGGGCGCTTACGAGGAGGTGCCCATCGTCGGCAACAACGAGAGGCACCTGTGCGTCATCGTCCGCAGTTGGGGTGGTGAACGGCTTGTGGCCATTGCCCCCCGCTTTTTTGCCGCCCTCCTGGCCGGTCAGGATTGGCATCTGTCTGCCCCGGAGACGGTATGGGGCGCAACCCGTATCTGTCTGCCCGCCTCTGGCGACGAATCCCGCAGCTATCGCAATATCTTCAGCGGTGAACTCCACACCGCCAGTCGCCAGGACAACCAGGATGTGCTGATGGTGTCCTCCCTGCTCCGTAGCTTTCCGGTGGCCTTGCTCCACAGCCCGGCCCAATCCTAGGAGTGGGAGCGTCAGCACGGATGTTCCGCAGGGAAAAGCCCTGGCGGCTGCTAGCCAACACTTTCGGCGGAGCTGGTCAGGGTCATGGTCAACTGCTGGATCTCCAGGTCATGGAGGGGGCGATGAAGCTGCGCTGCCTGGCTGCGCATGCGTTGCCAGAGACGATAAAGATCGTTGTCATCGGGCTTTGGCAGTTGCAGACGCTCAAGGGTCGCGGATAGGCCATGGCGGCCCACGCCTTTCCCCGTTAGGAATTTTCTTTTCTTTCCCACCAGTTCTGGGGCAAAAGGCTCATAGGTGCTAGGATCGGCCAGGATGCCGTGCTGATGGATGCCCGATTCACAGGTGAAGATCTCTGAACCCAGCAGGGGCTGATGGGGCACGATTACCCGGCCTGTTTCTTTGGCAACCTGGTGGCAGAGCATGATGAGCGCGGTCATTTTGTATCCCTCCTCCCCCCTTTGCAGGACAAGATAGGCCATGACCTCTTCGAGCCGGCTGTTGCCGGCCCGTTCTCCCAGGCCAAGAATGGTGACATCTCCCCATTTTGCCCCGGCGCCAAAGGCGCTGATGGTGTTGGCCGTGGCCATCCCGAAATCATTATGGCAATGCACCGCCACCTCCAGGCCACTGCCAGCCAGCAATTCCACCAGCTCGGCAATCATGGCCGGATCGGCAATGCCCACTGTATCAGCAAGCCGGATCCGAAAGGCACCCGCCTCCCTGGCGAGTTCAGCAAGTTCATGAAGGAAGGCACGATCTGCTCGACTGCCATCCTCCAGGCCCAGGGCCACCTTCTTAATGCCCAGGGAAAGGGCGAGGCGTATGGAGGCCACCACCTTGGCACCGGCCCAGCAACGATCCTTGCCAAGCTTCTTTGTGAGATGAAGATCAGAGGCGGGAATGGACAGGGAGAGGACTTCGGGTCGGAGGGTTGCGGCAAAATAAATATCCTCCTCCCGGCACCGACACCAGAGGGAAAAGGGCTGGCCGGGAAAATGTGTGCCGGCATAGCAGACCAGCTCAGCAAGATCGGTGTTGGCTGCAGTGGCTACCCCCAGTTCAATCTCATCAACCCCGGTTGCTACCAGGCCCGCAAAGATACGCTTCTTGGTGGCGACAGAGAGATGGAGACCGGGGGTCTGTTCTCCTTCGCGCAGGGTGGTGTCAATAAGTCTTGGCAAGCTGACGCCTCACAGGGGATCATCCCCCACAAAGGGCCCTGGATGCCGCCCATTTTGGCCTCCAGGGCCGTGGGGGAGGGAGAGATGGTTATTAGTTTTTGGAGGCAAGGATGGCCACCGGTAGAGCAGGACTACCTTCCTTGTCTGGTGGAAAAGTTTATTGCCAGAGACATGCCACGATCCAGAAAAAATGCAGGAATGATGCTATCCTCTGCCGGGCAAGGGTTTGGCGGCGCAAAAAAAAACCAGGAGGAGGCTATCTTTAATCGTTTGCGGCTGACATTTATGTAAGGCTGATCGTCGGCCAAGCTACAAAATGGTCGCTCCCCTGTCATCAATCGGCATGAAGCAACCAGAAGAAGGGCACGTTTCACCTCGGAAAATGAAGCGTGCGACAAAAGAGAGGCCTGCTTTGTAATGCTCAGTCTCGGCACGGAGAGGAAGTCTTTTTGGGGGCGAGGGAGTTCGGGACATTGAAAATGAGGAAAGTAGTCGTTGGGAATCCATGTTTTTTGTCTTTTATAACAAATTGTTAGAGCAAAACGGTTAAACAAATTGCCAGAACCCGATTTGCTATGCTAGCCTTATAAAAAATCTGCTGGAACTGTTGCTGATCCGGTTAAACGTCAACTCTCCTTAATGGCTTCTATGTCCTCTCGATTTTTTGCGCGCTTAAGCCTGAAAACCATTATCGCCCTTGCTCTCCTCTCCGTAGGCCTTCTGCCTCTGCTGAGTTCAGTCTCTGTCAATCTACCCATGGTGGCCGGCAAGCTTGAGCAGCTCAATGAACTTGAGCGCATTCACGAGCTTGATGATCAGGTCGCCATACTTGCAAAGGCCATTGACCATCGCAAGGAAAATCTGCGCACAATTACCGCCCTGCCCGGCGTCGCGGATCTTTTTTCTGATCGTGCCGTTCGCCTTTTTGATTCTCAAAAAATAAACCAGCGCCTGGGGCAAATGTTCCGGCGCTGGCTGCCTCTGGGCTCAGGTGTGCAGGCTGTTATCATGGTTAATGGGGCTGGAGACGTGGTGGGTAGCTGGGCTTTAAGCGGTGACGATGCCCTGGGCCATAAGCCCATGTCCGACATTTGGCCGGCTGACGCTATTGCCAGGTGGCTTGCGGAAAGCAAAAGCATTCCTGTGGACAGGGTCTTTGCGGCCGAAGTTGAGCAGGAGTTATTTGATAAAAAGAAGGAGCACTCCCATTTCCCCAGGGTTGTTCTGGGTATCCCCGGGAAAACTCGAGACGGCGCTTATGGCGGCGCCATTTTTATGAAAATCTCCCTGGCCCCTTTTGTCGAAAACCTGCCCTACGACTTCATTGTTTCCGGGACTGGCAAGGTCATTCATCGTAATGAGCCGGGCCATAACCATAGTGATACCGTTAGCCATGTTCATACCCACACCCCGGTCAGCGATGAGTTTCCTGATCTCCTCTCTGTCGTCCCTGCCAAATCCCATCTCCTTTTGCCCTCTCGGGATGGCCAGAAAACCGCCTTTGTCAAAATAATCGATGACCCGCATCGGGAACATATTGTCTGGCTGGCCTATGCCATGCCAACCGGTGAGCTGGAGGGCTGGCTCAATAAATTTCGGATGCGTCTTGCCATAATCCTCGTCCTTCTCTTCGCCTTGATTCTTTTTTTGGCAATGACCTTTGCCGGCAAAACCGAAAAGATGCGCCGGCAACTGATCACTGGCCTTACCCGTCTTGTTGAAAACAAAGAGCCCATGCGGCTGGGCTGGACTTTTCCTGCCGAGGTCAAAGAGCTTGGGCGGGAGCTGGAAACCTTGGCCCAGATCCTCATTGAATCGGATCAGGAGCTGCGTCAGAACGGCAGGTTTTTGAAAGGTATTCTCAACGGTATCCAGGATGGTATCTCTGTTCATGATAGTAATTACATTATTCTTGAAGCAAATTTATGTATCGAAGAGTGGTATAAGGACAAGCGGCCTCTGGTGGGCAAGAAATGTTATGAGGTCTATCATAATCGCCAGTCTCCCTGTGAGGTGTGCCCCAGTCGTGATGCCTTCAGTCAGGGCGTTCTGCAACGCTGCGAGATGCGGGGGCAGATGGCTGATGATTCCGGGCAATGGCTGGAGGTCTTTGCCTACCCGGTCCACGATGAAAGGGGTGAGGTCATCCAGGTAGTGGAATTTGTCCGTGATATTAGTGCAAAGAAGCAGGCCGAAGAGGAGCGCGACAGCCTCGCTAACCAGCTCATATTTTCCCAGAAGATGGAAGCGGTGGGTACCCTGGCCGGCGGCGTGGCCCACGATTTCAACAATATTCTCAGTGCCATTAACGGCTATGCCGAAATGTGCCTTATGAAGATGGAGGATGACAATCCCTTCCGGAGTAAGATTAAGACAATTCTTGAGTCTGGTCAGCGGGCCTCTCGGCTGACCCAGCAGCTCCTCGCCTTCAGCCGCAAGCAGATCATTCATCCGCAAAGTATCGATGTTGACCAATCCCTGCGGGGCATCAAAAAGATGCTGGCGCGTATTCTGGGCGAGGATATAGACATTAACATGGTTGTTGGTCCTGATCTGTGGCATGTCCACGCCGATCAGACCCAGTTTGAGCAGGTGTTGATCAATCTGGCCGTCAATGCCCGGGATGCCATGCCCCAGGGTGGCAAGCTCACTTTCGAGGCCAAGAATGTCATCCTGGACCAGGCCTACGTGGAAAGGCATTATGAGATCGCTGAGGGGGAGTATGTCCTGCTCGCCATCTCCGATAACGGCCAGGGCATGGACAAGGACACCCTCGCCAAGATCTTTGAACCCTTTTTCACCACTAAGGAGAAGGGTAAGGGTACGGGGCTGGGGCTGGCGACGGTCTATGGCATTATCAAACAAAATATGGGCGAGATTCTGGTCTACAGTGAGCCTGGTCAGGGCACCACCTTTAAAATCTATCTCCCCCGGCTTAAGGACGCTCTAACGACGCCCGTGGCGGCAGCTGAGAAGCAGGATATGATTATGGGTACGGAAACCATCCTCCTGGTTGAGGATGACGAGGTGGTGCGGACCATGATTGTTGAAATCCTCACCTCTCTGGGGTACTCGGTCCTTGAGGCCGCAGACGGTGAAGAGGCCATGCAGACCTTTAAGCGCTACCATGGCCGTATAGAGCTGCTTCTAACCGATGTGGTGATGCCGAAAATGAACGGCGCTGAACTGGCTCGCAAGGTTCTGAAGTTGCGGCCCGATATCAAGGTCCTCTTTATGTCCGGATATACCGATGATGCCGTGGTCAGACACGGCATTCTGCAGGACGATGTCCACTTTCTCCAAAAGCCGCTGACCCCGAAAACCCTCGCCCAGACCGTGCGGAGACTTCTGGGTACCAGCTCTGCCTAAAAAAAATCAGGCGGTGGCAAACAGCAGCGGCGACGTTCTATTTGGCAGATTGCCTCTGCTGTGATAGCATCGTAAAAAGACAAATTCGGATGGAGCCAAGTTAAGGTATGTTGGCAAAACAACCAGCGGGAGTTATTCTGGCCGTCGATGATGAGCCGGTCAGCCTCAAACTGCTCCTTAAGTTTCTGGAGCGTTCCGGGTTTAGTGTGGTGGTCGCCAGTGGCGGCGAGGAGGCCCTGGCGCTGATCAAGGAGACCCCGCCCGATATAATTCTGATGGATATTATGATGCCAGTCCTGGACGGTTATGAGACCTGCCGTCTTCTCAAGGATCATGAGGACACGGCAGATATTCCCGTCATCTTTGTCACCGCGTTGACTAACCTGGCGGATAAGGTTAAGGGTTTTGAGGTGGGCGGTGTCGATTATGTCACGAAGCCCTTTCAGCATGAAGAGGTTGTGGCCCGGGTCAAAACGCATCTTCACCTGGCCCGCTTGCGTAAGGAGGTGGAGAGCAAAAACCGGCAACTTCGAGCTGCCTTTGATGAAATACGGCAGATGTCCGTTATCCTGCCCATCTGTGCCAAATGCAAGAAGGCCCGTGATGATGCGGGCTATTGGCAGCAGGTGGAGAAATTCATTCAAACCCACCCCGGCGCAGGGTTTACCCATAGTTTTTGCCCGGACTGTGCAGGCAAGGAGTTCAGCGGTCTGCAGGATCTCGAATAAAACACTTACACTATCGAGAGGGGAGTCGTTGCCTGAAGAATTTTTCAGTTTTTGACAGCCAAGAGCCCCTATAAAAAGTACAGGAGCTATCAATGGATAAAAGGGAAAAAAGGGTTGGCGTTGCCATGACGGCCACCATGTCGGACGGAAATTTTGTCTTTGAGGGCAGGGTCGAGAATATTTCCAGGACCGGTTTTAAGATGACGGACATTCCCGCTAAATTTAACTCTAAGTCCCCTGAATGTACGGCTGTTATCAGCAGCAAAACAAAAAACTATAAGTTTGCCATCCGGGCCACCTGGTCCAGCGATGAGGGGATCTACAAGGTGGTTGGCTTTGAGATTCTTTCGGCCCCGGCTGAGTGGATTGCGCTCCTTGATGAGCTTGACCCGGAGGGCAAGGTAGTCGAAGAGCCGAAAGAGGAGCCTGCTCCGCAAGAAAAAAGGTCTAAATCCGGGATCAGAATTACCCTGCCTGGCAGTTAATCTCTGAGATCTGGCCGTTTAATGTCCAGAAATCGTAGAGATAGCCAAAACCAAGAAGAGCACCGGTAAAGAGATAAAGAATACCGGTCAGCCATTTCCCCATATACATACGGTGGATACCGAAGATCCCTAAGAAGGTGAGGAGGATCCAGGCCACCGTATAGTCCACTTCTCCAGCCTCAAAGCGTAAATCCGCCTCCCGGTCCATGGCCGGAATCAAAAACAGGTCAATGAGCCAGCCAATGCCCAGCAGGCCCAAGGTCAGCAGATAGACGGTCCCGGAAACAGGTTTGCCATAATAAAAGCGATGGGAGCCGGTAAAACCAAAAATCCACAGGATATAACCGATGGTCCTGCTGTGGGTGTCAGTACTAGGCTTCATGGAACCTCCTTTTTTGTTGTTGTCATACGAATACTCATTTAAGCCTTTATAGGCCGGGAAAGGCCAGTTCTCCTTTACACCTCGCACCAGAAGATGCGGACATGTTCAGGCTGGCCGGCAAGGCCGGGAAAATCAAAGGGCGGGCGCAATGGGGTCACCGTTTGAAAGGAATCCTGCAGGTCGTGCAGGTACTTTTTGGAATTTCCAGCGCTGTGGTTATTGGCAAAGAGGGCCAGGCCGCCAGGGGCTAAAAGGGCCGCTACCTGCCGGCCAAGCTCAGACCACTCCTTTTCCACTGAAAAACTGGCGCCTTT
Organism: Desulfurivibrionaceae bacterium; assembly: GCA_041562995.1. Lineage (GTDB taxonomy): Bacteria > Desulfobacterota > Desulfobulbia > Desulfobulbales > SURF-16 > BM506. The sequence goes on from JBFFNX010000082.1 coordinate 7,687, forward strand.
GCCAGCTGAAGCAAAAACGGGTGGATCACAGATTATAATATCCCATAGGGCAAAGGTGGCTGGATTCTTCTCCTTGTTACGGAGCTGACGGGCCAGCCATTTGCGGACATCCTCCTTGATGAACTTGCCGCGGTCGCCCGGCTCCTGGCTATTGGCACTCAAATTGGCCTTGCCACGGTCAAGGGAGCCGGCAGCCAGATCTACCGAAAAAACAATCTCGGCCCCGGCCTGCACGGCAAAGACGGAAAAGGAACAGGTAAAGGCAAAGAGATTGGCAATTCTTTTGCCCTGGGCCAGCTTCCAGACCCGGCGCCGGGAGTCCCGCTGATCAAGGAAAAGGCCGACATGTTGGGCATCGTTTAAGGCCACCTGAAAGCGCAGGCCGTGTTCCTTGACCCAGAAGGATGGCGGCGCCTCCACTCCCCAGCTGACAATGTCGCTAAAGAGCTTACGGTGATGGGGGTCTCGTCTATTGGTCCGGATCACCCCACCCAGGCAGCCAAGCTCCTGACAGAGGCTTGCCAGGATCGCCGAGAGAGAGGTGCGCAGCTTCTCCGAGGGCAGATTCTCATCATAGCCGGTGACACAGAGATAACGGTCAAAGAGATCAATACTAAAGGGCTGGCTCTGCACTTCGCCACGATGGACGAGGCGCATGGCATTGGTGATGGAGCTTAGCAGGGGAAGGCGGCGCTCCCAGGCCACCGTGGCCTCAACCAAGAGCCTGTCCCCCCCAGCCAAGAGCTGAGAAAAAGCCTTGGGTAACTCGGTGGTCAACGGTGTCGGCAGTTCGGGCCAAACAAGTTCTGTGCAGTGCAGGCAGAGACGGGAAAAGGACGTACCGCCGTAGAGGGTGTCGCCAAGGATAGGCAGTCCTGCGGCAGCGGCGTGCCGACGGATCTGATGTTTCCGACCCCGGCTGATTTCGGCCCGCAACAGGCTGAAGCCGTTTGCCGATCTGATACGCTGAAAAGACGTTGAACAGGTCTTGCCATCCAGGGCGTCGTCGCACGTCCAGTTCGGCGTGGCAGGCCCATTTTGATCTGAGATGAAAAAATACGTTTTTCTGGCCTGATCCTGTTCGTGGATGATTTGGGCCCGGTTGGATGCTGCGCTGTCAAGGGCCAAGAGGATTAGGCCGCTGGTCTCCTTGTCAAGCCGGGAACAGAGATGGACCCGGAGATCATGGTGCAGCTCCAGCCACTCGGCAAGGCCGAGATCACCGGGGTGGGCAGCATGGCTGGAGATGCCGCTTGGTTTATGGACCACCAGCCATGAGGTGTCGCGATAGATAAAGGGAGATTGGGAAGTGAGCATTAATGAGCCTGGGGGAGCATTGACACCTAAAAAAAGTTATGAGGGGCAAGCAATGAAAAAAATATTGCAGGGAAGGAATGAACAGATTAAAGAGCCCTCACCTGTGCAGTAGTGCCCCCTTTTTATACACCATGGGGCAGGGGGGTCAACATTCTTTCCCTCTATAAAGGAAGAACGATACTACAGCAGGTTATAAAGTTTTGAGGCTGTTGTTTTGCTTCCTGCCAACCTGCTTCTTGCCGGTTGTTTTTATATATTGTGCATTGAGCCTTACCCACGGCCATTTGGTCGGGTAAGGCGAAAATGCCATTTTTTTTGTGCTACGGCCAGCCAAGGTGTTGACGCACCACAAGCGATGGTGTAAATAAGCACATTCTGACTTTCCGTTCCTCGGTAGCTCAGTTGGTAGAGCGGGTGACTGTTAATCACCTTGTCGGGGGTTCGAATCCCTCCCGAGGAGCCAGATCCCACCGCTTTTTTTAAGCGTTTATATAGAAGGCCTGATGGAGAAATCCATCAGGCCTTTGTTTTTTTCCGGCAACGCTTCGCTGTTGCAGCTCAACACCTTTTTCCCATCTTGCCCGATTTTTCAGACATTGACATGCGTTGCAACTTTGTGCTGACAAGACGTCAATCGCTTAATTGAGATCTTTTTCAAGATCCTTATATTTATCCTCTGCCATTTCCCGAACTTCGTTGGCCTGGTCAATTGGTTTCTGGATATAATCGGTGCCTTTTTTCGCGTTTTCTTTGTTGAAGTCGTCAATCTTCTCCTGTTGATTGTCACTGCAGGCGGTACAGCCTATAACCAGAAAAAGGCAGAGGATAATGGTCTTCATGGTGACTCCTTTGTGAGAGGCAAGGATGGATAATCGGGGAAATTGAATGTAGTCCCTGGATCTATTACAGATGAAACGCAAGAAAGCCCTGATAGCCAAAGCTATTAGGGCTTTCTTGCGGAAATATAGATAACGGTCAGATCAGGCGGAACCGTATTTGAGCTTGGAATTGACCTTTTCGCGCAGTTCCTTGCCGACCTTGAAGAAGGGTAGGCGTTTTGGGGGTACCTTGATTTTTTCCCCTGTTTTTGGATTTCTGCCAAGGTAGGATTCATAATCCTTTATCACGAAACTGCCGAAGCCCCGTATCTCAATAGTGTTTCCCTGCACCAGGGTGTCGCACATGGAGTCCAGAATGGTGCTGACAACATCGCTCGCCTCTCTGGGGGTCATGTGCATCTCTTGGGCAACCGCCTCAATCAATTCAGACTTGTTCATGCTGTTCTCCTGCAAAACGGATAATCAAGCAATGATGGTACATACGGCATTGTACATACGCAACATGGCTTCATCGGCATAGGGGACTGATTTCCCCGGACAATTTTGATTGTATAATGACCGATATTTGAAAGTAAAGCTGAAAATATTAGGTGAGAAAGACCAGATAACAGAGGGTTAGGTGGGGACATGGAGTGTCTCTGCGCAACGTATTGAAATTAAAAGGTTTTTCCTGGAACTGCTATGGGGCGAGAAGATGAAAAAGCCGTATATATGAGCTATTTGCCCGGGTTTTTTCTCTTTTTTGGGGCTGGCCGCTGGCCCTTGAGAGCCCCGCGGCTCCGGGCCGGAGATGCCTTTTTCTCTTTTTTGAAAATGCGAGCAATATCCGCTTGGGACAGATAGCGAAATTTCCCTGGGCTGAGCGAGCCAAGCTTGAGATTGCCATAGGCGATACGGGTCAGCTCATTAACATGGTGGCCAATGGCTGTAAACATTTTACGGATCTGCCGTTTTCTTCCTTCGTGGATGGTGATTTCTATCACAGACTCTTTGGGGGTGGATTTGCGGACCTTGAGGGTGGCCGGTGCCGTGAGCTGGCCTTCTATCTCTACGCCATTTTCGAGCTGGGCGAGCTCCGCCGCGGTTGGCTTGCCGGTCACTCTGGCCACATAGGTTTTATTTACCTCAAAACTCGGATGCTGAACCCGTTGGGCCAGGTCCCCATCGTTGGTGAGGATCAAGGCCCCCTTGCTTTCAAAATCGAGGCGGCCCACGGGAAAGAGGCGTTCCGGTATTTTTTTCACCAGGGAGGTGACAATGGGGCGCCCCTGGGGGTCATCCAGGGTGGTGACAAAGCCCTCCGGCTTATTAAGCAGGACATACACCTTTTTTTCTGAAAACCCGATAGGTTGGCCCTTTGCCACGATTTTCTGGGTTTTTGAGTCAACCTTGAGGCCCATCTCGGTAACCACCTCGCCATCAACGGTAACCTGGCCGGTGCGGATCAACTCTTCAGCAGCCCGGCGGGAACAGACACCGGCCTGGGCCAATATTTTTTGTAAACGTTCTTTCATGATGAGAATCCTTCGCCAGGCTTAGAAACTTATCTTCGAGCCAGCTGAAGCCGGTCTCTGGGCTTGTCGAAGAGTTATTATGTCCACTGCTTTTAAGTATTTATCTGATAAAGCAAGAGCATGATTTTCTTGGCCTGCTCTGTTACTTTTCAAGATGGGAAAATGGGTCATGGGGCTGCTGGGGTTACTTGTCGTAATCGCCGCGTCGGTATTTTGCCGTTTCCAGGTAGGTGGCAGCGGCGACCTGCTCGATGAGTTTGGCCAGCGGGTCATCATCGGGAAGCTGGGCCCTGATGTCAAGGAGACCTTGGTTTTCTTCTTCCAGGGCGGCAATAAAGGGTTCGAGATCCTTGCTGTCAAGGTTGATATCCTCAAGGGCCTTGGCAAAGGATTCCAGGGAAACAATGGAGGCCTCTGTCAGTTGTACCCCCTGCAGTCGGAGTTCAGGACTGCCCTGTTCCCGTTCCTGGACTTCGGTAACCGGGGCCGTCTCGTTTACATCCAGCACCCCTTGCATATGGGATTGGAGCAGGTGGCGAAAATCCAATGTGCTGGATTGGCCGCTCTCTTTGGCCTTGCCGGCCGAGGGGGTTTGTCCCGTGCCGTGTGAACGCTTTATCTTCATGGCGGATCCT
>JBFFNX010000083.1:0-11990 GCA_041562995.1 Desulfurivibrionaceae bacterium
GCTTCAGAAAATCATTGAGCAAACAGCAATCCCTGCCCTGCCAGCCATGGCATCCTCCTTTCTTGGCCAACAGCTCAACATCTGCCTGGAAGGCTGCCGGCAGGTCAGACTTTTTATCAATTTTGTCAGCGATTATTTCCAAACAGAGATGGACTATATCCAGTCCTTCCAGGCAAATTTAGATCGTCTCAAGGCCCAACCCCTTACCGAACTTCTCCTTGAGATTCAAGGGCAGACCGACGCGGCCAGTAAATGCGTGCAAGCCTTCACCCACAAGAAGTTTCTGCTGGAGGATATCCAGAAGGCCAACCGTCTTCTTTTTTCAGTGGAAACATTTCACCATATGCTGACGACCAACTTTATCCCCTATCTTGAAATCCAGGTTGATAAAAAAAATGGCCTGCTCAACCCCCAGACCCTGGCGGCCGCTCGCAGTCGCAAATATTTTACCGGCCTCAAAGGCCTGTGGCGCTTTGTGCGGATGTTACTTTTTTCCATGGGTGTCAATGCCTTTATTTCCACGGAGGATCTTGAGAAAAAAATTACCGAGGCGATCCACACCTGTTCCTTCTTTTTTAAGCAGGAGGCGCAAGACAACACTGAAATAAGCACCTTCATCGATAAATTTTTCACTGACTACAAACGCCCCTTTCCCCATGATGAACTTGTTGACATCACCAAGAAATGCATCGTGACCTACGCAACAATTCTTGCAAAGGTCTTTTTAAAATACAGACCAAAGCAAGCAGAGACCGATGACGAACAACCACAAAAAGTGATGGCCCTAGGGCGCCTTTTAGAAAAAATTAAGCTAGAAAGCGAGGCCCTTGGCAAATATCGCCAGAAACTTGAAAAATAATCCAGTGCCCCCTACATAATTCCACCCCTTATTTCAATCTTTTCAGGGTTTCTGCCCCCTCTGAAAGAGGCTTTGCCTTCTCTTTTCAGCCCCGAGACACTTTGCGCCTTGACCAGACTGGCTTCTGTGTTATTTTCTTGACGTTCTTCTAATTTGTAAAAAAATTGATGGCTCTTCGCATACCCTGCAAGTCCATCTTCACCATTTATATCGTAAAGAATCTTTTTCAGTGAAGGAGTTTGTTATGAAAAGAGCTAAACCCGGGGACCTTGTTTCCATTGAGTACCAAGGAATTCTTGAGAACGGTGATGTGTTTGAGTCCACTGCCGAAATTGGCCCCCTCGATTTTACCATTGGCGCCGGCAGCGTTATGCCTGCCTTTGAACTAGCTGTTGTAGGCATGTCCGTTGGTGAGAGCACTGATATTGTCCTCCAACCAAAAGAAGGCTATGGCGAACGCCAGAAAGAATTACTGCAGACCATCGATAAAAGTGTTTTCGGCGACAAGGCTGAACTCAAGATTGGCCAGATTCTCCACCTGAATGTGGAAAAGGAAGGCAACATCCACAAGGTGCCTGCCACTGTCATCGAATTAGCAGACACCTCTGTAACCCTGGACTATAATCACCCCTTGGCCGGCCACACCTTGACCTATAATATCACCCTGAAAAACATTACGAAATCAGCAGATCCCACTGCTGCCGCTGCTGGCTCGCCCCTAAGTCAATGAAGGTGATATTAACCATTGCCGGCTCTGATCCTTCCGGAGGGGCCGGCATCCAGGCTGACCTGAAAACCATTACCACCCTTGGCTGCTATGGGGAAGCAGCCATCACGGCCATCACCTGCCAAAACAGCTTGGGCGTCAGCCATTGTCACCCCCTCTCCCCGCAGCTCGTTGCCGACCAAATAGCAGCGGTGTTAAGCGACATGCCGCCCAGCCATATCAAAATTGGCATGACGGCAAGCGCCGAGATCATTGCCACCCTGGCCGAAATCCTCAACAATTTTGCCGGCGAGATCATTTTCGACCCGGTATTGAAATCTTCGGCAGGCCAGTCACTTCTTCAGGGCAATTCTGCCTCGGCATTGGCTCCGCTGCTAGCCAGGGTATCAGTCCTTACCCCTAATATTTCTGAACTATCCAGCCTCAGCCAACTGCCGGTTAGCAATGAGGCAGAGGCTAAGGAGGCGGGGCAGATTCTCCTGGCGAGCTATGCCAATATCAGGGCGCTGTGTATCAAGGGCGGACATCTCCATGAAGAGGGTAAGGAGGTTGTCGACATCCTCCTTGAGAAAACCGGTCCCCACCAAACCATACAGACCACCTGTGTTCGCCACCCCCGGCACCGGACAACCAACAGTCATGGAACCGGCTGTACCTTTGCCAGTGCCTTTGCCGCCTATCATGCCCACGAAGAGAGCTACCTCAAGGCCTTCAATGCAGCCGTTTGCTATGTAGGTACCCTCTTGGAACGCAGCAAGAAAATAAAAATAGGCCACGGACTGGGGCCTTTGCTGCATTACAAGTGGCTGGATTCTGAAAAAGAATAAGGACCGAAACTACCGTCATGCCACGCAGAGCCGGCCCAGCACACAGCAGAATGCTGAACGCTCATTGTCGAAGGAAGGGGCCTGGCCAAGCAGACAACTGCCACCCTTCATTATTCAGTATCCCCTGTGCGAAATGCCAACTTCAGTAGGTCATCCTGATCCGGCCGCAATCCGGGCACACCCAGGTGGGGCCATTGGAAATCCCCCATATATTTTCCTGAAAGCAGGGTTCACAGATCTGGAACCCACAAGGGCAGTTAAAACAGTACGGCATTTCTTTTTTGCAGCAGTGGCATTGGTAGCTTTTCTGGCGGCGACGCCCTCTTTTTTGCCGTTCCTCGCTCATGGGGACACTCGAAGCTCCTTGTCAAGCCAGCTGAGATAGTCTGCGCTGCCTGCGACAATGGGCAAAGCCAGAATCTCCGGGGTCTCATAGGGGTGATTCTTCGTGATCACTGTCGCCAACATCTGATAGAGGTCACGCCGGCTTTTGATCTGCAATTGATACTCCTGATCCTTTTCCAGCTTCCCCTGCCAATGATAAAAACTGGTGACAGGGCCACTCACCTGAACGCAACCTGCCAGTCTTTGCTCGACGAGGAGCTGCGCCAGCCTATCCGCATCTTCTTTGCTGGCCAGAGTTGTCACCACCTGGACATATTCTTTTTCCATTGCTTACTCACTCCCCATAGGAATTGTCATAATAAAGCGGCTGCCAACACCAAGAGGGTTATCAAGGATAACAATATCGCCGCCATGCCGGCTGCATATACGATGACAGATGGCCATACTGAGGCCCTGACCGCGGGTGTGATGGCTCAGGTCAAAGATGGAAAATTCCGCGAAAATGCCCGCCTTTCTGGCCCGGTCAACCCCACAGCCTTGATCATCGATAGTAATCCGGCAGATTTTTTTCTCCTGGCTGACATCCACGCTCACCCGACCACCTGGGGGAGAAAACTTCATAGCATTACCGATAATCGATACCAAGGCATAGCGCAAAAGTGACCAATCAGCTTCAAATTGCAATTTGCTACTGCCACGCAGTGAACACTGAATCTCCTTGTCCTCATAGCACATAGCGCACTCAGCGACCACATTTTCCACCAGGCTCAGCACCGGTTCAAGACTCATGGTCAGCACCAATCCGGCCTTGAGCTTGCTGAGGAGGATAGCATTTTGCAAAAACCGATTGAGTTCTTTTCCTGCCCCGTCAATCATCGCCACAAGCTCGCGATGGCCCGCTCCCAGATCAGGATCAGCAAGAAGGATTTCACTACAACCCAGAATACCATTGATCGGCGTCATGGTTTCATGGGTGAGCAGGGTAAGCAGGTCTCCCTTGACCTGATCAACCTCCTCCTGGTGCTTGAGACGGGTATAGACCTTGATCTTCGCCAGAAATTCCTGCACATCGAAGGGCTTGGTAATATAATCATCAGCCCCCACCGCATATCCATGCAGTCTCTCATTCACCTGGGCGTGGCCAGACACCATGATAATCTTAGTAAATCGATACTTGTCTTTGCCCCTTATTTCCCGGCAGACAGCATAACCGTCCATGCCGACCATCTCAATATCAAGAAGAATAATGTCAGGGTCGAAATCACCAAGCGCAAGTAAGGCCTCTTCCCCTGAAGAGGCCATCCCAACTTCATACAGTCCACTCTCCTCAAGAATCTCAGCGATCAAATGCTGTTCAAGGGGTTCATCGTCAACGATGAGTATTTTATAGAGAGGTGTGCCCATTGCAAAAACATTCTGATAACGTTAAAGGGAAGAGAGATAAATGCACTGGCCTGTGGGGAAAAGATAGCGTACTCTTTGTAGTACATTTTTCCATATAATCACCTGAAAGTACAACTAAACTGATCACCAAAATTTCCAAACATGCTTCTGACCATTGACATAGGCAATAGCCAAACAGTTCTTGGCCTTCACCGTGACAGCGAACTTTTCTGCCATTTTCGGATCAAAACAGACCGGCATGCCACCGCCGATGAGCTGGCGACCATCCTGCAATCGCTGTTACATCTTAAAGGCCTCACCCTTGCTGAAATTAGCAACATGGTGGTTGGCTCCGTAGTCCCGGCCTTAAAAGTGGCCTGGCGGAGCGTTGGCCATGACCACCTCACCCTCAACCCTCTCATCATCGGTGATACCGCTGTTATAACCGGTGTTGTTATCTTAACCGATAATCCCGCCGAGGTGGGGGCCGACAGAATCATCAATGCCCTGGCTGGTTTTCATAAATATCAGCAGGCCCTGATTATTGCCGACTTTGGCACAGCCATCACCTTTGACTGCGTATCCGGCAAGGGAGAATATCTCGGTGGCGCCATTGCCCCGGGGATGGGAATTTCCCTGGAGGCCTTGAGCTCCCAGACGGCCAAACTCCCCAAGGTGGATATATCCACCCCACCAAGAACGGCCATTGCCACCAATACCAGCGACGCCATCAAGTCTGGGGTATTATTTGGTTATGGGGGGTTGGTTGAGGGCATTACCACCCGCCTGGGCCAGGAATTCCCAACCCCCCCCCTGGTCATTGCCACCGGCGGTATGGCTGCCCTGGTTGCCCCCTTTGCCCCAAGCATCAAACATGTCGATCCGGAACTGACCCTGGAGGGTCTCCGCCTTATTTATGAACGCAACCGTTAATACCCCTCTCCTGCCGCCGGCCCTGAAGGCCAACGATGTCATTGGCCTGGCGCCCCTGGCCGGCCCTCACCAAGATGAGGATTTCCACAAGGGAGCGGCAATCCTCCGTGAGTTTGGCTTTCAAACCAAGACCCTCACCCCCCGGGCATCCCTGCCCTTTTTGGCCGGTTCTGACCAAGAGAGGCTGGACATCTTTCATGGCCTGTGGAAGGATCCAGAGGTCAAAGCGATCATGGCGATCCGCGGTGGCTATGGCACCTTGCGCATTCTTGACCAGCTGGACTATGACATCATCAGAGAGACCCCGAAGACACTTATTGGCTTTAGCGATATCAGCGCCCTCTTAAACGTTATCACCGCCAAAACAGGACTCATCACCTTTCACGGCCCCAACCTGACCACCTTGGCCCGATCAGACAAACACTCCCTGGAGGTGATGCTTCAGAGCCTGACCCGGCCGCTCCCTCCCCCCATCAGAGCAGGGAAACTAGAAATAATCAGATCAGGCAAGGCCCAAGGAATGCTGGTCGGCGGTAATCTTGCCACCCTGACCCATCTCCTGGCCACCCCCTTTCACCCGCATTGGCAGGACAAAATTCTTTTCCTGGAAGACGTGGGCGAGGCCCCGTACCGCATCGACCGACTTCTCACCCAACTTGCCCTGGCTGGCTCTTTAAGCAATATCAGAGGCCTCATTCTGGGCACGTTCAGCAACTGTGGTGAGCAAGAGATGATATGGCAGCGGGTTGCGGAACTGACAAAGGATCAAGATATGCCGCTGTGGGGAAATTTCCCGGTGGGTCATGGCCAGCAGAATCTGGTAATGCCTATTGGCAGCCAGGTTGTGATGGACTCTGACAAGGGCACCCTGAGCTGGACGTCCCCCTGTCATGAGTCATAGGGACGAGGTGTCTTGAACAGGTAGAATTCGTCGCCGGGGAAAAAGAGCTATTAGTCAAGATGGCCTTGGGCTACATTCCTGCTCCAGGAGATCCGCCACCTGCGAGCGGAGATGATCCGCCAATTCCTGTTTTTCTTTCATGCTATAGGCACTGGCATCAACAGGCTCACCAAGTCGAATCACCACCTCTCCCGAACGGGGCAGCACCTTGCCCTTTGGCAACACCCGTCGGCTCCCACAGATTGCCATGGGCACTACCCCAACGCCGGCCTTGATGGCGATCACCATGCCTCCAACCTTGAAGGCCTGCAGCGAACCGTCGGCGCTCCTTGTTCCCTCGGGGAAAATAACAACAGAGCAACCATTTCTGATCCGTTCGGCAGCTTCTGTCAAACTCCGCATGGCCTCACGACCACTGGCCCGATCCACCGGAATATTGCCGCTTCGCCGCAGGGCCGGTCCGAAAATAGGAATCTTAAAAAGCTCTTTCTTGGCCAACCAGCGGAAATCCCAGTTAAAATAACCCTGTAAACAAAAGATATCAAACTGACTTTGATGGTTGGCCGCAAAGATATAGGACTTCCCAGATTCGAGTTTCTCCATACCTTCCACCCTTACCTTAACGCCACTGACAGCCAAAATCATTCTGGCCCAGATACGCGGCGCCACTTGCGCCCTCTGTTCGGTGGTACGAAAGACAAGGAGATAGAGTAGGGCCTGTACACTTGAAATAGGCGTAATAAGAACCGCAAAAAAAACCGTTACCAATCCGCGAAGATAAGACAGAACCACCATATTTTTTTCCCTTATATTTTCGGCAACCTAATCAACGCTTTTTCCTTGCTACACAAGGGCCGCAAAAGAATTTATGCTGTTGCTTTCAAGTCTCAGACAGATTAGCATAGAGTGTCATCGTAAACGAGCCCTTTTTCCACGGGGAGATTCTCAGGATCTGCTTTCTGGTCCCCCAAATACCTTGCGAGTATCTTGCCCCAGGCTCTCCTTTTTTTGAATACTACAGAAGATCGAGCATGCTCTCTTCCCGGCAGCCTTTTTCTCTGTTAACTCGCCCAACAAGGGCGTTTATATAAAGCCATGACTAATGACCTCAACATGGGTTCTTCCCCCCACACCTCTCCTGGCAAGATTCGTCTTCCAGAAATAGACATTTCAGGCCCCAGCCCCCTTGAAGAAGGCATTGGCCATTCTGAAACAATCGACCAGAAGAGAAAATCAGGCCAGAGTTCTTTACCCCCTGGTCCGGGAGGAGCCGATCGGCGGATGCTGCCCAACCATGCCCCGGGTCCGTTGAAAAAAATTCTGCTTTTTTTGGCCCTGCTCCTTGGCCTCTATTCACTGGCCGGCTTTTTTCTCGCCCCCTACCTTCTCAAAACAACCTTACCGGCCTTTCTTGCCAAAAAACTTAACAGGCCGGTGACCATCGGCTCTGCAAAGGTAAATCCGTACACCCTTCATATTACCCTCAAGAATGGCATTATTGGTTCGGACCTCGCTGTCACCGATGACAAGGTTGACCCGGTACTCTCCTTCGGCAGAATGGAAGGCAGAATCAACCCCTCTTTTTTCCTGAAACAGGCGGGGTTGATTACAGCCATCCGCGCCAACAGTGTTTTTATCCATCTAACCCGGCAGAAAGATGGGCGCTTTAACCTCACAACTCTGCTGACCCAACTAACTTCAGCTGAAACGGCCTTTAATGTCGGCTACCTTGCCGAGCTTGTGCAGACCGGGGATATCAATCTTACCGACAGCCGCCTGATCTTTACAGATCAGGCATCAGATACCCAGCATACTCTTGAGGAAATCAGTTTTTCTCTGCCCAAGCGCGACAACAATTCCACGCCCATATCCCCCCATTTTTCAGCCATTATTGACGGCAGCCCGGTTTCGGTGGGGGGACAAAGCGAAAGCTCAGCATCCGGCCAAAACACCCGTCTCACCTTTACCCTGGAAAAAATTAATCTTGCCGACTATCTTGATTACCTGCCGCAGCCTTTCCCGGGACTGGTTACCAAGGGGGAGGCAGATGTAGAAATCCTTGTTGACTACCGAATATCCCCTGACAAGACATATCATTTCGAGATAAGCGGCTCAGGTATTGCCCGTGAGATCTGGCTTCACACCCCTGAAAAAGGTGAAAACAAAATTGCCACCGCCAGTTTTTTCTTACGCTTTGACCCCATACTCTCCCAACTGACCATCAGCAAACTCATCCTTGACCAACCTGAGATCCAATTACAGAGACATAAGGATGGCACCTATATTTTCCCAGGCGCTGAAGTTGCAAAAGCCACCCATTCAGACTCGACAGTCACCATTGAAACCCTTGTCGTCACAAACGGTCGTCTCTCTTATATTGACCAAAAGGTGCCAGGAGGATTCGGGGCGATCTTTAACGATATTAACCTCAGTATGGATCGGGGCGACAAGGATGATAGCGTCCATGCCTATGCCCTCAACTGTGTAACCAGCCGCAAGACACGAATCGCCAGCCAGGGAAATGTTGCCCTGAGCAAAGGGAAGGTCGATGGACTCCTCATACTCCACAATCTCCCCGTGGCGGCCCTCAACTCCTATCTCCCGTCCGAGCACGGTGTCTCCCTCAGCAGCGGCATAATTACTAAGGCTGAAGCCAGCCTGAAGCTCAACTTGCATGACCCGAAAAATAGCATATTTACCTTAAGCAAACTCAAGGGCTCTGCCACTAACCTTGATATATATTACCAGGGGAAGGAATGGCTTCATATTGACCAAGGACTCTTCACTGATGTGACCTTGGCCGCCGATTCTTCTCAAATTTTCCTGGGCAATACGACCCTGTCAGGTCTCCTGGGTCATTTCTCTCCCACTGACACGCGTTTCTTGGCAAGCTTATTTTCGCAACGGACGAAGAAGGGCTCAGAATCCTTTGCCAAGCTGGAGGTCACGAATGGCACCCTGCTGCTCCGCGATTTCTCCTTCCAGAAGAACCCGGAACTGCCCGTTAAGATCCTTGATTTGCAGGCTTCAGGTTTTGGCAAGCAGGGGGATAGCCCAGGGGAGATACAGGCAAATCTTACCCTGCCCCAAAAAGGAAAATGCCAACTACAGGGCAATCTCTCCTTGGCGCCTCTGACCGGCACCTTTCAACTTGCCATGCAACATGTTCCCCTCACTATCTTTGCCGCCAAACAGATGGAGTGGTTTGCGCCGGTGGTTCAAGACGGCACCATTGATTTCAGCGGCACATTCTCCCTTCCCCACCTTTCTTTTAGAGGCCGTGCCTCCCTGACCGATTTCCTGGCCCATAAAAAATCAACTCAAGAAAAACTTATCACTATCAAAAAGGCGTCAACCCCGCAAATCCATCTTGACCTTGATCCCTTTGCCCTCCAGATTGACAGCCTGGATCTCGATGCCCTTGAACTCTTTGCCACGCTCTCTACTGAGGTGGACTCTCTATCTTCACTTTTTTTCAGCACGGAGAGATCTGGGACAACAACCCTGGGCAATATGGCTGTCAAGAAAATAGCCCTGAAAAACAGTGCTCTGCACTTCAGCGACAAGACATTGAATCCGCCCTTCTCGAAGAGTCTGTCAGCGATCCAGGGCTCATTTACCGATCTGGCAAACAGACCAGAAAACTCCCTCACCCTCGACATATCAGGCATTAATGAGGACCAGGCCACCTTACAGGCCAAAGGCTCCATCAACCTCTTTGCTGATAGCCTTGGCGCTGACTTCAGCGTCTCTCTTCTTGAACAACCCCTGGATCCGTTCATCCCTTATCTTGAACCCATGGTCGGCCATAGCCTTTCAGGGGGTATTTTTGATTTCGCTGTTTCCTACAAGGAATCAGCCGGCAAGGTGAATACGGACACCGTTTTAACCCTCCGCCATCTTACCCTGGGGAATCAAGATCTTGGCAACAGACAGTTTCCGACCACTGTTGCCCTGGTAACAGATAATGAACAAATTATCAGGCTTGCTATTCCCATTATTGGTGACATGACGGATCCTTCCTATACCTTCCACAGCGCCTACGGCAAAAAATTACGGAGCCTGATCAGTAAGGCCTCGGTGTCGCCATTCTCCATGCTCACTGAATTTTACGACCAAGAGCAGCCTGCCCCGGACCACGTTTTGTTTGAAGCCGGCGACACAACCCCCACTCTCGACTCCCAGCGCCAACTTGTGGCCATTAAAAACATTCTCTTGGCCCGCCCCCTTCTTACCTTGACGCTGAAGGGTTACAGTGCTGGCTCTGAGGACAGGGATGCCCTGCTCAAGAAAAAGACCCAAGATGAACAGAAAAAGAGACTCGCCCTCCAAAATTCGATGAGTGATGATTTCATTGTCTCGTACGGCCAAGAGGAAATCACCATGCCACCGGCCCTCCCCCCGGGCGCCACTGCGACCATACTCACGGTCTCCAAAGAGGAACTCCTTGCCTTGGCCAGAGAACGTTGCCTACGGCTTAAAGATATTCTTATTGAACAGTATGGCGTCGAAGGTTCCCGTATCCATATCTCCCCTGACGCCACGGTGGTTCCAGAAAGCGGCGCCGGACTTGCTGGAAACAGAGCTGATTTTATCTTGGGCCGTAGCACCAAAGATGCCAACGAGCATCTGCCATAATGGTTAACGACCTTACTCCCCTCCACCCCCACGTCTGTCATTTCAACCACTAAAATTCCTTCGCACAGATCAGGCCGCTTCTGAAATGTTAAAAAGCCCCTACACCAAATACAACCGCCTCTTTGTCTATCATCTGGACATGATGAACATGCCGGTGGTTGAGGACCAGGATCTTATCGGTGTCTGGCATGAGGACAATACCGCGATCCTCTTTTTCCATAAAAATAAAGATGCCCTCATCACCCAAATTTGCCAGGACTATGGCTGTGAGCTTATCTACCAGGCGGATCTTGATTATGAGGACTGGGAGGCCGACCACGAGATTTCACGCTTCACTGCTGGTTCTTTTTCGGTGGCACCGGTATGGGAAAAAGAAGATGCTGACATCAGCTTGGATCCAAGTGTAATTTTTGGATCAGGCTTTCATCCCACCACCCGTACCTGTCTTGAACTTGTTGACAAATATGCCAAGACTCCGGAACTTACCATCAATTCCATGCTTGATTTGGGAACCGGAACCGGTCTGCTGAGCATTGCTGCCGCCAAACACGGCGTCAAACAGATCACAGCCATTGACAACAATCACCTGGCCTGTCAGGTTGCCCGGGCCAATTGCCGTTACAATCATGTGGAAAGCCATATTTCTATCCAGGAGGTCGATATTCGCGACAATCCTCCCCACACAAAGGGGGTAGATTTAGTCGTCGCCAACCTCTATAGAGGCCTGCTTGATGAGCTCTTTAACACGCCGACATTCTGGCAGGGAAATCTCTATATCCTCTCCGGCTTTATCAAAGCCATGGAACCTGAACTTCTTGCGGCCTTGCCGGCCGACAAACTTCGTTTTCTGGAAAGGACACGGAAAGAGCAATGGTGTGTCTGGGTTGTCGCCCCCAGAGACAGCATTTTCTTACAAAGCAGCTGATCTTGCTGGTCAACAGCTCACCGCTTTATACGTACCTGGACACTTCTTCGCCCCCACCTGAGGGCGTCCCGATGGGATTCAAAAAAGAGATCTAGCCTGTTTGGTCCTTTGATGGCACCACCACGATCACTTACCTCCCCCCACCCATAACCAGGGACATGTATCCTGGTGCCAAAGGGATAATATGCCGTATCAGCGGCAATGGTGCCATCTTCAGAAAACCATAACCAGGGCAGGACGACGCGGAAGGGAATCTTCCAAGGATATTTGATGCTATCGGTTGAAAAGAGGCCGGCGGACACCTCTTGGGGCTCCGTGCCGCTGGCCGTTTTTCCCGTATAACCCTCGCCCTTACTCTTTCCTTTACTGATGTAGCGGTCCCAGAAGTTCAGCTTAAGAAAGGCCCAACTACCCCGTTGCCATTCACAACACTCCTGGCAGCCACAATAGCC
>JBFFNX010000084.1:0-11950 GCA_041562995.1 Desulfurivibrionaceae bacterium
CGCAGTGGGGCCTTGTCGCCATCCATGGAGTAGAGGGACTCCACCACGATCAGGGCCTCACCGCCGCCCCTTTTGTCGGCAAGGAGCTGAGCGAGATGCTCCATATCATTATGCCGAAAACGGATGAGCTGGGCCCCTGAGAGCAGGCAGCCATCAACAAGGGAGGCATGGTTGAGTTTATCGGAAAAAATCACATCATGCCGGCCCATGAGAGCCGGGATCACGCCAATATTTGCCATATAGCCACTGCCAAAAAGAAGGGCGGCTTCCTGGCCCTTGAAACGGGCAATCTCCTCTTCAAGCTGGTGATGGAGGGCGAGATCGCCGCTCATCAAGCGGGCGGCACCGCTGCCCGCCCCGTGCTCGTTGAGAAAGCGCCGGCTTGTCGCAATAACGTGGGCATGGCCCGAGAGGGCCAGGTAATCGTTGGAGGAAAAATCAATAAGGGGCCTGCCACTTTCGGCGAGATGCAACTTACCGGCCAGCGGCCGAACCAGCGGCCGCAAGCTGCGAAGATTGCCCTGCTGGCGGCGGTTGGCCAGCCATTTCAGCGGGTCCATAGGGCCTGCATCCTGGCAACAAATTGCAAGTCCTGTTCCGGAGTCCTGCCCCGCTGGGTAAGATAGCCGCCAATCATCATGGCATCGGCCCCGGCCAGAAAAGCGGCGCTCAAAAAATCTCCCAGGGCTGATTCCCTGCCGGCAGCAAGGCGCACAGGCACCGTGGGCAACAGGAGGCGGAAAAGGGCAATGGCCCGGAGGATCTCCTCCACAGCCAACGGCTTGAGATCGGCAAGGGGGGTGCCAGGCAAAGGCATGAGGATATTAAGGGGAACGGAATCAACCCCGAGTTCAGCCAAGGTGGTTGCCAGGGAGACCCGGTCACCTTCATCTTCGCCCAGGCCGATAATACCGCCACTGCAGACCGAAAGGCCGACTGACTGGGCTGCCCTGATGGTGGCTACCCGTTCTGCAAAGTTATGGGTGGTACAGATGGTAGGGAAAAATTCCTGGGAGCTTTCCAGATTATGATGATAGCGGTCCATGCCCGCCTCTTGGAGAATGGCAAGCTCGGCCGCCGCCAAAATACCAAAGGAACCACAAACCTTGATATCAACCTGGCGTCGAATGGCGGCAATACGGATGGCCAGCTCCTCAACCTCGCGGGCTGAAGCGCCTCGACCGCTGGTTACCAGGGAGAAACGACGGGCGCCATTCTCTTTGGCTTGGCAGGCCGCTGCCACAATCTCATCGCTCGCGAGCAGGGGATAGATCGGCGTCTCAGTGCTGAAATGGGCCGACTGCGTGCAAAACCGGCAATCCTCACTGCAGGATCCTGACTTGGCGTTAATGATCGAACAGAGGGAAAAAGAATCCTGCCTATTGGCAAGCTTTACCTCAAGGGCTGTTGCCATTAACTCTCTGGTCGAACAGGCCGCTATATTTTCTGAGTCATAGGGGGGCTTCAATAATTTCACTCGCCATGAGCAGAATCAACTTTTCAGTAAACTAACCAACAATGGCATTCTTTTTAATACCCCCTTGCGGGGTGCAGAGACATTCTGTCCAATACACCCTTGGGCGGAAAGGATTTTCATCTCCTTGGGCGCTGGGCATTTTGCGGTCAAAAAAAAATCAGCCGCCAGGGCACGACTAACGCTTAAAGCCGAACACACCGCCCTTTTGTTTACTCTTTGACCAAGAAGGACCGCGCCCCCGCCGTTTTGATTTTTGTCCTGTAGGCCGGGGTGGACGCTCCTGGCGTTGAACGGGTCCGGGAAAGATGCGCTCATCCACCAGCTCCCCCCCACCAGCCTCGGCACAGAGGAGATAAAAGAGCAGATGGTCCTTGAAATAGCTTTTTTTCTTCAGCCAATTTGGCCAACCGTTGGCAGAAACATTCTGTTCAAACAGGGGCAACAGCCCTAATTTTGCAGAAATACTTTCCTTGGTTGCCCTTTTAATATCAATATGGGCGAAATCCTTGGTCAAATCATTTTTGATGCGCCGAGAAAGGTCAAATGCCTCTCCTATTTTCAGAGGGGTGGTTAGCTCCGGAAAAGTTTTCCGGGCCCAAGGCAGAAGAAGAAGACTCAGGAGAATATCATCCTCAAAAGCAACGCCTTTGGCCGCCAATCGGTCAGTGACGGCCAGGCAACGTTGCAAGGACTCGACCATTGCCGAATCAAGCATTTCTTTTTTATAACAGGGCATAAGGACGCTAAAAAGTCCACAGTCGGCGGCAATCTTAAGCCACAGGGAACTGGCCCCTCCGCGCAAATCCTTAAAAAGCTCATCCCTGATCCGCGAAACCGGGCACACAGCCAATGTCTGGCGGTGGGTCTTAATGGCCTTCCAGGTCTGCTCTTCAATATTGAAACCGCTGCGGGCCGCATGGCGCACCGCCCTCATCATCCGCACGGGATCACGGGTTATACGGCGGTTGGCATCACCGATAATCCGGACCACCTGATCCTTGAGATCCTGCACCCCGCCGACATAATCGATGATGGTCTGCTTTTTTATTTCGTAAAAAAGACCATTAATGGTGAGATCCCGGCGAAAGGCATCATCACGTTCATCGCCGTAGGTATTATTGGCGGCAAGGACCACATCCTTGCCCTCAAGGTCATACTCACTACGACAGCGAAAGGTGGAAACCTCAATAATCTTATTGCCCGGAAAGAAGACCTGCACCAGACGAAAACGCCGGCCAATGGTGCGGCTGTTACGAAAAATCTTCCTTAACTGCCCGGGACGGGCATCGGTGGAGATGTCATAATCCTTCGGCTTCTTACCGAGGAAGAGATCACGAACACCGCCGCCAACAAGATAGGCCGTGTGCCCTTCATCCTGAAGACGCCGCATTACCTGCAGGGCATCACGATCAAAGCCGTCAAGGGAAATTGTATGTTCATCGGGGCCAACAATGAGGGGAGTAATCTCCTCATAGGGCCGATTTGTACTGTGTGGACTCACTGATATTTCTCACATTAGAGGGGAAAGCGGCTGGACAAGATCCTCCCCTCGCAGGGGAATGTCTGCAAAGACAACTTCACCGTTTAGTAAATGCAGAAAATGGGAGGATAACACCGAGAGGGGGAATGCAAAACCTGAGTTTTAGAATGCCACAAAAAGATTGTGGCAATTACTCTTTATAGACTGACTCCGCCTCGCGGACAAACTGGTCAAAAACCTCTTTGACAGTAAGAATACTGTCGATCTTGTAAACGTTCTCACCGGAAAAGAAGAGACCATTTTCATAATCACCCTCAACAGCCGCCATCAATCTTTCGGCAATACAGTAATGATGATCACATTTTTTCAGACATTTCCACCGACACTCCTTGCTCTTCATGTCCTCACCCGCGGCAAGGCGTTGAACAAAGGGGGTGTTCAGGGCACGGCCAGGCATACCCACCGGCGAGGAGGTGAGAACAACATCTTCCTTTTTAGCATCCAGCATGGCCTGCTTAAAACGATCGTCAACAGGGCACTCCTTGGTCAGCACAAAACGGGTGGCGACCTGAACCGCATCGGCCCCGTATTTATCCATCATTTCGGCCATCTCATAGCCATTGGTGATACCACCCGCCGCAATAAGCGGCACCTTGGTGACCACCTTGCGAACCTCAGGAAAAAGCTCCCGCAGGGAGACATCTGTCCCCAGATGACCGCCAGCCTCTTTGGCCTCGACGACAATGGCGGCTGCTCCCAATTTTTCGGCTAGTCTGGCAAATGCCGGTGAGGAGACAATGGAGATGATGGGGGTATTGGTCTCCTTGCCGATCTTGAATATATCTCTGGAAAAGCCGGCACCGGTGACAATCATATCCACCCCGGCTTCTATGGCTGCCAAGACCGTTTCATGGAAATTCTTCATGGCATACATGATATTTGCCGAAATAATTCCCTTGGTCATTTCCTTGGCCTTACGGATTTCAGATCTAACCTCATCCAGAGGAATCACCGAGGCACCAATAGTACCGATACCACCGCACTCAGCTACCGGAGCAGCCAGGGCAGAGGTGGAAACGCGAACGGACATGCCGCCTAAAACAAGGGGAATCGGGGCAGTCAGACCGGCGATTGTAAGAGGAGGAAGTTTCATATAAATAGAGGGGTTAAGAATATTAAGAATCAATGCGTTGCTTGCGTACTATGAGCAAAAAAAGATCGAACGCATTTTTTTGTACAGGTTAGATTGTATCATTTATATGGTGCGAATATGCCCCCAACCAGGCATTTTGTCAAGAAAAGCCTGTTCCCGTCTTTGCATTTTTTACACATTCATTGACAAATAGAGCTTCGGCAATAACCTGAAAGTAATGTTCTTTGGCAAGGACCATCATTAATATGGATCTTTCCCCATCACTTTCCCATCTCTATTAAAATCGAAGTTATTTTTGAATTTCAATTCTTTTTCTTTGCAGACAAGCTAAGGTGACAAGCGAAATGGTTCAGATTCATCAACCCATTCATCCCGGCCAAATCGGCTTTGATATTGACTGCGTGGTGGCGGACACCATGGAGGCCTTTATCCGCCTGGCCGACCAGGAACATAATATCTCCATCATCCCGGACGAGATCACCGACTTTACCGTGGAAAACTGTCTGGCCATGGACCCCGAAATCATCGACTCTATTTTCCTCCGCCTTCTCGATGATCCGATAAAACACAAGCTTCTCCCCATGGATAATGCCGTGGCCGTTCTTGAGAAATTCGCTCATCATGCCCCCCTGACCTTTGTCACGGCCCGACCGCACCGGGCACCCATCTTTGAATGGCTCGAAGTTATCCTTAGTCCGCAGATCATGTCTGAGGCCCGACTGGTTGCCATGGGTGACCATAACGGCAAGATTGACCATATCAAAGAACTTGGTATCAGTTATTTTATCGATGATCGTTTTGAGACCTGTGAAGAGATAGCGGCCCACGGTATCACCGCCATTGTCTATAACCAGCCCTGGAATGAGAATCGCCACAACCTCCCCACCGTCAAAGGCTGGGCGGAGATTGAAGCCCTTTGCGCCCTGGACAACCAGGACATCACCCACACCTCTCCCCTTTCAACCCCATGCCTTATCAAAACTGCGGCCAGACCTTGAACCACCGCAACCCTGTCCCCACAGTGGATATTATTATCCACTACCAGGGCGGCATCATTCTTATCAAACGCAAAAATCCGCCCCACGGCTGGGCCCTGCCCGGCGGCTTTGTTGATTACGGCGAGACCCTGGAACAGGCTGCCAGCCGTGAGGCCCAGGAAGAAACAGGCCTCATCATAGGCAACCTTCGCCAATTCCACACCTATTCCGATCCGGCACGGGACAGTCGGCTCCACACCATCACCACTGTTTACGCCGCCGAAGGCCAGGGCACCTTACGGGCCGGCGACGATGCAGTCCAGGCCGTCATTTTCAAGCCCGACACCCTGCCGCCCCTGGCCTTTGACCATGGCCAGATCCTGGCTGACTATTTTGCCCTACATCCCCTTTTCCAAGAAAAATAAAAGAGAACAATATAGCCCCAAAGCCATAATTTTTGGTTGCTTTTTCCCTCTGTGCTTTGGTATAAGACCTCTTTCACCTGGAACCAGCAACGTGTTTTCTCTTCAAGGTGCCTACCGCGATCAACCCTGCGGGATGGCATTTTGTTATTTAAGCACACATAGCTAACCACTGGTTTTAAGGACTTTATTCACTGGTTAGAAGGAACTTGTCAAATGGGTAACATTGAAACAGAAACCACAGAAGAAATGAGCTTTGCCGAACTCTTTAATGCAGAAGAGCTCGTAGTAGTATCCGTAGGCGATGTTGTTAAAGGTACCGTTGTAGACCTCAATGACAACTGCGCCATTGTAGATTGCGGCGACAAATCAGAAAGCGAAATCATGCTCAATGAATTCAAGCATGATGGTGAGCAGGTCGAAGTAAAGATCGGTGACGTTTTCGACGTCTTTGTTGAAAGACGTGAAGGAGAAGGTGGACTCCGCCTCTCCCGTGAAAAAGCAATCGGCATCAAAGTTTGGGAAGATATTGCCAAAATCCAGGAAGATGACGAAACTATCCTTGGTCGCATTGACAACCGGGTCAAAGGTGGCCTCTCCGTCGATATCGGCGTACCCGCCTTCCTGCCATACTCCCAGATTGATCTCCGTCCAGTTAAAGATCTTGACGCCCTCATCGGCGAATCTTTCGATTTCAAGATCCTTAAATATAATAAGAAACGCAACAACGTTGTTATTTCCCGCCGCGCCATCCTCGAAGAGGCCCGTAAAAAACTTCGCGAAGAGATGCGTTCCAGCCTGGCAGAAGGCTCCGTTGTTACCGGCTCCATCACCAATATCACCGATTACGGCATCTTTGTTGACTTGGGCGGCCTCGACGGCCTCTGCCATATCACCGATCTCTCTTGGGGCCGTGTTTCCCATCCCTCCAAGCTCTTCAAGGTTGGCGAGGAAGTTGATGTTAAGATCCTTAAGTTTGACAAAGACACCGACAAGGTATCCCTCGGTGTTAAGCAGCTCAAGCAAGACCCATGGTCAACCGTTGAAGAACGCTATCCTGTCGGCAGCAAGGCCAAGGGTAAGGTTGTCAGCATCACCGATTACGGCGTTTTTGCGGAATTGGAAGAGGGTGTTGAAGGCCTCATCCATGTTTCCGAGATGTCCTGGTCCAAGAAGACCCGTCATCCCTCCAAAATTGTTGCCGCTGGTGACGAGGTGGAAGTTTCCATCCTTAACATCGACGCCGACGCCAAGCGCATCTCCCTGGGCATGAAGCAGCTCCAGCCTAATCCCTGGGATCTGGTTGCTGAGAATTACCCTGTGGGTGCCATCATTGAAGGCAAGATCAAGAACATTACCGATTTCGGTATCTTCATCGGCATTGAGGAAGGCATCGACGGCCTTATCCATGTCTCTGATCTTTCCTGGACTGAGCGCATCAAGCATCCTTCAGAAAAATTCGCCAAGGGTGACACTATCCAGGCGGCTGTCCTCAAGATTGACCGCGAGAACGAGCGTTTCTCCTTGGGCATCAAGCAGCTTGAGCCCGATCCATGGCAGGCCACCATCGAAAAGTATCCGGTGGGCACCGTTGTCGAAGGAAAAATCACCAATGTCACTGATTTTGGTATCTTTGTAGAGGTTCAGGAAGGTATCGAGGGCTTGGTTCATGTTTCTGAAATCAGCAGAGAGAAGATCGACACCCCTGTAGGCATGTATAATGTCGGTGATACTCTGGAAACCAAAGTTATCAATGTTTCAGCCAAGGATCGTAAGATTGGCCTTTCCATTAAGGCCCTGACCGATGCCCCAGGTGAAGGAAGCATGAGTGACTATAAAAAAGAGGCACAGAGCGGTCCATCCACCTTTGGCGACCTTCTGCAGTCTAAAATGGAAGAGGATAAGGACGAAGAATAAAATCTGATTCTTAGACGGATATATCATGTCAACACAAAGGTTATTCCACCAAAGGCATCCAGTGCTCACCGGCCTCTTTTTCATGGCCGTGCTCTCTGTCATGTTCTTTGGAGGGATAACCTTTTTTGTTTCCACCTTACTCCATCAAAAGAACACCTTTCTGCTTGGGGTTACCAACTCCATTGGTGTCATTGAAATCAAGGGTATCATAACAGATGCTGAAGATACCCTGGCCGATATCCAGGCCTTTCGTCAGGCAAAAGGCATTAAGGCCGTTGTGGTCCGTATTGATAGCCCGGGCGGCGCTGTGGGCGCCTCCCAGGAGCTTTTTATGGCGATTAGGCGACTGAGCCAGGACAAACCGGTGGTGGCCTCCATGGGTTCGGTGGCCGCTTCTGGTGGTTTCTATGCTGCCATCGGCGCGCAAAAAATCATTGCCGCCCCAGGTACCCTAACCGGCAGCATGGGGGTTATTATTAAATTTGCCAACCTGCAACAGATTTTCGAAAAAATCGGATACCAGAGCCAGGTTGTTAAAAGTGGGGAGTTTAAGGATATGGGCTCGCCCGACCGCTCCCTCACCGAGGCGGAGCTTGCCCTGCTCCAGAATCTCATCGACTCGGTGCATAGCCAATTTGTTACTGATATTGCCGAGAGCAGGGGCTTAAATATTAACGCCGTCAAAAAAATAGCTGACGGCCGCATATTTTCAGGGGAACAGGCCAAGGAGTACGGCCTCATTGACGAACTGGGCAATTTTCACGATGCCATCCGCTTGGCCGCAACACTCGCTAACATGGGCGAAGAATTCCCCAATCTGGCCTATCCGCCCGAAGAGAGCAATTCCATACTTGGCATGCTCTTAGGGGAAAGTTCTCAACGCCTATGGGGGCACCTGTCGCTCTCAAAACCCATTCTGTCCTATGAGTGGGATGGTAGCGGTTCCCTGGCCAGGTGAGACAACAGCCATTTTTAAACACTCATTACGATGGGCAACCTTAAACAAGTACGTTTTCAAGGTTGTCACTGATTTTATAACGGTTTTGCACGGGACAGTTACACAATAGTTTCTGACGAAAGGGCACCAGCCTTGTCAGAGTTACTATTTTTTTTGGGAGAAAAAAATAATGTTAAAAAGAGACCTTGTTGACGCGGTTGCCGAAAAGATGGATGGCTACCTGAAGAAAGATGTGAGTCAAGCCATTGATATTATGCTTGATACAATTACTGATGCCCTGGCTGAAGAACGGCGCGTTGAAATCAGAGGTTTTGGCAGTTTCAGTATCCGCCAGCGCAAAGCTCGCTCCACCAAGAATCCACGGACCGGAAAGATCATGCACATTCCACCCCGCAAAACAATTCACTTCACCATGAGTAAATCCCTCAAGGATCCTCTGGTCAAAAAGGGGTAAAAAAAGAAGTCGCGAGATCGAGGGGCTGCCCGGGAACAAGGCCTTTAGAAACAGAGACTAGCGAAAAAAAGAGGTGTCACCCTTCCCCTCTCTAAGGACGATCGGTTCTGGACCAACCAGGGAGATAACTGAAGAGGGCATGGGAAAGACATCACCCCCATCAATAATTTCATCCACTTGATTACCAAAGAGCTGTTCCACCTCAAAGGCGGAAGATGGCAGTTCTTCCCCGTCAATTGCAGCAGTGGTAGTGACAATTGGATTCCCAAGGAGTTCAACAAGCATCTGACAGATTGAGTTTTCAGGCACCCTGATGCCAACCGTCTTTTGCGTTGTCGTCATGATTTTGGGAACAATTTTCATGGTCGGCAAGACAAAGGTATACGCCCCGGGCAGATTCTTCTTCATTATCCGGTAGGCATTATTTGACAAGGAGCAATAGGTGCTGACGTCTTTCAAGTCACAGCACATGAAACTAAAGGGCTTTTGCTTTGGGCGACCTTTAATCTGATGTAACCGCTTGACGGCCTTCTGATTAAAGATGTCACATCCCATGCCATACACCGTATCCGTAGGGTAACAGATGATACCGCCGCGTTTGAGAACATCAACTGCTTTTTCAATCAGTCTTGACTGGGGATTATCGGGGTTGATATACAACATAGGAATTAATTGACAGAAACGGCCTGCGATGAATGCAGGCCTTTTTCTTTTTTTTAACAACAATTAAAAGTGGCCTTAAATGTGACCACAGACCTTGTTAACAAAGACAGACCATTTTAAAATCCAGATGATGATATACTGGGACATGAAGCGGGAAGCAAATCTTTTTTTAGCCTGTTTTACTCAACCAACAAAGTACTCTCCCGGCTTGGCTTTCTGAAAAGACACGTACAACCTAGTACAAAAACTGAACCTTAAAAAAAAACACGGTGCCTTTTAGCTGCGCAACGCACCACCCAAGATCTCCCACCGAAAGGATATAAAAATGTTATCAGAGACCATTGAACACGCCTATACATTTGACGACCTCCTCCTTATGCCCGGCGCTTCCGAAGTGTTGCCTGATGCAGTGAATCTGAGCTGCCGGCTGACCAAAGAAATATCCCTCAACATCCCCATCGTCAGCGCTGCCATGGATACCGTTACCGAGCACCGCACCGCCATTACGCTGGCGCGTGAAGGGGGTATCGGCATTATCCATAAGAATATGAACATCGATGATCAGGTTCTGCAGGTAAAGAAGGTCAAGAAGTCTGAGTCAGGGATGATTATCGACCCGGTCACCACGACAGAGAACAGCACGGTTGCCGAGGTTCAAGAGATCATGGCCACCTATCGCATCTCCGGGGTGCCGGTATTGAAAAATAAAAAACTGGTAGGCATTGTCACCAACCGCGACCTGCGCTTTGTCTCTGATTCCGGCCTGCTGGTCCGGGACGTTATGACCTCGAAAAATCTGGTGACGGCCAAGGCCGGCATTACCCTGGAGCAATCCAAGGCCCTGCTCCACGAACACCGTATTGAAAAACTTCTGGTGGTGGATGACAAGGGCGGACTCACCGGCCTGATCACCATTAAGGACCTGGAGAAAATTAAAAAATACCCCGATGCCGCCAAGGATTCCCTGGGCCGCCTACGGGTGGGCGCTGCCATCGGCATTGGCACCCCCATGGAATATATAGCAAGGCTGGTTGAGGCCGGGGTGGATGTTCTTGCCCTTGACTCGGCCCATGGCCATTCAAAAAATGTCCTGAACGCCCTGAAGGCCGTCAAAAATGTCTTCCCAAATCTTCAGGTTATTGCCGGCAATGTGGCAACGGCAGAGGGCACCGAAGCCCTGATCAAGGCAGGTGCCGACTGTGTCAAGGTTGGGGTCGGTCCCGGCTCCATCTGCACCACCCGCATTGTCGCCGGTGTCGGTGTCCCGCAGATGTCAGCGATCTCCAATTGCGCCAGGATCGCCGCCCAATACGGCATCCCCATTATCGGCGACGGCGGCATCAAGCACTCAGGTGATATCACCAAGGCCCTGGGCGCCGGCGCCGATACCATTATGGCCGGCAGCCTCTTTGCCGGTACGGATGAATCACCGGGCGACACCTTCCTTTATCAGGGGAGGACCTACAAGGGCTACCGCGGTATGGGCTCCCTGGGTGCCATGAAACAGGGCAGCAGCGACCGCTACTTCCAAGACAAGACCACCAAATATGTACCTGAGGGCATTGAGGGCAAGGTCCCCTATAAGGGACCGTTGACCGAAATCATTTACCAGCTCATGGGAGGTTTGAGTTCGGGCATGGGCTATGTGGGGGCCGCTACGATCAGGGAGCTGCATACCAAGGCCCGTTTTGTCCAGATCAGTACGGCCGGCCTCAAAGAGAGCCATGTCCATGACGTTATTATTACCAAGGAAGCACCAAACTACCGTCTTGGCTAACCCCCTTTCCTAAAAACTTATAACAAAACGTAACCAATGAATATCCATAGCGAAAAAATACTTATCATCGATTTCGGTTCCCAGACAACTCAGCTCATTGCCCGCCGGGTCAGGGAACAAAAGGTGTATTGTGAAATACATCCCTACACCACCCCCCTTGCCAAGATTATAGAGCTTAATCCGTCTGGCCTTATTCTGTCCGGCGGGCCCCGCTCTGTCTATGATGCCGGGGCCCCAAAATGCGCGCCCGGGCTCTTTGAGCTTGATCTGCCCATCCTGGGCATCTGCTACGGTGCCCAACTCATGGTGCAGGAGATGGGTGGCGTGGTGGAAAAGGCCCAAAAACGGGAGTTTGGCAAATCCGTACTTGATATCAAGCATTATGACGGCCTTTTTGCCGGCCTTGACTCAACCGGTGCAGAGTGCCAGGTGTGGATGAGCCATGGCGACCGCATTGAAAAATTACCGGACCATTTCACTGCCGCAGCTGAAAGCGAACATTCTCCCTATGCCGCTATCCGCCATGAGAGCCGCCCGCTGGTCGGCGTTCAGTTCCACCCGGAGGTGGTGCATACCCTGATTGGCACCGATGTGATTCGCAATTTCCTCTTCAAACTCTGCAAATGCCAGCCCTCCTGGACCATGGGCTCCTTCATCGATACCACCGTTGAG
>JBFFNX010000085.1:0-11732 GCA_041562995.1 Desulfurivibrionaceae bacterium
CTACTGTTTATCATAAGTCTGCCAAGTCAAGATATCTCCCTAAATTCTTCACGGAAGTCTGGAGTCAATAGGGACTCTGAGCTTGTCGATGATGAAAGAATAAAAATATGGCCGGGATCGTATCGTTGCCGCCAATCTGTCCAAACCCACCCAAACCTATTACTCATCCTTTTGATCCCCCCTTTTAGTTGCCGTGAATAAAGCTGCGGTGGTGCCGGGAACCTTAAAATTTGACATTTTACCTCCTCTCCAAACATACTGCTTTTAAGACAGAAACCATTTTCTTAATAAGCAGAGGAGATCCAATGAAAACAAACATCGTTGCTGTTGCTGCCGCCTTGATTTTTTTTGCCGGAGTTGCGTTTTGCCTGGCCGGGAATGTTGAAAAGGGGAAGCTCCTTTTTGAAAGCCCTGACTTTGGCAGTGGTACAAGTGGCAAAAGTTGCAAGACCTGTCATGCCGGTGGTAGGAATCTTAGCAGTAAGCTCTTCAGCAAGGAGACAACGACATTCGGAATTATGGGTATGAAAAAGAAAAGTCTGGCTGAAGTGGTAAACGTGTGCATTGAGAGACCTCTTAAAGGCAAGGCCATTGACCCCGAAGGCGAAGAAATGATGGACATCATCGCTTATATGGAAACCATAGCAAAGTGAAGAAACTTCTAATAAGGCTTTTGCCGCTCATGGATTGAACCAAGGGCGAGACGACGGTATTGCTTCCAGCTTGTAAGGTCAGGTGTGAGTTTTTACATTTTATTCATGCCTGTCCTGATCCCTTTCCATTTTATGAACCTGCTATAATTTTCGTAAAAACCCGCATGACGACCTAGTCATCCAGCCCGGCTGTTGAACAGCGTTGAATATTGACCCCCAAACAGCACCCAAGGTGACCCCTCTGGGAAAACAAATACCTGTCTTTTTAAAGTCCTTAACTTCCACCCCGAAAGGATTATAGAGAGAAAAAGATTTTCCGCAGAAATCGAAACAAGGTAATGTTCAACCCTGAAAGGGGTCAATATTGGAAGCTGTTTGACACACGACTTCTGGAGTGGGTTGATTTATAATTGTACTATGAGGTCATTAAGTGTGTGATTGCAAGAAAGTAAATGCCAACTATTGCAAAAGCTTAGGGTTAGGGGTGAAGCACAATGTACTGAAGCCCCTCAAGACCCATTGGTGTACCGGGATTGTTTAGGGCGTAACGCAGTAGCCTCAGTGGTTGCCTGCTTCGAGCTGATCGCTTGGGATTGTCGGTCAACATTAACAGGACCGCATTACCCATCGCTATGAATAATAAGAGCAAACATAAAGACGTCGGTGTCCACAAAAACACTCCATATGATATATGACCAAGAAAAGACGACCCTCCGAGGCAAAGCCATGGGAAATTATATATTTGCGGAAACCGCCGAGAGAATCAGCCAGTCCAGAAAACTCATTGTTGAATATGCCAAATCTCTGGGCTGCAGCCCCTGTCTGGAGAATATTGAGCAGGAACTGCGGGGCTTTCCAGAGCCCTTCGCGCCTCCTTCCGGCCGACTTATCCTGGCAATTGATAATGGCCAGCCAGTCGGAGTTGTCGGTCTAAAAAAAATCAAGGAAGATATCTGCGAAATGGCCCGGCTCTACGTTCGCCCGGAATGCCGGGGTGAAGGATATGGCAAGGGCCTTGCTCTTCAGAGCATGAAGGCTGCCAAAGATGCAGGATACCGGACCATAAGGCTCTACACCCTGCCAACCATGATAACCGCGCTGTCCATGTACCGGAAAATCGGTTTTGCTGAAATCGCCCCCTATGCGGACCACCCGATTGAAGATGCTGTGTATATGGAGTACCAATTCTAGCCCTTTACTATTTCATTCAAAAACGCATATCTTCCGGTTTTTCATTAGATTTCAGCGAGCAGGGATGCTTAGCTAATCTAATTTATTCACCTGTTTTTAATGGTTTTACATCATTTCACGAAAAGTATCGCACTCGGCATGGTCGGCGTGCATCCCAATTTTGACGTTGTCGGAACTACATTCCAGCGAAGTATTGTGCATACAGCTTACCACTTTACAGGCACCAACCCCACCGACGGAATCACCATCCCCCCCTTTTTTGGCGCTCTTCAAATACGTATCGCAGAGAGGGGCTGGGCCACCAACAGTGATTGCAAGTGCATGGCACATCATGTCCGAATTATATGCACAATCAGACATACTACATTCATTAATTATAGGCATTTTCATAGTCATGACACTTCTCCTGTATAATTTTCCCTGCTCACTGAAACAACATTGTTTCATCACCCCAAAGGTCTTTGGAAAATTATGCGTAAAAGGAAATCGTAATGTCAAAATAAAACATGATTACCATCGAACTTTAGCCAGTGACGTGAGTTTGGCGTATCCTGATTCAAGGTTTCTTGCTGACATCATAAAAAAATAGCCACCCACAAAAGTGAAGATGGCTCCTCCGGTGAATTTTAAACAACCAGAATTAAAGATACTCCGTAACATCTTCACTTTTGACCAATTTATGATGTATGGCGGTGGATTTTAGGTATCTTTTTTCTTTTCCTGTCCCATATCTGGCGTGTTGATTGCCATGTAATCGCTTGGGGATGTTCAAGGTCTACTGAAACGAGAAGGTTTTTTAGCAGACTGCTTCTGTTTTTTTGACAACATCTACAAATGTATGAGTAAATGAGAGCAAAGCCATATCTTAACCTTTCATGAGGTACATTCTGTTGATCAGAGTCACCCTGAAATTCCTTCCTTAAGCCTCTGTAATTGGAGCTGAACCGGTATGGACTAACCAGCAACAACAATCTTCAGGCAGATACAAAATGATGGAAAATAAATATGCAGGAAAGGAAATCAAGGTGGATGCTGACGGGTTTCTAATCGATTCCGAGGATTGGGATGAGGATATTGCCAGAGGTTTGGCCAAGAGGGAGGGCGTTGAAAACTTTACTGACGAAATGATGGAAATAGTCAAGTTCATGCGTACTTATTACAAAAAGTTCAACGCATTTCCGATCCTCAATTACGTTTGCAAGAATATCCATCAGCCGCGAGAGTGTGTCAGTGAGGAATTTATTAATCCCGAAAAGGCATGGAAAATAGCAGGTCTTCCCAAGATGGACAACATCCGTTTCGTTTCGGTTGACGGCAAGCATTATCTGCTTGAAGAATGCTGCTGATAATCCACAGCAGACAAATTATATAACGGAGGCCTGATTATGTGGGAGGTCGTAGTAGACAAAGACAAATGCAACGGCGATGAAGAATGTGTAAATGCCTGTCCGGCCCAGGTGTTCGAGATGGTGGACGGTAAATCTGAACCGGTCAATATGGATGAATGTCTGGGATGCGAGACCTGTGTCGAGGTTTGTCCGGAGGCGGCGATCACCGTCACGGAAATCTAGCCTCGAATATCACTGGGTAACGATGGGATAATAATGATGACGATATTCAGATGTCGGATTTGCGGCGAGGCCTATCTCCTAGTCCATAAATCATCCAATTGCCCGGTCTGCGGGGCACATGAACGATGGCTGGTCACCGCATCATCCTACGGGGAACCGGAGATTCCGGAACTGACTGAGGTCTCGAGAAAGAATCTGCAATTCACCTATGACCTCGAGATCAATGCCGCCCGGGTTTATCACTGCATCAGAAATAAAACCCGGGATGAGTTTATTCTCGGCATGTTCAAGGCCATTTCAAAGGTCGAACTTGAACATGCGGAATTGGTCGGCAAGCTGATCGGTAGGGATCCTGGTTGTGACATTCCGTTTTCAGACGAGCTCTGCACGGAAGACCGGTCCGAATCTCTTGATAAAACCAAACTCCTGGAGACCGAGGCGATCAACCATTACACCCGATTTTTGCGGGAGGCAACGGAAGATCGGGTCATAGACATTTTTCAAGCCCTGATCGAAGTTGAAAACGATCACCTGGCCCTGGTGAAAGAGAATTTATAACCCTGTCTGGTAACGCGCCGCAAGGGGGAGTCGTGCTGCCAAGGGAGTGCGAATGGACATTACAATCAGAATCGGCGGCGAAGCCGGTCAAGGGCTGCAGTTCATCGGCTCTGTCCTGGCTAGGGCGTTTGCCCGCCACGGCCTGCATGTTTTCAGCCATCAGGATTATATGTCCCGCGTGCGCGGCGGGCATAATTTTTACCAGATCAGGGTGGCGAATCAACCGGTCCGCGTTTCAAAGAACCGGATCGACATTCTGCTGGCCCTTGATGAAAACACGATCAACCTGCACCGGATGGACCTAAGCGACGACGGGGTGATCATCTATGATGCGGCCATGACCGGCCGGGAACATGATGAACCGGTTTTCCTCAATATTCCCGTTCTGGCAATGACGGAAAAGGCGGGGGTAACCAAGTTGATGGCCAATTCCGCAGCTATCGGGGCCGTTCTGGGCGGGCTTGATCTCAACCTTGACCTTTTCCCGGAAACCATTCGGGAGTTCCTGGGCAACAAGGGGCAAGGCGTTATCGCCAGCAACCTGGCGGTTGCCAAGGATGGTTGGCAATATGCCCGGCGTAACGGTTGGCCGGCGGCCCTGAAGTTTTCGGCTGCCGAGCGCAAGGGCCTGATGCTGATCAACGGCAGCCAGGCTATCGGTTTCGGCGCCTTGGTCAGCGGTTGTAAATTTCTTTCCGCCTATCCAATGACCCCGTCGACCGGCATCATGATCTATCTTGCCTCGAAGGCCGAAGAGTACAAGATCGTCGTCGAACAGGCCGAAGATGAGATAGCCGCGATCAACATGGCGCTCGGAGCCTCGTTCGGGGGAGTCCGAGCCATGACCACGACTTCTGGCGGTGGGTTTGCCCTGATGGCAGAAGGCTTGTCACTGGGAGGGATGACGGAACTGCCCCTGGTTATCGCCGAAGTGCAGCGGCCCGGGCCGGCCACTGGCCTGCCGACCCGCACCGAGCAGGGCGATCTGCTGTTTGTCATCCACTGCGGCCATGGCGAGTTTCCGAAAGTACTCTTTACCCCCGGCACCCCGGAGCAGGCCATCGCCCTGACCAACAAGGCCTTCGAACTTGCGGAGAAGTATCAGGTCCAGGCCATAATTCAATCCGACCAGTTCCTGGCCGATACAGAATGGACCTATGAAGAAATAGATGAGTCCTCTCTGCTTTACCGCGATCACCGCGATCGTTCTGCCACGGTGAGGGAGCAGGAGTACAAACGTTTTGCCTTAACCGGTGACGGAGTTTCGCCCCTGGCCGTTCCTGGATTCTCGCCCAGGCTCGTGGTGGTAGACAGCGATGAGCATGATGAAGAGGGACATATCATCGAGGACGGGGCAACCCGCAACAAAATGGTCGAGAAACGTTTGCTGCGCAAACTGCCCTTACTCCGGAAAGAAATTGCGCCGCCCGAATATTATGGTCACGAAAACCCTAAACTGCTCCTGGTGGGATACGGTTCGACTTACGGCGTTATGCGCGAGGCGGTGGCCGAACTGGCCGCCGGAATCGCCATTGCCATGCTGCATTTTTCCGAGATCTGGCCGTTTCCCGACCCGGAAAACTTCGACTTTATTGACGTGGTGGCCCGGGCAGGACTGGCGGTCTGCGTCGAGAACAACGCCACCGGCCAGTTTGCCCGTCTGATTCGTGGGGAAACGGGATTTCTGTTTGAGGCATCGATCAGAAAGTATGACGGCAGACCCTTTCTACTGGAACCTTTTTTAGGAGAAGTGCATGGGCTTCTTAGACAGATTTAAAGGCCAGGAACCGGCCTGGTGTCCGGGCTGCGGCAACTTTGCCATCCTAAATGTGCTGAAAAGGGTATTTTCGGAAATGGCCTTGGAGCCCAGCGCACTCACCATTGTCTCGGGCATCGGCCAGGGAGCGAAACTGCCCCATTATACCAAGTGTAATACCTTTAACGGCCTGCATGGCCGCACCCTGCCGGTGGCCACCGGCATTGCCCTGGCAAACAACAAAACCCATGTTATTGCGATTGCCGGAGACGGCGACTGCTACGGAGAAGGGGGCAACCATTTGCTCCACGCGATGCGGCGGAACGCCAACCTCAAGTTGTTTGTCCATAATAACCAGGTGTATGGTCTCACCAAGGGCCAGGCTTCACCGACCTCGGTGCCGGAGTTTAAAAGTAAAACCCAGCCCTTCGGCAATCCTTCTGCCCCCCTTAACCCGTTGGCTTTGGCCATTGCCATGGATTGTAGTTTTGTCGCGCGCGCTTTTGCCGGCGCCCATAACCTGCCGCAATTGCAGGATCTGGTGAAGCAGGCGTTGCAACATAGGGGCTTCGCCATGATCGACATCCTGCAGAACTGTGTGACCTTCAACAAGATTAATACCTTCCACTGGTACAAGGAGCGGACCTATCAGCTGGAAGAAAATCATGATCCGGGTGACCGGCTCAACGCCTTTAGTCGCGCGTTGGAATGGGGGGAAAAGATCCCGGTCGGCCTCTTTTACAGAAATGCGCGGACGGTGATGGAGGACAACTACCCGATGCTGAAAGAGCAGTGCCTTGCGGAAATGGAGTTTGATCAGCAAAAGGTTTTGCGTAAAGAAATGGCGAGTTTTTTTTAATATCCAAGGAGATTATTATGACCGAAAAGAAGAAACCCTGCCCGGTCTGTCAGGGGAAAAAAGTGATCAGCGGTGTGTGTGAATGCGGGTCGGAGTGGCACGGAACCCAGATCGGTGACGAATGGCTGGAATGCAAGTGTACCCCTGAACAGGAATGTCCGACCTGTCACGGCACCGGCTATGTGAAATAGTAACTGATCCCTAAGGCATAAGTTTGAACTCTAAAAAAACAATCCTTGGAGGTGATTACGATGCTGGACGGCAAGGAAATATGTAAGAAAATAACCGAGATCTACCCAGAAATAGGTGAATGCGGTATCGATATAGATGTTACCCATGACCCGAAAAAGAAGGTGTGGGTTGTTGATCTTAAAAGAGACGGGCATGAACTGAAGCATCATCTGGAGTATTACGACGCTGATACTTGTATGGCTGGTAAACAGTGCCTCTCCCTTGGTCTGGAAATCGCCCAGCTTAAGAAGATTATACTCGGCGATCAGTTCTAAGCCCAACCGTTCTTCTTTACTTGGAAAAGGTAAGGGGAATGAGATGCTGATGGCAGAAGTAAGTAAACCTCCCGATCCCCGTTTCGGATCGGGATTTCAGCAGTTAAGGCGGGAAAAAATGATAACAGCATACCAAACCGAATTTATTAAACGTATTCCGAGAACAACAACGGCAAACAGTTATCGTTTCGCCAGACCAGAAGGTCTTACTTTTACGGCCGGGCAATATATGCTGGTGGATCTTGGCGGCGAATTGGTCCATCCTCTGTCGCTAAGCGATTGTCCTGAAGAATCAGGTTTCATCGAATTTACCAAGCGGATGACCGGCAGTCTTTATTGCCGGCGTC
Source organism: Desulfurivibrionaceae bacterium (assembly GCA_041562995.1). Taxonomy (GTDB): domain Bacteria; phylum Desulfobacterota; class Desulfobulbia; order Desulfobulbales; family SURF-16; genus BM506. Next base: position 7,442 of record JBFFNX010000085.1, read on the forward strand.
TCGAAGCCCTTGCCCTGGGAGAAAGCATTTCGGTCAAGGGACCGGACGGAATATTCACCCTCGGTGCGGCAGGCGGAAATCTTATCATGATTGCCGGCGGCATCGGCATTACCCCCATCCGGAGTATCCTGAAAAGCCACGCAAGACAGGCCGGGACCCATTGCCGGGTCACTCTTATCTATGGCAATAATGACAAAGATGATATTGCCTTCAGAAAAGAACTAGAAGACCTGCAACTCCCGGATTACAAGCTTGTCCATGTCCTGGCAAATGCTACGGGCATGGAAGGAGCCGACCACGGCTTTATCACCGCCGAAATCATCGCCCGGGAATCTTTCGGCAGAGAAAATGCCACATATATGATCTCCGGGCCGCCTGGCATGGTTGCGGCAATAAAGGGAGCTCTGGCCACGATCAATATTCCGGAAAAGCACATTCGGACCGATGTTTTCCAGGGATACGATTAATGGTCACCATGCCCCAAATGAAAGGGCATAAAACATGATCATTCTTGGTCGCCATCCTCTTGGCCAGACGGCAGCCATCGTTCTCGGCTTTTACTTGGCATATCTCGGTTTAGAGCGGGTGCGCAGTCTGCATTTCGGCCATGCTATCCACTTTAAAAGGGATCGTCATGATTTGCTGGGGGCGCTGGCGCTGATCTTCCTGCTCTTTGGCATGGCCGGCGGGCTGATAATGGTTGCCCGATACCTTGAAAAACCTATCCTGGCAAGCATGCATGGTAAAGGGGCCTTGGTGTTCTTGCCGTTTCTGATGCTGGTCTGTTTTCGGGCTTTCACCTGTATTTTAACCAGGAGAAAATGAAAATCCTCCCCGCTCTGCACGCTATTAACAACCTCATAGTCCTGTTCTTGAGGGTTGTTCAGTTGTTCAGCGGCATAGTCTTTTACCTGAAGCTTACTGCCGCCAGCTGAGCTGCTGGTTCTGGCAAAGTTCTGCCGCTAGGGATTTGCCGGCCCGGGCAGGGTTAAGGGAAAGATTGTTCAGAGTTCGCCCGGTCTGGGCTGGGAATTATAACGGATCCTTGTGGGTGCCGGACTCATGCTGATGGTGGCCAGCGGTTCCATGATTTACCTGAAGATCAGGTCCCCAAACATCAAATGGCGGTCATCGTAATGGACGGTGGCTGGGTTTTTCATGCAACGCCCCATGCCGGAATTTCATCAGGCTGCAAAAATTTCGTGTCTGTTTGCCATTGGGGCCAGACTAGGTTGGCTTGCTGAACAAGGAGGTAGTCTAGATGGAAGGCTTGAATGTTTTCTTTTGGGGCTGCCATTACTTCATATCTGTTTGTTAGAGTCTTAAGGGAGCAGACTGAATAATGCTTGAAAGGTATTTGTGACACCGGAGGATACGTAGATGCGGACCGATTGCGCCTGCCCGCGAGATATTTCAATCAATATCCCTGCTGAAAGCAGGCCCCGACTGGTGATCATCGGTGGTGGTTTTGCAGGCCTTTATCTGGTCAGACACCTTTGCGAAACTGATCTCCAGATCGTGCTACTTGACAGAAATAATTTCCATACTTTTCAGCCTCTATTATATCAGGTGGCCACCGCGATGCTCGAACCGGAATCAGTGGCCAACTCCTTCAGGAAGATTTTTCAAAAGCAGAAAAATCTACATTATCGAATGGTTGATGTGAAGCGAATCGACCCTGAGGATAAAGTCTTGATGACTAATGCTGGATGCCTGCATTATGATTATCTGGTGATAGCGACAGGTGCCAAAACCAATTTTTTCGGTATGCGGGATATCGCAAAGCATGCCTTCTTCATGAAAGATATTTCTCAGGCCATCGATATCCGGCAACGTATTTTCAGCAATTTCGAAAAAGCGGTGCTGACAAAAGATCCGGCTGAACGGGAACGGTTGATGAATATAATTATTGTCGGTGGGGGACCGACAGGTATTGAAATTGCCGGAGCTATCGGAGAACTGAAAAATTTTATCCTTCCCTATGACTATCCGGAACTTGATTTCAGCAAGATGCGGGTTTATCTGGTTGAGGCAACGGACCGACTGCTGGGATCTATGTCGATAAAGGCTTCGCGGCTTGCTCAACAGGCCCTTAGGAAATTTTCCATTACCTTTTTATTCAATACAAAAATCACCGGTTATGACGGGAAGTCTGCATACACTGGAGACGGCGAAGTTATTCAATCGGCAATGCTTATTTGGGTGGCCGGCGTGATCGGTAATATTCCCCAAGGATTGATAGGACCTGACGTAAATTTCGGCGGACGTATCAAGGTTGACTGTTGCAACCAGGTGGCAGGATACGATGGTGTATATGCTATAGGGGATGTAGCCGCTGTAATCACAATGGATAGGCCAAATGGACATCCGATGCTTGCCCCAGTTGCCATCCAGCAGGCCGAAAATTTGGCCGGCAATCTCACTGCAATCATAGAAGGACATGGCAGCACACAGACCCCGTTTGTCTATAAAAGTCCAGGAGTCATGGCAACAATTGGCCGTAATCGTGCCATTGTTGAAAAGTCTGGCTTTTCCTTTGGCGGTTTTCCGGCATGGCTAACCTGGCTCTTTGTTCACCTGATGACTCTTGTCGGTTTTCGCAATAAGATTATAGCATTCACGAATTGGGCCTGGAATTATCTAAGTTATGATCGCTGCATGAGGCTTATTATTCCATTGAAGCAAAGGAACAGAAGTGATGAGGAGGATGGGAGCAAATGAGATCCGACAATCATTAATTCTATCCGTACCCTGCATCTGGTGAGCTTTTCAGGCAATATTACATCCTGCCTTAATAGGCGATTGTCCAAAAACAAATCTGTCGAGGTTTCTATTACGATACCCCCGGTGATCGTTCATAACAGTCGAAGGAGGTCACGGATTGAGACCATTCCAACCTTTTCTTCATTGTCACCTGCGACCAGCAAATTATGGACACCGGCCGAATCCATAACACGCAAGGCATTTTCGATGGTTTCCGTTTGATGCAACTGGACACAGGGACATTTTTTTTGTTCTCTGGTGATAAGTCCACAGGCCGTCATTATTTCGGAAACCCTGGTAGCATCCAGGTCCCTTTTTTCCGCCACGTATTTCAAGACATCCATATCGGAGACCACACCGGCCACAACTCCGTTAAGTTTGACAACAAGTGCGGAGACATTGGCCTCGACAATTTTCCCAATAACATCTCGCAGACTGTCTTCAACATGGACGCTGGGAACTTCCCATTTCACGGCTTCTTTTATTTCGTCTTGATAACCCATGTCTTTCTCCTGGCTGACAGAATCAATGTGTGTATTGATGTAGCACTTTCAGGTTATCAGCAATAAAATCAAAATGTCAAATTGGACGCTCCGTTCGGTACTGGTAGAATAAGGTTGACAATCATTCAGGCTTAAAGAGTTTTGCCAACCGAAAGATGATTTTAGAGGAGGGGGCGGTCTTGAATATAACATTTTGTGTAGCTTTAACTGGAAAATTCAGGAGCTACATATCATTTAAACAGGTTTATCTTAATTTAAGCTTACTTACCAACATCATGGACTTCCCCCGTTTATGTAGACATCTTCCCCAAGAAATATTCTCACAACCCTCCACACCCGAGACAGGCTAGGTAAAGGAAACACTAAAATTAAGGTTAGTGCTACAAATCTTTACTCTGCCAAAAGTTGAGATTACATCTCGACATCATAAATAATCAGCCACATTCAAAACTGTTTATGGTTACTGTTCATCTTCAGGTTTTTGTGACCATTAGGATTGGCTAAATTGGGCCGAAGTGATAACCTAATGATCTCAGTAAACATCTTTAATCTAGGCAGTGAATGTCAGGGTGCGATTACCAACGGGTTTACCATTTGCTCTCAGTTTTACCCCAAGGCTTAAAAACAGAGATTGTCACCATGAAAAAAACCAGGATGGCCTGAGCGGCAGCCATTGCCATGTGGATGTACATCTTAGCATTATAGGTAGGATCAACCGCAGTGAAATTTCGCATCGCCAGAGAGGTTGCCGCCATCTTATCAAGCCAGGGAATGAACCAGAAAAACCCGGCAAAAATAAAAATAGTGGTACAAGCCCACTTGGCAATGATCCAGTAATATTTCAGATAGCCCCACCTAGTTAGATGGCAATAAAGAAGTCCTGTTAATAAACAACCAATTGCTGACGGCACTAGAATGTAGCTGTCAATATAGATCAAGGCCATGTTGCGGGCATGAAGCTCAGGCCCGTAATCGGGATTATATAGACAGTGTAAGGCAAACAGACTGGAAGCGCCGCCTCCCCA
>JBFFNX010000086.1:0-11680 GCA_041562995.1 Desulfurivibrionaceae bacterium
AGCATATTAGAGGCATCCATGGCCCCCTCTGAAGCCCCGGCGCCAACCAGGGTATGAATCTCATCGATAAAGAGGATGATCTCACCCTGGCGCTCTTCCACCTCTTTCAACACTGCCTTGAGCCGGTCTTCAAATTCGCCCCGGTATTTGGCCCCGGCAATCAAAGCGCCTAGGTCCAGGGCCACAACATCCTTATTACGTAAGGTATCAGGCACGTCGCCCATAACAATACGCTGGGCCAGGCCCTCGACAATGGCTGTTTTGCCCACTCCAGGTTCACCGATCAACACCGGATTATTCTTGGTGCGGCGGCTTAAGACCTGAACAACCCTGCGCACCTCATCGTCCCGGCCAATAACCGGATCAAGCTTGCCGCGGCGGGCAAGGTCGGTGAGGTTTAAGGAATATTTTTCCAGGGCCTGATACTTCTCCTCAGGATTCTGATCGGTGACACGATGGCTGCCCCGGATATCAACCAAGGCCTTTAAAAAAATCTCCCGGGTGATGCCGTTTCGTGCACACATTTTGGCAAGGCCGGAGTTGTTTTCGGCGAGCATGGCCAAGACCAGATGCTCCAGGCTGACATACTCGTCATGCATGGCCTCGGCCTCCTTCAAGGCCTGATCAAGAACCTTGCTGAGCCGCACTGAGCCATGAACCTCCCCAAATCCAGCGCCGCTCACCTTTGGTATCTTGCCAAGGAGCTCTTCGGTTCCGGCGATAATGGCTGAGAGATCGCAACCAATTTTTTGAATAACCGGCCGGAGTAATCCATCCTTTTGCTCAAGGATAATTTTAAATACATGCTCAGGGACAATCTCCTGATGTCCTCTCGTGGCAGCAAGTTGTCCTGCGCCCTGCAGCGCCTCTTGGGACTTCAAGGTAAATTTATCCAGTTGCATAACAACCTCCAATTATCTTTATTACGACCAATAATACCCATATCTCATAATGTTTTTCCTCTCCTGCCCCACGGCATAAACAAAAAATGAACCATGAAGATGGTGGACAGCAGAGAGTAACAAGACAGGTAATAACGGCGAAATGCATTGTCAAGATATTGACCATGCCCTCGTAAAAACAAAAGAAAAGGCCCTCAGCCCCAAAAAAAAAGACTTAAAAGGTGATGGTGCGCAGCCGAATGACATCGTCATGGCCTTGAATCTTGGCCCTGGTTTCAGGGGAAACAGCAGACTCTAAATCAATGATATTATAACCAATAACACCATTACTCTCATTCAGATAACTGGCGATATTAATACCGTCGTCACCCAGGGCCTGGGAGGCAAACCCGATCATCCCGGGTCGATCGCGATTAATCATAATCAAGCGGGTATGGACCTGATTGCCAGGGATGGACTCAGCCGTTGGGAAATTGACACTTCGCACCACCGTACCGAATTGAAGATAATCAACGAGCTCTTTCACCGCCATGCAGGCGCATTGTTCTTCAGATTCTTCAGTGGAGGCCCCTAAATGGGGGGTGGTGATAACCTGCGGATGGCCCAACAGTTCTGCAGAGGGAAAATCTGTAATGTAGAGTGACAGCTTACCCGACTCCAGGGCATGCACGACATCTTCCTCCTCCACCACCGGCCCTCGTGAGTAGTTAATGAGCATGGCGCCATCAGGAAGCTGACTGAGGAGATTGCGGTCAACCAGCCCCCTCGTTTTTTCTGACAGGGGCACATGGACAGTCAGAACATTGGCCGCCGCCAAAAGTGCGGCAAGGGACCGAGACAGCACTACCTGGCTTGAGAGACGATGGATATTTTCCAAGGCAGGGGCAGGGTCATAGGCGATGGTTCGCATCTGTTGCCGCACCCCTTTGTTGGCAACAAGCACACCTATCTGGCCAAGGCCCAGTACTCCCAACGTCTTACCGGCCAGCTCCATGCCGCGAAAGGCGCTCTTGCGCCCTTCCACCTCGCCCAGGATATCCTCTTCACTCCTACCTGAAAGGCCCTGACAAAACTGGATGGCCTGGACGATATTACGGGCCCCCATCCCAGCCATGACCATAACAAGCTCTGCCACAGCGTTGGCATTGGCCCCAGGCGTATTAAAGATCGCTATGCCAAGTTCGGTGGCCCTTGCCACCGTAATATTATTAACACCCGCCCCTGCCCTAGCCACGGCGAGCAAGGCCGGATAATCATCAACATTGACCTGAGAGCTGCGAACGACGATCCCTTCCGGGTCTTCTACTTTTGGACCGACATCGTATGCCGCCGGGAAAAGATTAAGGCCCTCCTTAGCAATCTTATTAATAACCTTGATACGCATAGTGATAACCTCAGCACACATAAAAAAAGGGGAAGATGATCTATCTCATCTTCCCCTAGAATTACTCCAGAAATCCAGCCTTTTTTCAATCAGTACCACAATCTCCATAGACCTGATTACGACCATGGCCCTTTGCCTTATAGAGCAGCCCATCAACCATCTCCAACCATTCCTCCTCGGTCAGGCCTGGTTGCCACTGGCTCAGACCTATACTTACCCCGAGTTTGAGATCATCGGTGGAGTATATCCCCAGGTTGTCCACGGCCTTACAGAGACGTTCGGCCAGAATCCGGGCTGAAACACAATCGGTATCAGGCAAGACAAGCATAAACTCGTCTCCCCCCATCCTCACCAGGATATCTGAGGAGCGAATCATGGCAGAAAAGGTATGCGCTACTTTTTTCAAAACCTCATCGCCCGTGGAATGACCAAGATTATCATTAACCTGTTTAAAATGATCAAGATCCATACTGACCAGGGTCAGGGGATGACCATGTCGCCTGGCACTGTCAATAAGGGGCCCGAGACGATCTTCAAAAACCCGGCGGTTGGCAAGGCCGGTGAGGGCATCGCACTTGGCCTGCTTGAAAACGTCTTCATAGGCCAGGGCCCTTTGCAAGGGTTCACTGAGGACAGCCAAGGCCTCGCTGACCACTTCTTCCTCCATGGCAGTCAGCCGCTGCTCCTGGCGCATCACCAAGATGATACCGCTGGCACTTTCGAAATCAAGGGGCCAATTATGGATAAAGAAATCTCCCTCCTTCCACTTCCTGATTAACGGCAGACGACGGGCATCGCCAAAGAGCCGCTCGGCAAGAACTACCACCCGCTGTCTCTCTGGGCCATGACAGGAGCAGCAGAGATGGCGATGTTTATTATCAGGGGCATCAAAGGCCATGAGTTCATGGGAAACCCGGGGCATCAGCCAAACCGAAAAGGCGTCAATCATACTGGGAAGATCAACGGCACTGGCCAGTCTGGCATGAAGATCGTTCAAAAGGGCAAGACGGGCAGACTTCTCCTTGAGCTGCTGCAATTCCATCAACAGGTCATCCAAGGGGCGTCGCCCAAGCTCTGATTCATTATGATTTGTATAGACAGTTTGTTCTTCCATGGGGACATTCCTTACTGGCATTCACGCCTATTGTGCAGAGAATTGACACATATCAAGCATAAGCCATTTTCATGCCACAACAAACACTGCCGGCAAACAAACACCGCCACCACCGCTCACCACAGGGTAATAACCCGTTAAAACGCTGTTTTTAAAAAATACAAAAACATTCTATTTCCCCAAAAAGTACCGATCATTTCAGCTCATCCAGGGGAAATAGGAATTTTTTACCGCAAAACACTGTTTCCAACAGAAACAAACGTCAACATAATGACATAAAAAAAAGACCGCCTCCCTAAAAAGGAAGCGGCCTCCAGAAACAACCCGTTGGCACGTTATAAACTAATAACAAATACCGATGCGCTCGCGGACCAGCTCAAGGGTCGGGCCGGCCTTCTGCCTGGCCTTTTCCGCCCCCTTGGCAAGAACCGCACGGAGATAGCCGGGATCGTCAATAAGGGCATCTCTCTTTTCCCGGGCCTCACGAAAATACTCCCAGAGGATATCAACCAGCTCGAGCTTCAGATAACCATAAGCAGCGCCGCCATGCACATAGAGATCACGAACTTCGGCAAGGCGTTCAGCAGGGGCAAAAAGTTTAAAAATATTATAGAGGTTGCATTTGTCCGGATCCTTCGGAGCCTCCACAGGGGATGCGTCAGTGACAATGGCCATAACCCGTTTTTTCAACTCTTTCTGAGTCAGGAAGATGCCGATGGTGTTGCCATAGGATTTGGACATCTTCTGACCATCAGTGCCAGGTACCGTGGCCAGAGTTTCGGATATCTGGGGTTCCGGCACCACAAAGGTATCGCCAAAACTATTATTAAACTTGATAGCAATATCACGGGCCACCTCCAGGTGCTGCTTCTGATCCTTGCCAACCGGCACGATCTCAGCCTGAAACAGAAGGATATCAGCAGCCATGAGAACGGGATAGGAAAAGAGACCGTGGGTGGAGGCAATACCCTTGGCCACCTTATCCTTGAAGGAATGACAACGCTCCAAAAGCCCCAGGGGCGTAAGACTGGACAAATACCACATCAGTTCAGTCACCTCGGGCACATCAGACTGAACCCAGAATACGCAGCGCTCTGGATCGAGGCCCAGGGCCAGAAAATCGGCAGCCGCCTCAAGGGTGTCACGCTGCAAGGCCTCTTTATCCTGCACGGAAGTCAAGGCATGGAAATTTACAATGAAAGCAAAGAGCTCTCCCCTGTCCATATTTTCAATCATCGGCTTCATCATGCCGAAATAATTGCCAACATGAAGTTTTCCAGATGGCTGGATACCTGACAATATTCTCATATCTTCTTTTTTTTAGGATGACCTTTAGAATTATCACAAAACAAACTTCAACAAGACACTCATAAACCACAAAGTTCGTGAGTCATAAAGTATTTTTCAAAAAAAAAGGGTGGAGGATATCTCCCCCACCCTTTTAGGCTTGTGCCGCTTGTTAATGGTATCGCTATTTGACCTCTTCAAAATCGGCATCAACAACATCATCGTCGCCTTTATCAGCATCACCCGCAGGACCTTCAGACTCGGGCTGTTGCTTGGAGGCCTGAGAATACATGATCTCCGCAAGCTTATGGGAGGCCTGGGTCAACTCTTCAGTGGCGGCCTTAATGGCCTCGACGTCCTCACCTTCCAGGCTCTTTTTCATCGCCTCAATGGCACTTTCGACCTTTTTCTTGGTCTCAGCATCCGCCTTGTCGCCAACCTCCTTGAGGCTCTTCTCAGTGGCATAGACCAGGGAGTCACCATTATTCTTGGCCTCAACCAAGGACTTCCGCTTTTTGTCTTCCTCGGCATGGGCCTCGGCATCGCGGGTCATGCGCTCAATCTCTTCCTTGGAGAGGCCGCTCGACGCCGTGATCTTAATGGACTGCTCCTTGCCTGTGCCCATATCCTTGGCGGAAACATGGAGGATACCATTGGCGTCCAGATCAAAAGTTACTTCGATCTGCGGCACACCACGTGGTGCAGGTGGGATGGAAGCAAGCTCAAAACGCCCGATGGATTTATTATCATGGGCCATCTCACGCTCACCCTGGAGGACATGGATGGATACCGCCGGCTGATTATCAGCGGCGGTGGAGAACACCTGACTCTTTTTGGTGGGCACCGTGGTGTTTTTCTCAATAAGTTTGGTGGTCACCCCGCCCAAGGTCTCAATACCAAGGGAGAGGGGCGTAACGTCAAGAAGAAGGACATCCTTGACATCACCGCGAAGAACACCACCCTGAATGGCGGCGCCAATGGCGACAACCTCGTCAGGATTGACGCTCTTATTGGGCTCCTTGCCGAAAATCTCCTTAACCTTGGCCTGCACCCTTGGCATACGTGTCATGCCGCCGACCAGGATAACCTCATCGATGTCACTGGCGGAAAGACCGGCATCCTTAAGAGCGGTGAGACAGGGGCCAGCAGTACGCTCAATAAGATCATCAACCAGGGACTCAAGCTTGGCGCGGGAGAACTTGATATTGAGATGCTTTGGCCCAGAGGCATCGGCAGTAATAAAGGGCAGATTAATATCAGTCTCCTTGGCGGACGAAAGCTCGTGCTTGGCTTTTTCAGCCTCCTCCTTCAAACGCTGGAGGGCCATTTTGTCACCACGGAGATCAATTCCCTGATCACGCTTAAACTCATCGGCAAGCCAATTGACGATGCGCATATCAAAATCTTCACCACCGAGGAAGGTGTCGCCGTTGGTGGATTTAACCTCAAAAACACCATCACCAATCTCCAGAATAGAGACATCAAAGGTACCGCCACCAAGGTCAAAAACAACGATGGTCTCTTCCCCTTTTTTATCAAGGCCATAAGCCAGAGAAGCGGCAGTGGGCTCGTTAATGATACGCTGGACATTAAGCCCGGCAATCTTACCGGCATCCTTGGTGGCCTGGCGCTGGCTGTCATTAAAATAAGCAGGTACAGTAATTACCGCATCGGTGACTGACTCGCCGAGATACTCCTCGGCCGTCTGCTTCATCTTGCCGAGAACCATGGCGGAGAGCTCAGCCGCGGTGTAGACCTGGCCTTCAACCTCTACAGAGGGCTCACCACCCTTGCCCTCGACAATCTTAAAGGGACTAACTTCAATGGATTTTTTCACTTCAGGATCTGAAAAACTGCGGCCGATAAGACGCTTCATCGCAAAAATGGTGCGGGTGGGGTTGGTGACTGCCTGACGCCGGGCCACCTGACCAAGCAGCCGTTCGCCGCTATCGGAAAAAGCCACCACTGACGGTGTCGTCCTATTGCCCTCTGCATTTGTGATAACGATGGCTTCGCCACCCTCCATTACAGCAACACAGGAATTTGTTGTTCCAAGATCAATTCCAATTGTTTTTCCCATGACTGGTAAACTCCTTAATATATATAGTTCATTTCAAATTTACTGTTCGACTCACAACGTAGTCATTTCTTCCCTGCCCTTTATCATGAAGGAGCAGGGCCTTTGGAGACCACTACCTTAGCAGGTCTCAAAAGCTTATCCTTATAATGGTAGCCCTTTTCAAATTCCACCAGAATATGATTCTCAGGAACCTCATCACTATGATCCATGGCCAGGGCCTCATGGAAATTCGGATCAAAGGGTTGGCCAATAGATTCAAGGGGAGCGACCTGAAATTTATCAAGGGTCGCAATGAGGCCCTGCAAGGTCATCTCAACCCCCTGCAACAGCTCATTATTATTGCCGGATTTCTGTCCCTGCTCAATGGCCCGTTCAAGATTATCCACAGCTGGCAGTAATTCTTTAATGATATATTCTTCAGCATACTTCAAGTCCCTTGACCGGTCACGCTCCATACGTTTCTTATAATTATCAAATTCGGCGGCAAGCCTGAGCAACTGGTCCTTGGTATCCTGACACTCCTGCCGGGCCATGGCCAGCTCATCAACCTCAAGTTCCTCTTCCGGCTCCAGCACATCCAATTCAGGCTCCTGGAGATTTTCCTCTTTTTCCAACACCAAATCCTCCTTCAAACATATCACAACAAAACAAAATAAATCGCTTTCACGCCTACGGGGCAAGACGCCCGTCTTTCCAGTACAGGACTTCAAGACATCTGCAAATCATGACAAATAGACGCGCGGAAAATAGCGAAGATAAAAACAGAGCATCGTCCACTCAAATTCTCTTTAAGGATCACGCAGTTACAACGGGGTCCCACCGGGAAAACCGGACTTGGAACCAACAATAAGTATGGCTATTTTCTTTGTCAAGGCAGTGCTTTTTTAAATTACGATTGCATAAAAAAGACTTATGACGACGCCTAAACATGCCGATGGTTGAAGTGCGCAACTATAAAGAGATGGAATTTTCGGAATATCACCTGGAAATTATATGTTTTATTTCAGCTAGCTACCGCGGCTTGCCTCTTTCTTCGCCAATCTGCTAGACTGGTAATAAGGATACATACCAACCATTTGAGCCCAAGGCCTGCCACAATGAAGATCACAACACGTATACTCTTTTTCATCTGTATATTTTTAGTCGTCCATAGTGTCGGCAACGCCCAAATGCGACCAATTCTCAAGCACCGATCGGGGGTGCCACCCTACGAGGTACTAAGAACGATTTTGGAGACAAATCTCTCTCCCACCTCCCCTCCCAAGCTTGCCAACACCAAGATGGCCCACCAGGCCCCCTATATCACCTGGCTTGCGGATTCCGATCCCAGAGTGGAGCCACGCTTCATCCTGCCGGCTGACAGCGGCCTGATTTACAGTGTCCGCAATCTGGCAAACCAGCTCGTTATCTCCAAAGGTTCTATTGATTACGGGGTTTCCTTCCTGCACACCCCGGTATTGCTCATAACCGGCAATACGGACAGTGAGGCCTTAACCATCCTCCTCACTGATCACGAAGACCTGCCCCCGGCAATTCAAGCAGACCTCGACCATCTTTTTTTACCGGCCAGGGAGGTTGCCCATGGCAAAAAAAAGGAGAAGTTGACCCAGGCCCAACAAGTACAGTCCCTTGTCGAAAAAAATGTCGACCACCAGGTTGAAAAGGCCATGGATCTTTACCATGATCGTATTAGAGGGGGACGCCTTGTTGTTATTGGCGCCGTTCTTGATATCGCCAACCACTACGGCAAGGGGAAAAACAGACTGCTTATTATCAATATTAATGGCGAAAGACGTGACAAAGCCCTCCAGCAGCTACCCGTCACCAATAATCTCCGGCCTGGGCTAAAAAAATTCCTGGGCAGACAGCCAGCCTTCGCTAACTGACAAAAAAAGGGGGGCTGGATGAAAATCATCCAGCCCCCCTTTTTTTGTTCTTGGCAGCTAATCTCTTTTAAGCAGAAACGAGATACTCCCTGATTTTCTCAGCCATGGTTGCAAAAATCATCCTGAAGGCCTTCTCATCCCGCTCCAGCAAGGTTGTCCGAAATCCCTGCAGTTGGGTGGCAAAAGAAGTCAGAGGCACGACACAGATGCCTGTAGCACCGAGGAGATAATAGACAAAGCGTTTATCAAGGGAAATATTGTCAGCGGACAACAGCTTTTCGATATGGGCCTTAACCCCGACATTGTCAATGGCCAGGGTCTGTTGGTGATTCAAAACACCATCCTCAAAAACCACACTCATATAAAAAGCGCCGTTTGTCCGGTTCACCTTGATGCCTTCAACTTTTTTCAAACAATCATAGGCGATATTGGCATAGCGCTCATAGCGGGCAATCCTCTCCTGGAGATAGACAGGGTACTCGGGATGGCTCACAATGCTTGGTAACGCCATCTGCGGCAGGGTGGTGGAGCAAACCTCGGTCATCTTGGCATTTAGGATGGAATCCACATATTTTTTAAACATGGGATCCTTGTCGGCGTTATAGACCTCTATCCAGCCGCAACGGGAACCAGGCCAAGGCATCTCCTTGGACACACCACGCATGGCAATAGCTGGCACATCGCCAATGATATCGGAAATGGCCACGGTTTTTTTGCCGTTATAGACGATATGGTGATAGACCTCGTCACAGATAACGAACAAGTCATACTTGCGGGCCAGATCGACCATGCCCTGCAGAATTGCCTCTGGATAGACGGCACCGGTGGGATTATCAGGATTAATGATCAGAATACCGGACACGGCCGGATTATACTTTATCCTCTTCTCTAGGTCGTCAAGGTCGGGATACCAGTTATTATCCGGATCCAGGATATAGGTAACCGGCCGATCGCCGGCATGGGCGGCCTCTGCTGAAGAATGGGTGGTGTAGCTCGGGGTCGGCACCACAACGCGGGCAGTGCGTCGCAGGAAACCAAAAATTTTACTGATCGCATCACCCAGACCATTAAAAAAGAGAATATCATCGGCGGTAATCTGTACCCCGCCACGCCCATTGACCTGGTTGGCAATAAACTGCCGAGTGCTCAGAATGCCGCGGGTAGGACAATATCCATAGGAGGAATTCTGCATGGCAAAATCGGCAACAATCTCTTTCATCCAGAGGGGAATCTGCTCACCCTTTTCAATGGGATCACCGATATTTTCCCAGTGTGTTTCAATGCCCAGCTCCTGAAGTTTCAGGCCAACATTAACGATATTGCGGATTTCGTAAGTAAGCTCTCCCGCTCCAATATGAACGATATCAGTACGCATATTTTATATACTCCTCCCAAAGAGGCCTAAAAGAATCAGTCAAGATCCCGTTAAACAAAGGTCGTGATTTCAAGGCATAACATAGCCTTGCCCGACAACAAGAAAACTCTGTTTTCTACCACAGGCCCCCATGCTCCGTCAACAAACTCCTCAACTTTCCAGGGGTTCTTGTCGATAGGTTCTATATAAAAAGTGTAAAGGCGTGATGGCATCAACCCAAGGGAGAGATTGCCATGGGAAAAGTGTGGAGATTTACCATTAAAGACGGCACGGTGACAAGGGGTCAAACAACCAGAAAACAGCTTACCCTCTCCGGTTGCAACGAACCCTTTAAAGACCGATACTGGTGCCCAAAAAAAGATTGGTTTCACAAAACGCCCTGCCCCTTTGTGAACCAAAGAGAATGTGAAAACTACAGGCTAATGTGCGGCTGCCTCTAGGCAGAAGACGAAGGCAACACTGTACCGCCCTCAGCAGGCAAGGGTTCACAGCCAGCCTTTTCAACTGGATAGTACTCCTCTTCCAGACCTCTGCCCAACACAACTGGGCAATGCCGCAGACACCTACTCAGTTTTGGCAACACCAGGTTCACCAGGGGCTTCCTCTGATGCCATCTTTCCCCCTGTGTCGTCCCCCGCCATTCTAGCCGCCGCCTGAGCAACAACATTTTCACCGTTTTCTGAAGGGGATCTTTCCAGCCTCAGTTCAGCCATGGCGGTGTTCATTGTCACCATAGCAGCAGCAGCGACCTTGCGATCTTGGGGGGAAGGATCAGCCGGAGCCAGGGCCGCCGCCCGAACGGTGCGCATCTTGGTCACGGTATCCGCAGGATCAGCCTCCTGGGATGTATCAATGGACACCTCCCCGCCCACAGCATAACGCCGGCCATCCGCCCCCTTTTCATAAGACAAGGAGACACCCCGCCGAACAATACTGCCGGCAGCGGCCAGATGGGCCTGTTCATGGGCCCGGACAGTGCGATCGATCTTTTTCAACTCAGCGAGTTGCGCCTGTTCCTGTTGGGACAAAACCTCACCAGCAACCCCATTCGGTTCAGAGGCAGCTCCAACCCCTTCCTCTTGTCCGCTCCCATCCTGCTTCAGAACTGTGCTCGGCTCAGCGGCATCGGCCTTCTCCTCACCGGCAAGGCGTTGTCCCTGCGAGGCATAGGCCTGTGCCGCACAGGCCGGACAATTCCCGCATCGGCAATCTGTTTGGCCGGCAAATGACGTTGCCCTATTGCGCCACGCCTCGTTTCCGCCGCTGTATGTATCAACAGCAAGGCCTGGATTTTGAGGCTCGTTATTTTTTTGGGCCCCACCACCAGAGATTACCTGGAAGCCTCCGGGAGAGGGGGGGGCGGACTGGATACCATTAACAGCGGCCATAATCAAACCTCAAAAATTACCAAAACCAGCAACTGATACAGGGGCGCAGCTTCACTTTCTAGGTATACCTATCGGATACATGAAGAAGTAACTTTAAAAAACCAAAAAAAAATCCCGGACCAGCCGGCCAGGGATTTTCGAAAAACGATTACAGAAATTACTTCCGGTCATCTATCTTTACAAATTCGCGGCTAGTGGGGCCGGTATAGATCTGCCGTGGCCGACCGATACGCCAGTTGGGATCACCCCACATCTCAGTCCAAT
>JBFFNX010000087.1:0-11671 GCA_041562995.1 Desulfurivibrionaceae bacterium
GTGGCCCCAGGCCTTACGCCAACCCTTGATAATGCCGTAATGATTTTTTACGGCCATGGTGATGCGGGCCTGACTGTGGCTCTTGAGCTTGGGAAGATTAATAAAATAATCACACTCCAAGGCATCAACAGCGACGGCAAGCTCAACACCGCCGATGGTCCTGAGCTTACGGATCTCTTGAAAAGGGGCAAAGGAGACCGGTAGCCCCTTTAGGGCCTCGGTCATCCCACAGATCCCCATGGCCCGCAGGCCAGAGCCAGTGGCCGGTGAATCACCCACCACAACCTGGGCGCCATGGTCAACAAACCATTGCGCGACGGCGGCGACAAACTCGGGATGGGTACAGGCCAAATCCGCCTGATATCCAGCCGCCACCAGATTCGGTTTCAAAAGAACTCGGCTGCCGCGGGAAAGGGTAAAGGGAAGGGACGTCAGCAGCTCATCAGCGGCCCTGATAATCTCCTGGCGCTGATAGGACAGGCAGCGGCCAATGGCCACTGGAATTTTTTGATCACCCATCACCTCTTACCCCGCTTCTCCCCTTCCCTCAACATAACCTAACGCCTTTACCACCAACACTTGTCACTGTAACAAGGGTCTGAAACGTAAGGACCAACCTACCATGGGCAAAATCAGAAAAACAGCAGAAAGGGCCGCGCACCACAGCCATACAGGAAGAAAGAGGACTTGAAAAAGAAAAAGGCCAGCCTTGGGGGGACAAGGTGGCCTTTTTCAGGAGAAAGGAGATATGAGTTATTACTCGATTATCTCTTATTCAACATCCATGCCACACAGAAAAATATTTTCCAAAGAGTTCTCATTCCCCTGCCGACAAGCCTTTGCGAACAAAACAGGGCGGCCACAGACCCGAAGTGCATATTTAATTTTTTATACTTTCCAGATCCAATAGTCCGCTTGATCAATTTTTATCACGTAATATCAATAATATAAAGAAATTTTAAGTTTTTATACCGCCCCATCACCAGGCCGTATTCATTGGCAGAGCCCAGGAATTTTAGTATTTCCTTAACTATATCCACCTT
The DNA here is from genome assembly GCA_041562995.1 of Desulfurivibrionaceae bacterium. GTDB lineage: Bacteria > Desulfobacterota > Desulfobulbia > Desulfobulbales > SURF-16 > BM506. The sequence goes on from JBFFNX010000087.1 coordinate 1,044, forward strand.
GGCCGCCCCGGTCGGTACAAAATTTATTACCTCAATGAGACAGCGCGGGAAGACCCTCTGGCCATTCATCTATCCTGCCCCACCCTTCTTATCGGATTATTGACCTTTTCCGTGACAGATCGAGTCAAAAAAATGACCAAAACCATTCCCACGCCCCATTCCCGGGAATCGGCAGAACAGAAGTAACCATAATTAATAACGCAAAATCAGCATATTACAACAAATAAAGCAGAGGGCTGTAAGGTGTGGCATAATACTTGATAAAGAAAGACGTAGCATAAAACCCATCAACACTCAGCACCAGGAGATTCGGACAATGGCAGAAGAAGACAAGATAAGCCCTGAAGAGCCCCAAAGGAAGTCCAAGATGATGCTCTTTATCATCCTTGGCGCGGTTCTTCTCCTTGCCGGCGGCGGTGGTTTTTTTGCCTATACCACCTTCATGGCTCCCTCTGGAAAGACTGACGCACCACCCACAGAGGATGAGGTGAATATGGTTGGCGAGATGGTGACCTTTGGCGAATTTGTCGTCAATCTTTCCGATCCAAAGGGCAAACGCTATCTCAAATGCAAGATCAGCGTTGAGGTGGAAAGCGTTGAGGCCATGGAACGGATACAGAAAATCGAGCCCAAGCTGCGTGACACCGTCATCATGCTCCTTACCAGTCTGGCCTTTGAAGAGGTCATGACCCCGGAGGGCAAGATCCGCATCCGCGACGAACTCCTGGAGCGTTTTAACCAGTCGGCCCGTCCGGATCGGATAAAGAATCTCTATTTCAGCGACTTTGTCGTCCAATAAAATCACAAGAACGAGAGATACATGGAACAGATTCTCAGCCAGGACGAAGTCGATGCGCTCTTAAAGGGTATTTCCGGCGGTGATATTGAAGAGCCGGAGGAAACCCTTGACGAAGAGGCCCTCGCCTATTCAACCTACGACTTCAGCCGCCAGGAACGCATCGTTCAGGTCAAAATGCCGGCCCTGGATGTCATTAACGATGTCTTTCTCCGCTCCATCCGCGGCTCACTGTCGGCAACCCTGCGCCGGATTCTTGACATCAGCTCCGTCCCCATGGAGCTTGATCGTTTTGGTGCCTTTGTCCGCACCCTGCCGGTGCCAAGCAGCCTGCAGATCTTCAAGATGGACCCCTTCCGGGGCCTGGCCCTGTTCGTCATTGAACCAAAGCTGGTTTTTGCCTTAGTGGAGAGCTTTTTAGGCGGCAGCGGCCTGCGCAACGTCCGTATTGAAGGCCGTGACTTCACCGCCATTGAACAACGCCTGATCCACCGGGTGGTTAACCTTCTGGTCAGCGACCTGGAAAAGGCCTGGTACACCCTGCATCCCATCAAGGTCCAGTATATCCGCAGTGAAATCAACCCGCAGTTTGCCAAGATCTGCGAACCAGAAGATGTGGTCATCATCAACCGCTATGAGGTTGATATGGACCGGGCGGTTGGCTCCATAACCACCTGTATTCCTCTGGCCAATCTTGAGTCCGTCAAAAGCAAACTGATGACCACCTTCAGCAGGGAGCAAAGCGAAGAGGATATCAGCCTCAAGCGTATTCTTACTGAGAACGTCAAGAATATCCCCGCAGAAATAAAGGTGACCCTGGGCACCGCAGAGATCACGGCCGGAGATATTATCGCCCTTGAAAAAGGGGACATCATCCAGCTTGACAAACGTAAAGATGACCTTTTACCGGCCTATGTTGCCGGGGTCAGAAAATATATGGGCTCCCCCGGAGTCCACCGCGGCAACAAGGCCTTTTTGATTAAACGCAAAGTCCTGGATCAAGAAAAAGATTGATGAGCAGGGAACGTAAAGGAGAATAGATATGGCTGACGAAGAATCATTGGATGATGCCTGGGCAGATGCCCTTGAAGAGGCAAATCCTGAATTAAGCAAAAAAGAAGACAAGGACGATGGCGACTGGGACGCCCTCAGCGAAGAGAGCCCTTCATCGGACACTGCCAGCTTCCAGGAGCTTGGTGCAGGCGAGGTGGGCAAAGGCGGCAGCCAGAACCTTGACTTTCTGCTCGACATCCCCCTCCAGGTAAGCGTTGAGCTGGGCCGCGCCTCCATGATCATCGACAGGATGCTCCAGCTCACCCAGGGCTCGGTTATTGAACTTGAGAAGGCGGCCGGTGAAACTGTGGAAATCTATGTTAACAAAAAGCTGCTGGGCAAGGGCGAGGTCATCGTGGTCAACGACCGCTTCGGCGTCCGGATCACCGAGATTATCAGCCAGGCCGATCGCATCAAAAGCATAGGTTAGAGCCGTGAAAAACCCTTTGCCACATACAATAGCTGGACTCTCCATCCTGCTGAGCCTTCCGGTCATCGCTTGGGCCGCTGAAGATGTGCCCTTGGCCATCGCCTCCCCGCAGTTTGCCCCCATGGAATCCATGGCTGCCATCGGCAAGCTCCTGGCTGCCTTTCTGGTCATCGCTGCCCTCATGGCCCTGCTCTTTAAAGGTATGAAAAAAATGGGCCTGGGCCATGGCTCCATGAGCCAGGGCGGCCTGATCTCCGTCCTGGACACCAAGTTAATTGCCCCCAAGAAATACATCTCCGTGGTCAGGGTGGCCGGCGAGGATCTGGCCATCGCCATCTCCGACAACAGCTTCTCACTGCTGTGCAAGCTCGGCCCTGCTGCAGCCGACCGGGATGACAACAAGGAGGGCTCCGCTTTTGACAAAACTCTCAGCACGGCCCATACAAGCCAGGACAAGGAGGCAGCCCATGCGTAAAGCTATCCAGCCTGCCACCTCCCTGTTTTTTTGCCTGCTGATCCTGATGGTGCTGCCCAAGCTGAGCCTGGCCGCCACCCTCCCCACCATCCAAGTAGGCCTGACCGAAACCGATGACCCCAAGCAGATGGCGACCATCATCGAAATCCTGCTGGTCTTCACCGTGCTCTCCATGGCGCCGGCCCTGCTCCTGATGACCACAAGTTTCACCCGGCTGGTGGTGGTTTTCTCCTTTCTCAAAAATGCCATGGGCACCCAGCAGATGCCGCCCTCCCAGGTGCTCATCGCCCTGTCGCTTTTTCTAAGCCTCTTTATCATGACCCCGGTGTTCTCAAAGATTAACACCACGGCGGTACAACCCTACATGACCGAGAAAATCGGCCTGGAGGAGGCCTTCCAGGAGGCGCTCAAACCGATGAGAGACTTTATGTTCAAGCATACCAGGCAAAAAGACCTGGGCCTCTTTCTCTCTTTTGCCAAGCTGGAAAAACCGCAGAACAAGGATGAGATCCCCACCTCGGTACTCATCCCCTCCTTTATGATCAGCGAATTGAAGACCGCCTTTCAGATCGGCTTCATCCTCTTTTTGCCCTTTCTGGTCATCGACATGGTGGTGGCCAGCGTGCTGCTCTCCATGGGCATGATGATGCTGCCACCGGTCATGGTGTCGCTGCCCTTTAAATTATTACTCTTTGTCCTGGTTGACGGCTGGTATCTCATTGTCGGCTCCCTGGTCAAAAGTTTTGGCGTCTAAAGGAGACCCGGATGACACCCATTGAAGCGGTTACCCTGGGACAAAATGCCGTGAACATTACCCTGCTGCTCTCCGCCCCCCTGCTGATTGTCGCCATGGTGGTGGGCTTTGCCATTGCCCTGTTCCAGGCCACCACCCAGATCCAGGAGATGACCCTGACCTTTGTGCCGAAAATCGCCGCAGTGATGATTGCCATGCTCTTTTTCTCATCCTGGATGCTGATTAAATTAACCGATTACACCAGGCTGCTTTTTGAAAGCATCCCCATGCTGATCAGGTAGGTGAGATGACAGACACTGCCCTCCTTAACTGGACACTCAACAGCCTGCTGGTCCTGGTCATTGTCATGATCAGGGTGGGCCCCCTGCTCTTTTTCATGCCGGTGCTCGGGGCGAAGGCCGTGCCAATGCCGGCCAAGATGCTCCTGGTCTTTGCCGTTTCCCTGGTCGTGGCCCCCTCGGTTGCCGTAACCGCCAACCAGCTCCCGACAACGGCCATGGGATTTGCCCTCTTTGCCGTCAACGAGATCTGCTTTGCCGCCATCCTCGCCCTTTTTGCCCGCCTGCTCTTTGACGCCATCCAGCTGGCCGGCCAGATGATCAGCATCCAGATGGGGATGAGTATGGCAGGCGTTATGGATCCCCAGTTCGGCAACCAGGTCTCCCTGGTCGGGCAGGTGTGGACCATGACAGCCTTTCTCATCTTCCTGGCTGTTGACGGCCATCACATCTTTTTCAACACCCTGGTGGAGAGTTATAGATGGGTAGCCCCGGGCACCCTGCACCTTACCCAGGCTACCTACAATGGCATTATGGATGCGGTGGGTCAGATGTTCATCCTGGGTGTCAAAATAATGGCACCGGCATCGGCGGCCATTTTTTTCTCCCATATCGCCATGGGTATTATCGCCAAGACCGTGCCGCAGATCCCCATCCTCATCGTCGGCATGCCCATGAATATCGTCATCGGCCTGCTCTTTACCGGGCTTTCCATGGGATACTTTCTGCCGCTGATGATAGGTCAGTTTGCATTGCTCGCCCGCCTCCTGCCTAGACTGGCCCAAGCAATGGGCTAAAGAATTATGAAGGATAAATTATAGCCCCACCTCAGCTTTCACAACGTAGCTAATAAAGACCTTGAGAAAAAAAGACCATGAGTGAAGAGTCCAGCGGCCAAGAAAAATCAGAAGAACCCACCTCCCGGCGCCTCCAAGAGGCCCGGAAAAAAGGTGACGTGCTGAAAAGCATGGAGGTTCCTTCGGCGGCCGTCCTCCTCTTCGGCCTCCTGGCCCTCTACGCGATGAAGACCTATATGTATGACCGCTTGCAACTGGTGATGCGCCATTACCTGAGCAAGCTTGACAGCCTCACCGTTACCCCTGGCAATATGATGCCACTGGCCATGGAGGCCATGACCTTTTATGCCATGCTGGTTGGCCCCCTGATGGTTGTCATCTTCCTTACCGCCCTCGGCGCCAACTACGCCCAGGTCGGGGTCATTTTTTCCACCGAAAAGATCACCCCTAAATATGAAAAAATTGACCCCCTTAAAGGCTTGCAGCGCCTCTTTTCCATGCAGACCCTGTTTAACACCTTTAAATCCCTGGCCAAACTGTCCATTATCTGCTGGGTGGCCTACAGCGTGGTCAAGGCTAACGTCAACAACCTGCTGCCCCTCATGGATCAGTCACCTCTGGCCATTTTCATTTTCTACGCCAAGGTTTCCTTTTGGATGTTCCTGAAAGCAGCCCTGATCATTGCCGGGCTTGCGGCCATCGACTGGCTCTTTCAACGTTGGCAGTTCATGAAAAAGATGAAGATGACCAAGCAGGAGATCAAGGAAGAGGCCAAGAACACCGAGGGTGATCCCCATGTCAAGGGCCGGATCCGCTCCATCCAGATGGAAATGGCCAGAAAGAGAATGATGGCTGAGGTGCCCCAGGCGGATGTCATCATCACCAACCCGACCCGGTTGGCCATTGCCATCAGATATGACAACGCCACCATGGTAGCCCCCCAGGTGGTGGCCAAGGGCGCCGGAGTTATTGCCCATCGCATCAAGGAAATCGCCATGGAGCACAATATCCCCCTCATGGAGGATAAGCCCCTGGCCCGCGCATTATATAAAACAGTGGAGATTGGCGAGCAGATCCCAACCAACCTCTTCCAGGCAGTGGCCGAGATCCTGGCCCACGTTTACAGTGTCAAAAAGAAGGCAGCGTAAATAATGGCAGCTGAAAATACCTTAAATCCCGTAAAGATCGAATACACCAGTCTACTGGTGGCCGTTGGTGTGGTGGCGATCCTGATGATCATGATCATGCCCCTGCCCACCATGATCCTTGATCTTTTGCTGTCCATGGGCATTACCATGAGTCTGGTGATCATGCTGATGTGCATGTACAACACCGACCCCTTGGACTTTTCCTCCTTTCCGTCCCTGCTGCTGCTGACCACCCTGTTTCGACTGTCACTCAACATCGCCTCCACCCGCCTCATCCTGCTCCATGGCCATGAGGGGCCGGGGGCCGTGGGCCAGGTCATCCAGTCCTTTGGTAATTTTGTGGTGGGGGGCAGTTTTGCCGTTGGTCTGATCATCTTCCTGATCATGGTCCTGATCAACTTCATTGTTATCACCAAGGGTTCCGGCCGTATCGCCGAGGTAGCGGCCCGCTTCACCCTGGATGCCATGCCCGGCAAGCAGATGGCCATTGACGCCGACCTCAATGCCGGCCTCATTGATGAGGCCACCGCCAAGAGCCGCCGGGAGCGAATCTCCCGCCAGTCCGAATTTTACGGGGCCATGGATGGTGCCTCGAAATTTGTCCGGGGCGAGGCCGTGGCCTCCCTGGTGATCATGGCCATCAATATTATCGGTGGCCTCTTTATCGGCGCCGTCCTCCAGAACATGGACATCCTGAAGGCGGCCGAGACCTACACCCTGCTCACCATCGGTGACGGCCTGGTCTCCCAGATCCCCGCCCTGATCATCTCCACCGCCGCAGGTATTATTGTCAGCCGGGCCGCCTCCAAGCATAGCATGGGCATTGAGCTCACCAAGCAGTTCGGCAAGCAACCGGAGGCCTTGGCCGTCTCCTCAGGCATCATTATCCTCTTCGGTCTGATCCCCGGCCTGCCCCATATCCCCTTTCTCCTGCTGGGCATGGGCATGGGAGTTCTGTCCTGGTTTGCCTTTGTCGAAAAGGCCAAAACGGAGCTGAGCGCCGAAAAGGAGGTGGAAGATGAGCGGAAGGCCAAGGAGCCGCAACCGGGCGCTCCGGAAACCGTAGAAGCCCTGCTCTCCATGGACACCCTGGAGCTTGAAGTGGGCTACGGCCTCATCCCCCTGGTGGATGAAAAACAGCAGGGCGATCTCCTGGAGCGTATCCGCGGTATCCGCCGTCAGTTTGCCACCGAGATGGGCATGCTCCTGCCGCCGCTTCATGTCCGGGACAACCTGCAGATCAAACCGGATGAATATGTCCTCCTCTTAAAAGGGGTGCAAATCGCCAAGGGTGAGCTTCTCATGGGCCATTATCTGGCCATGGATTCCGGTGCCGCCAAACGTGAGATTGAGGGCATTCCCACCACCGAGCCCGCCTTCCAGCTGCCGGCCCTGTGGATCAGCGCCGACAAGAGAGATGAGGCCCAGCTGGCCGGCTACACCGTGGTGGATCCCTCCACCGTGGTGGCCACCCACCTCACCGAGGTGTTGCGCAGTCATGCCGACGAGCTCCTGGGCCGCCAGGCGACCCAGAAACTCCTTGACCACCTGGCCAAGACCCATCCCAAGGTGGTGGAAGAGCTGGTCCCCAACCTCCTCGCCTTAGGCGGTGTCCAGAAGGTGCTCCAGAATCTCCTGCGGGAAAGGGTATCCATCCGCGACATGCTGACCATCTGCGAAACCCTGGCCGATTTTGCGCCGATCAGCAAGGACCCTGACCTGCTCACCGAATATGTCCGCCAGAAGCTGGCCCGCTCTCTGGTTGGCTCCCTGGTTGATGACCAGGGCGAGCTCCATCTGCTCACCGTGGATAGCCAGATAGAAGACTTTATCCGGGAATCCATCCACAAAACCGAACAGGGCTCCTTTTTGTCCCTGGAGCCCAACCTGGGCCAACGTATTGTTGAATCGGTGATCAAGGAAACGGAAAGGGTAGCCACCGAGGGCTACCAACCGGTACTGCTTTGTACGCCGGCCATCCGCCGCCACCTGCGCCAGCTCATTGAGCGCTTTGCGCCGCAGGTCATTGTTCTGTCGGCCAGCGAACTGACCACCAATGTAAGAATAAACTCTCTGGGCGCCGTTACCATTAACAAAAAAAGCTAACAGACCCTGAAAAAGATAAGGGGCATTCCTGCCACGATTTTTACTGAGAATAGCGACTATGATTATTAAAAGATTTGAAGCGTCTTCCGCACCAAAAGCCATGGAACTTGTAAAGAAAGCCCTGGGCAAGAATGCCGTGATCTTTTCCCAGAAGACCCTGGACAAGGGAACCCCCCACCAGCGGGTGGAGATTATGGCGGCCATGGATTACGACATGGACCAAAAACCCGCCCCCCTGGTAGCGGCCGAAGAGAGCCCTGAAAAATCTTTGCCAACCTACGGCTATGAGGCGATCCGCAAGCCCAGAAACCTACCGTCCAAAAAGCAGCAGATGGAGATGAAGAATCAGGAGTTATCCAGGAATTTCGCCAAACTTCTGGAGGAGAACAGTGAACCCTGGCACACCGAAAAAATGGGCGGCAACCAGGCCCCCCTGCCCAAGGCCATTCACCGCAGCCAGGTCAAGAAATGGCGCGATGAACTCATTGACCAGATTGAAGTTGAACATCTCTGCAGCCACACCCCCGGCCAACCTGACATTATTGCCCTGGTTGGACCCACCGGTGTCGGCAAGACCACCACCGCCGCAAAACTTGCGGCCTGGTATCATCTGCATGAAGGCAAATCAGTGACCCTGCTTTCCATGGATTGCTACCGGATTGGCGCCACCGACCAGCTCCGCACCTATGCCCGTATCATGCGGCTGCCCTGCGAGGTAGCTGTACGCAAAGAGGATCTGGCCGGGGCCATTGCCCGGCATCATGCCGCCGACCTCATCATTATCGATACCGCCGGCAAAAGCCCCTATGACCCTCATCACGTCAAGGAACTGGCCGACTGGTTCGCGCCGCTGACCACTATCCAGCTCCTGCTTTGCCTGAGCGCCACCACCAAGACGGAAGACCTCTCGCACATTGTCGACTCGTACCAGGCCCTGGCTCCCCACAGTGTAATTCTCACCAAGCTTGATGAAACCAGGGCCTACGCCGGCCTCTGCAAGCAGGTGGCCGCCGCCAATATGCCGGTGGGCTATCTCACCATGGGCCAACGGGTCCCTGAGGATTTCATGGTGGCCGACAAACCCTTTCTGGACAGTTTTTTCAAGAAAGGCTGGCCGGTCATGGAACAACAGATGACCAACTAGCGGATTTTTTTTAAGCCCAGACAGGCGCCTAATACAGTATATTTAAGAGAGTTTACTATTTTATGAACCAGGCAGACACATTGGAAAAGATCATGGCTCGCACCTCTTCACCACAATATGCCTCTGGCCACACCAGCTCACCGCCCCGGGTCATTGCCGTCACCAGCGGCAAAGGCGGGGTCGGCAAGACAAACATCGTGACCAACCTTGCCTATTCCCTAGCCCGCAAAGGCAAGAAAGTGCTGGTTCTTGACGCCGATCTCAATCTGGCCAATGTCGATGTCCTGCTTGGCCTGACCCCAAAGTTCAACCTCCACCATGTCTTGCTGGGCGAGAAAAGGCTGAAGGATATCCTGATCACCGCCCCGGGTGGTTTCCAGATCCTGCCGGCCAGTTCCGGCATCATGGAGCTTGCTGAGCTCAGCGAAGAACAAAAGCTCTTTTTCCTCGCGGAAATAAGCGCCCTGGGCAACATCATCGACATCATGCTCATCGATACAGCGGCCGGCATCAACAATAATGTGATTTATTTCACCCTGGCGGCCCAGGAAAAGGTAATCGTGCTTACCCCGGAACCAACCTCCCTGACCGACGCCTACGCCATGATCAAGGTCCTTTCCACCCTCCATGACGTCAAACGCTTCCGTATCCTTGTCAATTCGGCCCATTCCGAGAAAGAGGCCTTGGCGGTCTTTCGCCAGCTCACCCTGGTGGCGGATCGTTTCTTAGGTTCTCTCTCCCTCGACTACCTCGGCTTTCTCCCTTATGACAGTAAACTGCCGCAATCAGTCCGGGCCCAGCGCCTGGTGGTGGATATGTCACCAAGATCAACGGTGAGCGGCAAATTTTTCGAGTTAGCCGAACAGCTGGTCCAGGAAAAACCAGACGCCCATATCGATGGCAACATTAAATTCTTCTGGAAAGGTCTTTTTAACATGTAATATACTTTAGGTATCATATGTATAATCCTCCTCACCTCAGAGTCCAAAACGTAATACCGCGAACCAAGACGCAGATGAATAAACCGCAGACCGCCAAATTCAAGGATTACACCAACGCCTATTTCCAGGCCGATACGGCCCCGAATCCGGAAAAACGCGATGAGTTAATCTTGGCCTATACTCCACTTATCAAGTATATCGCCAGCCGCCTTGCATCTCGTCTGCCTGCCCAAGTCGCCTTTGACGACCTGGTCTCCAGTGGTATCATCGGCCTCATTGACGCCATTGACAAGTTTGACCTCAGCAAGAATGTCCAGTTTAAAACCTATGCCGAGTTTCGGATCCGCGGCGCCATGCTGGATGAATTACGCTCCCTGGACTGGGTGCCCCGCTCGGTCAGGCGTAAGGCCTCCGATCTTGAGCACGCCTATGGTAAGCTGGAGAAGAAGCTTGGCCGGCCAGCCAATGACGACGAGACGGCCCAGGAAATGGCCATCAGCCTTGAGGAATTTCACAAACTCCTTGATGAAACAAAGGCCATCACCTTTATGGACATTGAGCTTTTGCGCCAGAAAAGCCCTGACCAGGTCAACACCGGCAACGGCCTGGCCTCGATATCCATGGATGCCAATGACCCCTTTGCCGCCATTAACCTCCAGCAAATCCGCGACCTCCTGGCCACATCCATTGAGGCCCTGCCTGAAAA
>JBFFNX010000088.1:0-11565 GCA_041562995.1 Desulfurivibrionaceae bacterium
ACAATGATCATCTCAATGAGGGTAAACCCTCGTTCATCTCGGTGAAGCTGCATAATGCCCCCTTTCAGCTTGGTAGGAAATGTATGTAAACGCTTTTAACTCTGTAGAATTCTACAAGTTTATACCATATGTGGCAAAGAGGCCCAAGTGTTCTTATTGACTATAGGCCTGGGAAAACGAAAAAAATGCTATTTTTAACCCAAAAACATGATGATAACAGGTTAATGGGGCAGCTGGGGTGGTTACGGGGAAAGATCGTATCTCACTTCAATGGTACGAGTAATGGTGGCCCGAGTTGCTTGGGATTGAATTTCTTGGATGGTCGACGCTCCTAGCGTGGTAGGGCCGCTGGTAATGTTGGTCGTGAATGTGTTGATAATAATGGGGTCGCTCCAAACTCCCCAGGTCGGAGGTCCACCTCCGTCATCATTAAGAATGCGGAGCTGAGCCGCTCCTTCGGCAGAATAGAGAGCCTGGCTCCAGAGAAAATCCTCGGCAGACGTCTGGGAGGAGATCATGGTGTAGCGGGCAATGAGCACGCCAAACATGGCTACCACCACAATAAGAAAAATAGCGGCAATCAAGCCGATACCGTCCTGGTTTTTAATAGGTTTACGGAACATTGCGCACCTGAATCTCTTTATGGAAATTGAGGGTGGTGCCATTTCTTGCAAGGGTGAAATTAATACGGACCAGAGCATTGCTGGTCAGGCTGGCTGGGGTATAATTAAAGGAAAGGGCTGTGATGTGGCTCAGTAGAGGATAGGCCGGTGCTGCGCCCAGAGCGTTTGATAGGTTTCCTGCCAGGCTTACGGCGGCTTGATTCCGCGAAAGTATGCCGGTAGCGGCATTGTATTCATATCGTATTATCCCTTGGATAGGGTAGAAGCGTTTGGTGGCTGAATGACCTCCGACAACAGCTTTGTCCAGAGTCATGTTTGGCCCGGCAACAGGGCCGATCTGATAGATTTTGCGACTGGTAGCGGTGAGATTACTAAAATCTGTCCAGCTCGTGTTGTAGATTGAAATAAATGTATTGGCAGCAAGGCCGAGATTATTGCTGATGTCTCGTATCATAAGAGTGGCACCAACGGGCTCATACTGGCCGGCAAGGGTACTGTTATTTAAGGTGTTGACGTCGATAATGCCAAAATCAATCGATGAGGCATTGGTAGGGTCATTTATTGCGTTGGGCACCATATGGTGAATTTCCCGCTCCATACGCATCAAAGCCAACTTGCCCTCTTCAAACAGCTCCATGGCATCGTCAGTCTGGGCAAAACCCCGAAAGGTGGTGCTAATAATATCACTGCCCATTACTCCAATAATACCTAGAAGCAAAATAACCGTGATGATCTCAATGAGGGTGAATCCACGCTCTGAGAGAAAAGGCTTTGTTTTATGAAAGGATTTTAGAAGTTGCATAAAACTGCCACTAACTGAAAGGTTTCCCCCAGGGGTGAGGTAACTGTTACCAATATACGCTTCGTGTCTGTACTGGCGCCTGCCGCACCAGGAGTCGTTGCATCAATGGTAGTCGCGTTGCTGGCAATATAGTCAATGACTACATTACGGCTGAATCCGGGAAGATTGATGGGATTGCCATCTTGGTCCCAGAAAGTATCGGTCTCAGCATTAACACCTTGCATGAAGGTATAGTCGTCGATGTCATCCCAGAGTTGACGTTCATTCGTTGCCGGAGTTCCATCGTGATCATTGCCGTCCAATCCGAGACTCGTAGGGGCGGTCGCCTGTGGGTCGGGGCCAGGGAAGATGCAGGTAAGGGTATAGGAGCTGTTGCCTCGACCAGGTCCACTTTCATTGACGGTACAGATGGGGCCGCCACCGTTTGGCGTGTACTCGTCCCAGCGTTTGGTGAGAATTTCATCCATCATGGCTTGGCCTAGAGCAATGGCCTGTTCTCGGAGAACAGGGTCTGGACTATGGGTGATTGAGGTCAGGTAGGGGGTAATTATAAGAGCGGCAAAACTCATGATAATGATGGTAATAATGAGTTCAATAAGGGTAAAGCCTTTGGGGGTGCGCAAGAGTAAGGGGGTCACGGGCATGCCCCTCCCTCTGTTACGTAGCCTGTTTGCTGGCAGACGAAGAGGTCCTCTGTGCCAGCGATGGTAAAATTTGTGTTTAGGATTAAGGGGGTCCCACCTGGGGTTATTGGTTCTCCCAAACCGTTAAACCAGATACTTGAATCAGCAGTCGCTATGGTAATAGCGCCATCGTCAAGAAGAGGGCGGTTGTTGAAGTCGTCAACAACTTCAGAGCCATCAAAGCGCTGGATACTGTAGCGATTGCCGCCGGCATTCACCACCAACCCCCATGGGTTACCGACAATATAAGCCCTTGTCATAGCTTGATGTTGGGCATAGCGGAGAGCACGTTTAAATTCTCTGCCCGCTGCTTCTCCCTGCATGTCGCCCGGCCATTTTGCAGTGGCCACAACAGCAATAACACCTATGAGCAAAATAATGGTGATCAGCTCAATAAGGGTGAAGCCTCTGCTACGCCTGCCAGCATCTATCATTGGATAATCTCCCGCCAGTTAATAATGCGGTCGTTGCCACGGTAAATGCCAAAGGTAGCAGTGGCCTGTTGATCAGGTTCCAACCAGGCCGGAAAGTTGTAGTCAATTGTAATGATGCCACCTGGGTTTATAGCCGCATCAGGGTCGGTTACCGGAGTAAGTGTGATGGCTGCTTGGCCGCTGGTTATGGCTAGAGGGGAAGCAAGACTCTCCGTGACAGTAAATTCAGCAGCATTCTCTGTTTTTACGTATGGCACGCTTGTAGAGTTGTCTATCGAATTGATGACCCAGTTTCCCGTTGCGTCATAGAATTCCGCAGCGATGTTGAGGGTTATCGGCAGGGTTTCAGGACCAAAACTATTGGTTGCCACACCTCTGCCATAGCGGAGCCCAATAGCCGTTGGTGAGATGGTTCGTGGGGTAGCGAGATCATTTGCGCTTACCCCGTCGCTATCAGAAACGGCCGTTAGCAAAATATTTATGGCTGAGGTGAAAGGTCTGATAAGGGCATTGTCCGTATCATAAGGCAGAGTGCGGGTGTATGAAAAGGAGTCTGATCCAAAGGTGAATGATATTGGGTTGCTTACTGAAAGGCTATGGGTTGCAGGTGTGGCAGTTAAGGCCATTGGGGTCAGCAGGTCATTGCCTGTAGTTGATGAGTCGTTTGCCGGATAGGTCAGGCTTACGTCACCGCCCGTCAGTAATCTGAAGTTGTCGCGGTAGTTCTGTGTTGTGGCATTGCCGGCGTTTTGGGCCGTAATGGTTATAAGCGGCAGAACATTATAGGTGAATGGTTGGCCGATGTAGGTAAAGCCGCCGCTGCTATTTAAAAAGGTGCCGTTGTTGGTAATGCTGGTTATGAAATGGTCTGGAATAAATCGACCAATATTGCCGGTGACGGTTCCCGTTACATCGCCTGTGCCAAGATAGTCATTATCGCCAACGTGCGGGGTAAGGATAATGATGCCGACCTCTGGCCAACTGAAGTCTGTTCCTGTTGCAGTGCCGTTTGCAGCACTAAAATCAAATCCTGTTGAAAGCTGTATGGCCGGGGTCACTCCCGCGGCTGGAGCAACAAGCGTTGGCACAAGAAGGACGTTTTCCGGCGCAGACTCTTGGCCGAAGTTAGATGTAGAGTCCCCTTCAGAATCATTAACCGATACAGTGATGGTGAAATCGTTGCCGGCGGTGATGAAGACCAGGCCTGTTTCATCTGCTGCTCCCGGATTTGCAAAAGAATCACTGGTACGGATAATGTTGCTCAGCACAAAGTTCGCAGGTTTGACCACGAAAAGATTGCTTGCTCCGGCAATGCCCGTCGGAGGCAGAGGTTCAGCTACCGTGTCATCCTTCAGGCTAATCTGAATTTGGCCGACGTCTTTGTACTTTGCCGAAGCACTTGTCTGGCCGCTTATGAAAGTCATCTGCTGGGCAGCAGAGGCCGCTTCCGATGTGGCAATGGGATTCGCATTAATGGTTACTTGGATTGTGCCGCTGCCCGGGTCATCATACGTAGACCAAAATTTTATGTTTTTAATCCCGTCGTATGCTTCGATAATTCCACATGTCGGATCAGTGGGTGTCTGGCCATATGCAGCTATATGGATGGCAAAAACTGTGCCAGCCGTTTGGGTAGCAATTGGATCGTTAATTGGGTTGGGTGGGGGATTTGAAAGGGCTGATGCCGTAACATTGAAGCCGCTGGGTGAAAAGGTGAGGCTTCCCTCAAGGTCATCATCGCTAATTGTGCCCTCGGTTACCGCGATATTGAGGGGTGAGGCTCCTACCAAATAAGTGAGGTTGAAGGTCGCTACGCCTAAATCTGTGGCATCATAGGCATATATTGCCAGTCCGTCATTGGTTGTTGTGTCGGTAAAGACACCGTTACCTGTCAGTAATGTCCAGGTACCTTTGGTGGTTTGGGTATCCAAGGTAATAGTGCCAGTGTAATTTGTTACAGTGCTGCCTGCCGCGTCCTCGGCAGTTATTGTTATAGGCTCGGCTAGACAATTGATGCCTGCTCCATCGTGATCAATGTCAAAATGGTCAATTCCAACGCAGACTATTGGGGTGCTTGCTTGAATTTGGATATTGTCAAAATAAACGACGTCCCAGTTGCCGAGGTTAGCGGAACCAAGGAGTCTGATTCTGGTATTAGCTGCAATATAGGGCGTGAGGTCGTAACTGGTCGATTGATAGGAGCCGTCATTGCTTGGTCCTGTAAAACGATCCAGTTCAGCCCAGGATGCGCCCCCATCTCCTGAGGCCCAAGCAGCTACATAGTCGTTGACATCATCAAGGCCACTACGGCGATAATCGAAACTTAAGGTGGCAGCGGTAAAAGCGGAAAGATCTGCCTGGCGCTGGACACCCTCACCACCGTTATCATTATCCTTAATTCGTAGGTTGTAGTTGCTCTGGTCGTTTAATACCAGAACGTCACCGTTAGTTGCGCCATCAAATTCACCAATCTCAAGCCAGTTGGTGCTGAAGTTGAGGGTGCCATCATTATTATTAAAGGCCCGGGCATTGAACTCATCCCGGAATGTTTCACTGATCAAATTAGAAAATGTCAGGTCGTTATCTTCCAAGGTCGACTCCTCAGCACTGCCGTCTGTGATGTCGATATTAAGCGTTTCATTGAATGTGTTACGAAGGCCAAGAATTACCTGACCATTGTCTGTGGCTGTGTATGTATAGGTGGCAACACCGTTTCCAGAATTAATCAGAGTGCCGTTAGCAGTGATTACTGACCAATCACCGTGATTAGTGGAAGTGGTCAGGTTGATTGTCCCGGTATAGGTAGTGTCTATTACATGGATTGGATCATGGCGAGTTATGGTAACTGGCTCTGGTTGGCAAGGGTCTCCGACACCGTCATGAGTTATGGCAAAATGTAGATCTCGGTAAAAAAGGATAGCATCGCCATTAGCCACGCTATTTGTGTTATAGGAGTACTCAGTGAAATCAGTATCATCTACTTCAACGCCGATGGTTGCGCTGGTTCCGTTGGCATTGCCAGCGCCGTACTGAAATTTGATTTCGTTGCTCGTTTCATACAGGATGACCTGAAAGGTATAGCTGCCGCCAGAGCCATAACGGGCAACATCAACCCAGGAGGCAACAAATTGCCTATTGGGTGCACTGCCTATGGTCTCGTAGGTGATTTGACCGCCAGAGCTAGGGTTAAGATCCTCCCAGTATGGAGCAATAACACGATCAGCAGCGCTTGCGGCACAAGGACCGGCTCCTGCCGTCGTGATAGGCATAGCCTCGTTGCTATAATCCATCTGGAATCCTTGGTCAGCCCCGAAATGGAGGGCGCCATTGCTTAGGATTCTGACCTGAGTATAGTCGATATCGGCAAAATTAAAGGTGAAGCCAATATTGACAAGCTGCTTGTCGTCATCGGTCGGATACGATGTACATGTCCCATCCCAGGCAACATTGGTAGGAGACGATGATTGCCATAAGTAGGCAACAGTATCATCGTATGCATAGGTGGCCGCTCGGCTGGTAGACGTGAATGTCAAAAAAGAGAGGGCTAGAAAGGTGAAAGCCGTCAGTGAACGGATCATTGAAACATCCTGGCTTGCTTGATTATAAAAGGAGAACTTTTAATAAAATAGCATAGATTGGGGGTGCGGTAAAGGCACTGGCAAGGGGTATGATTAGGCCAGACTATAAATGTACTCTTTGAGTGTTCGAAAGGATTTTTGGTCAAAGATTTTTCTCCGAAAGGTAGCGCTGCCTGGAAGCTCTTTAATATACTTCCCCGCATGATTCTTGATCTTGCCCAGCAGCCGTTCGGCAGGCAGGAATTGGTCAATGAGTTCCAGGTGGCGGCTTAATGCCTTGAGGCGCAGGGAGCGCGATGGCGCGATGTTGATGGTTGGTGAGAAAATCCACGGTGCGCCCAGGGCGGCACGGCCGATCATCACGCCGTCGCAGCCGGTCTCTGCCATGAGCTTGATGCCGTCATCGTAATTATGGATGTCGCCGTTGCCGATCACCGGGATGCTGATGGATTCCTTAACCTTGGCAATCACCGAATAATCCACCGTTCCAGAAAAACCGTCGCTCCAGGTCCGGGCGTGGATGGCAAGGGCGCTGGCCCCGGCTTCTTGGGCCATTCTGGCAAATTCCGGAGCGTTAATGGAGTTGTGGTTCCAGCCGGTGCGGATTTTTATCGTTACCGGTTTTGTGGTGTTGGCCACCACCTGGCGGATTATCTCTTCTGCCAGATGCGGGGTCTGCATCAGGGCGCTACCCGCGCCTCTTTTGATCACCTTGCGCACTGGGCAACCCATATTGATGTCGATCATGGCCACCGGTTCCTTGTCAATGATAGCTGCGGCCTGGCCCATGATTTCCGGCTCACTGCCAAAGAGCTGTAGGGCCAGGGGCTGCTCTTCGGGGATGGTGGCGATCATCGCCTTGGTTCTGTATTGGTCATAGACCAGGCCGTGACAGGAAATCATCTCTGAGTAAACAAGGCCAGCCCCAAATTCATGGCAAATCAGACGAAAGGGAAGGTCGGTATAACCGGCCAGCGGCGCCAAAACAAAGGGATGTTCAATAGTTACGGAGCCTATGGTAAACGAGGGGGCTGTCATGGTTTTTTCACTCGCGACTTCCGGTGATTAAGGGTAAGATGGCGACCATTTTTCAGGTAAAAACGCTTTGGATCAGGTTTTTAAACCACAAAGACTCTTTTTGGAACATATATAAAGTAATAATCACTGATTTTCACAGGCAGCCTGCATGATTTATCGCTGTCGACCATAAAAACGGAGAAGAAAACAATGG
Source organism: Desulfurivibrionaceae bacterium (assembly GCA_041562995.1). Classification (GTDB taxonomy): domain Bacteria; phylum Desulfobacterota; class Desulfobulbia; order Desulfobulbales; family SURF-16; genus BM506. The sequence continues at coordinate 7,352 of JBFFNX010000088.1, forward strand.
CACTGGAGCTGAACCTTCAAAATACCGAGCTTACCAGCGACGAAATTACCAAGCTTGCTGAGATGCGCAAGGTCTGCGCCCGTCGCATTCTGCTGTCCACCTCCCTGGCCTCTTCCGGCCATCCAGGCGGTTCGCTGTCCACCCTGGATATGCTGCTTGTGACCTATGGTTGCATTAAGCATAATCCGGCTGATAGCCAGTGGCAGGGGCGTGATCGGGTGGTGATGAGTATCGGCCATGTCTCTCCAGGTGTTTACTCCGTGCTTGCCGAAAACGGCTATTTTACGGAAGCAGATTTTCTCACTGGTTTCAGAAGGGCTGGTTCCGGTTTTCCCGGCCATGTCGAGCGTATCGTTCCCGGGGTAGAATGGGATACCGGCAACCTTGGCCAGGGTTTGTCCACGGCCGTGGGGATGGCCCAGGCCTTTAAGATGAAAGGACTGGATCAGAAGGTCATCTGTTATATGGGTGATGGCGAGCAGCAGAAGGGCCAGATTGCCGAGGCCATGCGTTATGCCAATAAGTATAAGCTCAATAACCTCATCGTCATTGTTGACCGCAACCATGTCCAGATCTGCGGTACCACTGAGGAGGTCATGGATATCGATGTTACAGGTCTATTTGAAGTGTCCGGCTGGAACGTCATCAAGCTAGATGACGGCCATGATACCAATAAATTCTTCCAGACCTTCCGTAAGGCCTATCTCGGCGAGGTCGGCATGACAGATAAGCCGACGATGATCGAGGCCAGAACCGTCATGGCCAAGGGTATCTCCTTTATGGAAGGTCTCCCCAAGTATCATGGTTCTCCCCTGAACCAGGAGCAGCTGACAGCGGCCTTCAAGGAGCTTGGTCTGGAAAATGATTTCGACAAATGGGCTGAGCTCCGCAAGGCGCCGGTTGCCACCAACACCAAGCAAAAAAATGTCGTCCGTTATCCGACTATGGTTGCCGGCGACGCGATCACCTATGACAGCAAGACCGATTGCCGGTCGGCCTACGGTAATGCCCTGCACAGTCTGGCCCAGGCCAATAATGTGGATGGCGTGGTGAAGATTGCCGGGATCTCCTGTGACCTTGAAGGCTCGGTGAAGATGGGAGATTTTCATAAGCATAGCCCCGCCGCCTATTTTGAGGCCGGTATCCAGGAGCATCATGCCGCCTCCATGGGTGCCGCCATCAGCCGCGAAGAGGTGGCCTGTTTCTTCTCCACCTTTGGCGTTTTTGCCGTCTCCGAGGTCTATAACCAGAACCGGATCTCAGACATCAACGAGACCAATTTTAAGGTGGTTGCCACCCATTGCGGCCTTGATGTCGGCGAAGATGGCCCCACCCATCAGGGCATCGATTATATCGGCCTGATGCGCAATTATTTCCGTTTTAACGTCTATCTCCCTGCTGATCCCAACCAGACGGATCGGGTTATCCGCACCGCTACTGTTGATCCCGGCAATGTCTTTGTCGGCATGGGCCGCTCCAAGATGGATATGGTCCTGGCCGAAGATGGTACCCCCTTCTTTGGCGGTGACTACCAGTTTACCCCGGGCAAGGGCGACTGGGTCCGTACTGGCAAGGCCGGCACCATCATCACCTATGGCGCTGTGACCCCCAATGTCATGGCGGCCTGGCAGAGCTTAAAGGATGAGGGCGTTGATGTGGGCGTGCTGGTGATGGCCTCTGTTGTCCCGGTTGATAAGGCTGCTGTTATTGAGGCGGTCGGCAAGGGTCCGGTCCTCACGGTGGAAGATCATCATGTTGATACCGGTCTTGGTGCCATTGTCGCCACGATCATTGCTGACAACGGCCTGGCTGCCACCTTTAAACGGCTGGGGGTGACCCATTACGGTGCTTCCGGTAAGCCTGCCGATCTCTATGCCGCCCAGAACCTTAATGCTGCCGGTATTGTTTCGACCTTTAAGGCGATGTTGTAGGACTTGCAGAAGGGAAAATATGACAACAAAAAAAGCCGGTAGGAGAAATCTCCTACCGGCTTTTTTTATTTGTAATTGGACAGTCTTACGTTTTACCAGGTCTTGATTTCCACCTGGTAAATGGTCAGGGGCTCATTACCATCACGGTAGGTGAATTCCACCTTGTAGGTGCCTGCTGCAGTAATGTATTGAGAAACATCAGCCTTGACTGGCTGGACATCTTTGGCACTCTTGACACCGTAATAGTTATTGGCCTTGAGTTGATCAGGAGACCAGCTTGCCACCTGATGGCGCTGACCAGCAGGGGTAATCAGGTAAACCTCGCCAAAGGAGTTGTTGGTTTCCCGTCCATAGCCATTAAAGGAGAGCCAGGATTGATTACCAAAGAGCTGTACGTCAAAGGAGTAGATGTTATTGGAAATGTTTGAGCCGGAACCGGCCAGGCCTGTGGTCTGGCTGGTGTAGGTTTGTGGGTTGGCGGAGCTCAGCTTGTGTGAAGGAGCGGTAACCTGCTGGACGGCCTGTTTTTGGACAGGGGCAGCGGTTTTTTTCTCCACGACTTTTGCGACTTGCGGAGTTGCTACTGCCACAGCTGCTTTTGGGGCAGGTGTTTGAACAGGGGAAGAGATGCCCATACTCTTGTTTCTCTCGGTCTGCACAACCAGGGCGCCAGCCAGATTATTCTGACGGATCAACTGATCCTCGAGGCGTTTAAGTTCAATGATGTACTGGTTTTTGACATTCTTGCTGGATTTATTTTTAAAATTGTCAAAAACAACCTGGTATTTACGTTCTACGGAGACGAGAGCCTCTTTTTTCAGGGCCTCAATGCGATCATTGTAAAGGGCTTGAATTTTTTTGACCTCAAGATCCCGGGCATTTTCAAGGGAGCCGACCTTTTGAGTAAAGGCCGGAGAGAGGAGGCTTTTGGCCTTGGCCGCCTCAAATTCGTCCTGGAGATTCTTGAGTTTTTCCGGTGTCGAGGCATTTTCCATCTGCTGCTTATAGGCGGCGCGCAGTTTGACTAACTCGGGGGGTTCTTGGTCAATGGTAAGAATTTCAGCCTGCAGCGGAGTGGTCAGGCAAAAAAGAAGAAACGAAAGAAATAAAAACTTTTTAGACATAATGGGCCCCCAATTGTACGGTCAAATTTCCAAAAATACAGCCATAAGTAGCTTTACTAGAGTATTTTTGAGAAAATTTAAAGAGTAGTTACTAATTTTTTAGTAGCCGTTTTAAACTGTTTTTTGTCTGGCTCGACGAACCAGATTCTTTATGTGAAAAATATGAAATAATACATGGTTTTCGTACATTTTACAAGCCTATGGCTCAAGACAGCGTCAAGTGACGTAGGTTACCAGAAAATAAGAATTTTTTTGTCATAAAACTGGTTATTCGAGTTGTTCGATATCGTCAGTGGGAAAAAGCTCCTGGTGATTAGTGATCTTTTCGCGGGTAAAAAGATAAAAGAGTTGGATGTCAATATTGTCAGCCAGGCTGTCGGCCAGTAAAACTAAGGCAAGATCCTGATTGCTTTGGGTGCGAACTGCGTCGGCTCCTACCTGGAAGGTCTCACGTTTTATATATTTGTTTGTTTGTAAGACAACCTTGCCTTCTCTGGCATCCACGAGCCGGTAACCAAGTTTTACTTCGGCCCGAACCTCAATGGCCCGATCAAAGACGCCATAGGAAAGACCAGGGACCTCAACGGAATACAAAGTTCCATCAAGGATATAGTCAGCACTCGCCTTGTTTTGGGTGAGATAAAAACGGTTGGATTTTGTCAGTGTCTGGATGAGGCTCTGCTGCACCTGGCCCTGGAAGCCGAGAAGATTCGTCTGGTTGGCCCACATGTCTAGAAAAATTCTGATCTTACCATCACCATCCTTATCAAAATCAGCGGTTCGGGTATGAGGATTACTGTAACCGCAGCCACCGGTAAAAAACAGAAGCTGCCCCCCAAAGAGGAGCACGGTAAGGAGAGTGGAAAAGGTTTTTGAAAAAATCATGGCAAGGCCTATATAACAATGCTGACAAGCTTGTTTTTAACGACAATGATTTTGCGGATAGTGTTACCGGCAATAAATTTCTGTACCCTTTCATCAGTAAGGGCCATTTCCTTGATAACGTCTTCAGAGATTCCTGCCGCCACCTGAAGGCGACTGCGCACCTTGCCGTTAACCTGGACGACCAGGGTGATTTCATCCTCCTTGGCCGCCTCTTTATCAAAATCGGGCCAGGGGGTCTTTGTCAGTTCCTCCTGGTGGCCGAGAAGTTGCCATA
>JBFFNX010000089.1:0-11387 GCA_041562995.1 Desulfurivibrionaceae bacterium
AAGAGAGTCGTGGACATGCTGATCATTATATAAATGTCCTTTTCTTGTTTGGACAAGGCCCACGGAATTACCAAAGAGTAAGCTGAAGAGATTGACCCCATCATCACGCAATTTGAGGAGGGTGTCCGTTGTAACCCCTGACAAAAACAAACCATAGCGATTTAAAATGTAGAAAGGAGAGACCTGTAAGGTGCTGTTGTATGACGGACTTTGGGTGATGAAATCTTGAAAATAGGCGTTTCTGGTCTGGGCATGTGCTGACTGTTTATCGATTTGATCCTGGAAAAAGATGATTGCTTGCCGTACCTGGTGCCGTTTGGCCAGGGAATTGTACTGCACTGTTACATCGGTAAGAGAGGAGTATCCAATGTCATAGTCCGGGTGTCTGGCGTTGATGTAGCGCCGAAGTTTTTGGGTTTCATGAAAGAGTGAGAAGGCGACGAGATAGTTGTCGTAGAGCGCCAGGGCCGAAGCGAGGGAAAGCATCACACCTTGAAGACGTAATTCCCGATCAATTCCCTCCGGGGGGTGATCCACCCATTTTTTATATTTGTTAGCTGCTTGATAAAGCTCGTCACGTAAATGGAGATGGTCGGTAAGGCCATTGTTTAAGGTGTCTATATCTGCGCCAGATAAGGGCATTTCTTGATGTATCTTTTTTTGAATCTGGTTGTAAAAAGAGAGCGTTTCCTCTCTATACGTCAGGGATTTTTCCAGCAAGAGCTGGAAGCGGTCGAAATCTTGATCGACATGTTTTTTTGCCTCATGGCAAGAGAGGTTTTCAGGAGGAAGTGGCGGGTAGAGATGCGAGTTATGGGTAGCCCCTTTGCTACACCCCACCAGAATAAAGAGGAACAGAAGGCAATAGGTCGATATTTTCATTTTTCGATTGGGTGGCAGGATGGTCATGGTGGTAAAATTACCTGATACTGAAGAAATTAGCCGGGAAAATGATTGAGGCTGAGGTTGTACGGCTTTTCAAATACGCTGACATGTAAAGAGCGTGCGGGCAATCAAATAGTATAATTTGGCTTGCCGTTTTCATAATGTGGTGTTCAAAATGAAAAATGAGGTTTGAAGGCCTATGATTATGTGTCTAAAATAATAAAACGGCAAAGTCCTGTCCAACCAATGACATAATAAGGAGGAAAAGAGCAATGATATACAAGGTGGTTTTTCATATTAATCTCCCTGACGAGGTCGCCTTTAATCAGGGGCTGAACAATATCACAAATCTGCTCAAGTCAATCCCTGGAAAGGAGAATGATATCATAATGCTCTTTAATGGACCTGCGGTCAACCTGGTTGCCGGCAATGCCAGTGAGCCCTTTCATGAGAGAATCAAGGTCCTCCATGGCCAAGGTGTGCGGTTTCAGGCCTGCAGAAACGCCCTGCAGAAATTTGAGGTTGATCCTGGTAGTTTGATAGAGGAATGTGAGATTATTCCTGCCGGTATCACTGCTATTATTGAACTTCAGAATGCCGGGTTTGCCTATATAAAGCCATAAGCACTCAGGTGTTTCATGGTTAAGATTGCTGGGGCCGGAGATGTGCAAATCTTCGGCCCTTTTTGTCGGTAGGGCTTTGGCTTATGGGGAGGACTCGTTACTTACCTTTTTTCTCCTCTTGTGCGTTTTCATCAGAAGAAGGCGATAGAGAAAGAGGTGGTCTGGGTCGTGAAGTGGATAGGTTGTTGATGAGGTGGAGCTGGATCGACAAGAAATAACGGTGAAAAATAAAGGAAGTTGAGTTTGGAAATTCCTGGTGCCCTTTGGTGGTCAGCAGAATATTGATTTTTTTTAGCAGGTGTGGGCTAGTTCTTGTGCCAGGATGCGGAGTTTTCCATCGTAAAAACGAAGGCAGGCGCGCTTGAAGGATTTCATGGCGGTCTCGGAGCCGAATTGGTTGGCCATGAAGGGGGTATCGGCGCAGAGGGTGCTGATGGTGTTGTGATCAATGCCAGGAGTGAGCAGGAAGGCCATTTTTGCCCGTAATTCCTGAATGCGCTCGTCTGCTTCGATGCTGTCCGATAGTGCGGCCAGATGACTTGTGTGATCGGAATTCATGACATCTCCTCCATCCTTTTTTAAGACATACTGAACGTATAACTTAAAATCAGAATAGCTTTGCCGCTGAGGGAAAACAATGAGCCCTTGGTTTAAATTTGGTCTAAGCGAAACGCCTAAATGAGAAAAAACAGGTGAAATGGGATTTATGATTTCGGTCTCAGCATATAGGGGCTGGTGTTTGAGCCATGCGGGTTATGGCAGTGCAGGCAGTTTGTTGAGGCGTTTTCGTGATTGCTGCCAGAACCTTTGACGTGGCAGGTCTGGCAGATCTCCCCGCTTTTAATTTTAAATTTTCCCGCCCGGGCAGGGGTGCAGGCCGGGCCCACCGGGATGTGACACATGATACAGCCTTGAACCCCAGCCATTTCGGCGCCGATGGGGCCGTGCATATGCTTCATCTGAGTGAGATCTTGGTGGCAGCCGCCGTTTAGGCAACCTCCGGCAAGGGCCGCGTTCGGCTGCTCTGAAATGAGAAATATGGAGAAGATAAGTCCAGACAGGAGTGTGCGGTATTTCATAATGGTACCCAGGTTTCTGGAGGCCTTTTTGAGATGTTTTCACTATTTTTCGGCATGGTTTGCAGGCATGCCCCTTGACCATTCAGTCCGATTTTTTGATGTACGATGGCGACAACCATACCTTGAAATTTGGTCGGGAAAAAGTTTTTTGTATTGCTGCTGCTGAGCAATGTGCTGAAGGTGATGGTGGGCGGTGAATCAGCCGACCATTTTTTTGATACGTACTTTTTAAAATTTTGGCGGTATAAAGAAACGTGTTAAAACCTTTTAGATTATTGGTGGTTTTTATGGGAATGAGGGGGCTGTTTGCAAACATCAAGTAAGGAAAATTTTGTCCCCGTCAGCCGCGAGGAAATCCTGGCCGGTTCGGAGAAGCTCTCCTTTGATCTCTACTCTATTAACCTGGAGAAAGGGATGATGGAGCCTGAGGTCCTCTGTCGACGCGGAACCGCGTCACACGAGGTGGCAAGAGCTGTTTCTGCCCGTCTTCTCGACAAACTCTTTGTCAGAAAGCAGGCCCTGCAGGATTTCTATGATCATATGGAGGAATCGCTGGGGGCAATCATCGATAATCCTCGCCTGGCCACCAAGAAGAAGTCGGATATTCTCTATAATTGTGCCTCCAACGTGATGCAGGATGTCTATAATGATCCCCGCAGTGGCGAAAATATTGAACGGAGCCGGGAAATTAGTAATCATATCATTAGGTTTACCCTGAATGACCCCTCTTCTATTCCCACCCTGCTCTCCCTTTCCTCCCATAATTATTACACCTTTACCCATTGTGTGAATGTGGCGGTGTTTGGGGTCGGCCTGTGGCAGTTCATCGGTATGGGTTCGCCCTCTGAGCTCAGGGAGTTTGCCCTGGGTTCGATTCTTCATGATGTCGGCAAGTCGAAAATCGTCGATGATATCCTCAATAAACCTGGCAAGCTCACCGATGATGAGTTTGAAATCATCAAGACCCATCCGCGGAATGGCTATGAACTTATGGCGGGTCAGGTCTCTGATGTGGCCCTGGATATCATTCTCCATCACCACGAAAAGTATGACGGCACCGGCTATCCTGAAAAATTACAGGGTGGAAATATCTCGGATAATGCCAAGGTTGCCATTATTGCTGATGTCTATGACGCCCTGACCACTAATCGCCCCTATGGTGATGCCCGGGACCCTTTTCAGGCCATGCTGCTGATGAAAGAGAAGATGGTCGGTCATTTTGAACAGCAGAAATTCATCTCTTTTATCAAGTTTTTGAGCAACACCCCGACCTGATTTCCTTCTTGTCGTGCCATTTCGTCTGCAGTCCATTTTTTCCCTTAAATATCCCTTTGCATGGCCCGCTTTTGCTGGTAGGAGTGGTGTTTAAGGGAAACCTTTTTGAAAAATCCACTCACCTTGCCAAAGAGTTACGTATGACAATGTTAGATGCCCTGGTTATAAAAAACCGGGAAGAACTCGCCTCTTTTGAACAAAAACTGGGATACCGCTTTACGGATATTTCCCTGTTGCAGGAGGCCTTTATTCATAGTTCCTATGCATTTGAGCAGGGCAATGACCTGCAGCGTGATAACGAGACCCTTGAATTTTTGGGTGATGCGGTGCTGGATCTCACCGTTGGTCATGGCCTTTATCAGCGCTATCCGGAGATGAAGGAGGGCGAACTTACCCAGCTCAGGGCCTCCCTGGTTAAGGAGAGTCATCTGGCCCGCATGGCCCGGGAGATCGACCTGGGTTCCTACCTGCTTCTGGGCAGGGGGGAGGATCACTCCAAGGGCCGCACAAAAAATTCCATCCTGTCCTGTGCCTTCGAGGCGGTGCTGGGCGCTCTGTTCCTCGATGGTGGCTATCAGGCGGTGGAAAAGGTCGTGGCCAAGCTGGTGGCGCCGTGGTTTGACGAACGTCGCAAGGCCCTTGATGTTGCCGATGCCAAGAGCAGGTTGCAGGCCATGCTCCAGGATCTCTTTAGCGAAGGGCCCATCTACCATCTTGAAGAGACTTCCGGCCCCGATCATGACAAGAACTTTCGGGTCTCTGTGCGTTTCCGGGACCAGATTCTGGGCTGGGGGGAGGCGAAAAATAAGAAAAAAGCAGAACAGCAGGCCGCCGCCAAGGTCGTTGAAAATTTTGATTCCTATAATTTCAGAAGCAGCGCCGAAGAGGAAAATGAATGATGACGCCCTGCAAGGTGATGATAAGTGACAGGACTAAGATTCGTGCCATGGCAGTTATGGCTCAGCCCTGCCATGAACGGCTGTGTGTCAGGATAGAGAACATTTGACCCCCTTTGTTATTCCCTTCTTTATTGCCCATCAGGGTTGCCCGCATCAATGCGTGTTCTGTAACCAGCACGCCATCTCCGGTGCTGCCTCCGGAGAGGTGACAGCCGGCCAGGTCGCCACGGAGATTGACGAGAAACTTGCCTGGCCCAGGCGAGTTGAGCGGCCGGTGCAGGTCGCCTTTTACGGGGGGAGCTTCACCGGTCTGCCCCTGCCGTATCAGGAAGAGTTGCTGGGGGCGGTGGCCCCTTATCTATCCGCAGGCTTGGTGCAGGGAATTCGTATTTCAACCCGGCCCGATTTTATCAGCCCGGCAATCGTCGATCACCTTACGGCCTTTGGGGTCAAACTGGTTGAGTTGGGGGTCCAGTCTTTGGATGACGGGGTGTTAGGCGTCAGCGGTCGCGGCCATACAGCTGCTGATGTGGCAGAGGCCTTTACTGTCTTAAAGGTAGGCAAGATGCAGGTTGGCGGTCAGCTCATGGTGGGCCTGCCCGGTGATACCCGACGCACGGCGCTCCAGAGCGCCAGAAGATTGGCAGCGCTCGGGCCTGATCTGGTTCGCCTCTATCCTACCCTGGTCATGAAGGGCAGCCCTTTGGCAGCCTCTTTTGCCAAGGGGCTTTTTCAACCCTGGTCCCTTGAGCTGTGTACAGCCGTATGCAGTTTGATGAAGGATATTTTTGACCGGCAGGGTATCACGGTTGCCCGCATGGGGCTCCAGAGTGGGGCGAGTTTGGAGGGCGATCTGCTGGCTGGCCCCTATCACCCCGCCTTTGGCGAGCTGGTCTTGAGCCGCCAGTATTATAAAATGGTGCGGAAGAGACTTTCCGCTGTCAACAAGGAGGTGGCCGGACGGACGGTCACCCTCCGGCTTGCTGAGCGCGACCGCTCCCTCTTTGTCGGCATGAACAAGGAAAATATGGCGCGCTATCAGAGAGACGCTCTCCTGGATAACGTTGAGGTGGTCTTTGATGCCGCCCAACCCCGTTTCACCGCAAAGGTCTCTTAGCTTGAAGCCCGTTCCTGGTGGATCAATAGCTTGCCACGGCCAGAAACAAGAGTATGCCTGAGAAAGGTGTACAGGTAGCGGAGCACATAAGCTTTTCATTTTTCATCCCTTTCAAGCGATTCCCTTCAAGAAAACACGGAGGGGCGCCGGATAGCCTTCAACGGTGAGCTGCGGATTCTGTGGATCAATAAAATCGGCGTAGGATTCAAAATCCATCCATTCTGTGCGCCGTTGTTCATCACTGCTCATCGGATGGCTGCAGAAAATCTCCACCTCGCTGAAGCCGGCCCGGAGCATCCAGTTTCTGGCGCAGGCCCCGGTGGGCACAAAATAGGTGCCGGGCACCTTGGCATAGCGGCCTTCCGGGAAGAGGGCCATCGGCTCCTGGCCAGGGATGGCCTGGGATTCAACGATGAGGGTGCCGCCCGGCGTCATGGCCTTCTTGATCTCCTTGAGGCATTCCACCGGCGAAATACGGTGGTAGAGTATCCCCATCAGGAAGACGACATCAAAGCTTTCCCTGAAGAGGCCGAGGTCTTCGACACCCAGGAGTTCAAGCTCCAGGTTGCGGCAGCCGGCAAAACCGTTGAGCATCCTGAAGGTGAAGTAATGGTGGAGATAGGGCTCGAAACCCACCACCAGCTTGGGATTGTGGTGGGCCATGCGGAACATATAATAGCCGTTATTGCTGCCCACATCGGCGATCACCTTATCTTGCAGGTCCGGCAGGGCGGGAAGCAGCCGGTCCCATTTCCTGTTTGAGCGCCATTCGGCGTCGATATCAGTGCCAAAGATGGAAAAAGGTCCCTTGCGCCAGGGCATAAAGCCCTTGAGGGCAGCCAGAAGTTTTTCCCGATCCTGGGGGGTGATTTCAGACGCCTGGCCAATGGTGACGACATCACCTGAAAAATCAAGGTGCTCTGCCTTGAGATGGGCCAAGGAACTGGCCTGTTCCCGCAGGGCTCGGATCCCTTTTTTCTGGCTGGATAGTCTTTTGATATTCTCCTTCAATCGCTGTTGGAGCTCGGCATGGTTGGCCTTGGGCAGGAGCTTGTAATAGTCGGAATCAAAATCCATTATTCTTTGACCGCGGCAAAGGAGACGAAATTGAACCACTGGAAGAAGCTCTCACAGCTGGTGAATCCCGCCTCTCTGAGCTGGCTGAGATTTTCCTCAATGGAAAAGGGGATGAGGATATTTTCCAAGGCCTCCCTCTTTTTGGTGATTTCAATCTCGGAATAGCCCTGCCGCCTCTTGAAATCGAGATAAATATCAATAAAGCTGCGGTTGAGAGAAGAGTGGTGGGAGATAATTTTTTCAGAGAGGATCAGAATGCCGCCTGGCTTGAGGCTGGTGTAGATTTTCCTGAGAAAGGCGGCTCTGTTCATGGGCCGTAAAAACTGGAGGGTATAGCTTAAGAGCACGGCCCGGCACGGCTCAAGATCAGTGGTGGTAATGTCGGCAAGTTCAAAGGACACCTGGTCCTGCTTGCTGTACATCTCCGCCTTTATGCGGGCCTTGTTGATCATGGCCTCGGAACTGTCCATGCCGATATAGCGCAGGTTTTTTGATTTTAACATCTCTGTCAGAGCAATGAGCGGCCGACCGGTGGAGCAGCCCAGGTCATAGATGAGATCGCCGTCTTGGACAAAGGAATCCAGGAGTTTACCTGTCATGTCGAGGACCTGGCGATAGCAGGGCACTGATCGCTCAAGCATGTCGTCAAACACCTCTGCCACCTTGTCATTAAAGGTGAAGTCTCCGGACATGTTGTTAAAGAGTTTATCGATGGCCATTTTTGTCGGTGTAGAATTGGTGATGTGGTTAGAGATGGTTGCCACCATACAGCAACTGGCGTTTTTTTTGCTGGGAAAATGTGCAGGGAGGCCAAAAAAAATGCCCCTACCCGGGAGAGAGGACGGGTAGGGGCTGGAGGAGAAGAGAGGTATGAAGCTAAACCTCCCTCACAATGAGGGAGGGTACTACTTAAGGAGGAGAGAGGTACTAATGGGTAATGCTAAAATCAACGGGCGGACCATGGAGAATTTTTTCTAAATATCTATTCAAGTCGTCATTTAATTTATGGACTGAACCACCTGGTCTGATGCCGTCATCCTTCCAGGCAGCCTCAAAAAGTTCAGGTGGCACCGGAACCTTGGCAAGTTCCTCAGCGCTTGCCACCGTCCTTTTGATCAGGATGACAAGGGGTGCCTCCCAGTCAAAAAGCACAAAATAATAAGTTTCATCATTTTCACTGGCAACAAAATCATTGCCGCGAATCCAACCGGTTCCCCATTCAAGATACATTTCCACCGCCTTTTCCGGTGTCATATGCCAGTCAATCTTACTGATAAGCTGTGGGTTTAATCTCAACTGTTCAAGGCTAAGCATGGGAACCTCCTGTGATGTTATTTAGAATATTAGTAATCATTATCGTTAACGTCAAGGCGGAAAGTGAATAAAGGTAATTTTTTATAAAGGCTGAGGTTTTTTTTTGAGGCGGGAAAGATGGGGGGTGTATGACAGAGGAAGTCGGGCGTTATGAGTAACGTTCATCTTCCTTATAATACTCAGGAAAGCCAAGGATGTCAGTGAGGTGAGCAAAGGAGATATGCTCAGGGTAGCGGCCCTGCTGAAGGTCGGCCAGAGATTTTTCCATGGCCTGGACAGCAGAGCTGAGCAGGGTAAGAGGGTAGGCGGCAATTTTAAAGCCGAGTTTGTCGAGGCGGGCAGGGGAGAGAAGAGGGGTCTGACCATTCTGGATCATGTTGGCCATACAGGGCGCCTTGATCTCTGAGCAGAAGAGGCCCATTTCTTCCTCATTCTTGGGGGCCTCAAGGAAAATAATGTCAGCACCCAAGGCCGCATAGTCGCGGCAACGCTCTAAGGCTTCGTCAAAACCAAGGGGAGCGCGGGCATCGGTACGGGCCATGATCAAAATATCTGCCCCTTCATTACGGGCATCAACCGCCGCCTCGATACGTTTACAGGCCTCGTGGCGGTCAACAACCTGTTTGCCCTTGGTATGGCCACAGCGCTTGGGGCTTACCTGGTCCTCTATCATGATGCAGGCAAAACCGGCCTGGGCGTAACCACGCACGGTGCGTTTGGTGTTCACGGCATTGCCATAACCGGTATCTCCGTCGCCAAGGACAGGAATGGTTGTCGCCGCGCAGATGGAGCGGCCCTGGTCAATCATTTCACCGTAGGAAATCAGGCCGGTATCCGGCAGGCCCAAACGGCTGGCTGCGACGGCAAAGCCGCTCATGAAGGTGAGCTTGAAGCCCGCCTGTTCAATAAGTTTTGCGGTCAAGGCGTCATAGCAGCAGGGCATGACCAGCAGACCAGGTTCGGCAAGCAGAGCTTTGAGGCGGGTGGCCGCTGACATACGACCCTATCCTTTAGGGATATGGATGGTCTGGTCGGGGGGAAGATCAGGGTTCGGACGATACAGAACGATGATCCGGCCGATGATCTGCACCAGGGCGGCCCCGATTTCCTGGGCGAGTTTGGCCGCTGTTTCAGCGCGATCAACGTCAGCCGTGCTCTGGACCTTGACCTTGATAAGTTCGCGGCTCCGTAGGACATCTTCCGCAGATTGGACGACCTGATCTGTCAGGCCATGCTGGCCGATCATAACAAGAGGATCGAGGTTATGGGCCAGGCCTCGCAGAAAACGTACTTGTTTCTTGGCAAGGATGGGGGCGGTTCTTTTCTTTTTCTTGGACATTTTTTGTATCTAACCCAGATAAACGTAAAAAGGAATAAATGTTTGGGACTCTTCTTGGTGCCCCATTGAAGGGGATACGTGCCATAACATTAGATTGTAACTTTTGAGAAGATATTACTTGTATTCTTGCCATGAAAAACAAGAAAATAAGTAATAAGGCACTAGATGAGGTTGGAGATGATTTCGTAGCCGCCGACCCAGGTCCCTATCATGCTGCCGATGCCTGGCAGTAAAAAAGCAAGAAAAACCTTGAGAAGGTTATTGGTCCACCAGCCCCGCAGTGTAGTCATATCGGCCATGGCATTTTCGAATTCACGGACAAGGGGAGGCCGCATCATGGCCTGGACAAAGGCACAGACATAGCCGGCGCCGATAACCGGCGTCAAACTGGTAATGGGGGCGGCGATAAAGGCGGTGATGATGGTTGCCGGATGGGCCAGGGCTATAAGGGCGCCAATGGAGGAGGGGATACCGTTGGCAAGCACCCAGTAGAGGGCATTGGCGCCGGCCGCCTGGCTTCCCTTGCTGAAGCCGATATAGCCGATGGAACCGAGGATGAGGGCTGGGATGAGCCAGCCAATTATTTTCCAGGCCGGTGACACCGGTGGAATGGTATTTATTTCCTCCATCTGGGCGCTGCGGTCTTCCTGAAGGGCCATCTTTATGCCCGCGATATGACCGGCACCCACCACCGCGACGATCTTCTCACCACTGGTCGCTTTGATCTTTTCGGCAAGAAAGGTGTCGCGTTCATCAATGAGTACCTGTTTGATCTCAGGCAGCGCCTTGCCCATTTCAGCAAGGAGTTCTGACAGGGCATCGCTTTCCTTTAACTCGGTGAGTTTCTCCTCGCTGAGCTCAGTGGTGTCAAAAAGACTGGCAAAGAGGGAGGTGAGGAGATATCCCTTTTTGAAAAAGGAGGTCTTTTTCCAGGCCCGCCTGAGGGTAACCCGTACGTCCCGGTCGCAAAGGGCAATAGGGATGTCGAATTTGTCAGCAGAGCGGGTTGCCTCAAGCAGCTCTGAACCCGGCGCAACGCCCAGCTGGTCGCCCAGTTTCTTTTGGTAGGAGGCCAGGGTCAGGTTGATCATCAGGGTGGCGAGCTGTTTGTTCTTTATAATCTGTTTGATATCAAGGGATTGCCAGCGCTGTTTTTTGGCCAGCGATTCGTAGCGTTTTTCATCAAGCTCCACACAGACGCAGTCTGGTCGTTCCTCTTCAATAACCTGCTGAACAAGGTCCACAGATTTTTGGGAGACATGGGCCGTGCCCACCAGAATTATCTGCCGGTCTTGGTGCTCAATGATGTGGACGTCGGAGGAGTCGTAGGGATTCAAGTTGTTCAGCCGGGAAGAAGGATAAAGAAATGGAGTTAAGGAAACAACAAAGAAGATGCCATTGGCACCCTCTTTGTTCCGGAAAAGAAAGAATTAGAATGTTGTATTCAGACCGATGGTGACCATATGGGCGGAGGCGTCCTTTAATTCGCCGACAATACTGTTGCCATCATCAAGCTTGAGCTCACGCTCTTCTTTGTTGTCGTAAAGGTAGGCCAAGCCAAGCTCATACTGGTCATTCAACTTGTATTTGCAACCAGCAGAGTAGATCTTGGCATCGGAGTCGGGCAATTCAAAACCAAGGGAATGGTCTGGCACCGGCGTCTCGTCAATGGCAAAACCTGCCATCAGGGTGAGGCGATTCTCCAACATCTTGTGGGTGACTCCGATGCGATAGGCGTTCGCATCGTTGAAATCTTTAGGGACGGCATTGTCAAAATTA
>JBFFNX010000090.1:0-11380 GCA_041562995.1 Desulfurivibrionaceae bacterium
ATGACACCCAGGCGGTGACCAAACATTTTTTTGAACTGGGCCGCAAACAGTCCTTCAATATCATTGATGTCAGTGGGTTTATGGGCGGCATGATTGAGGCGGTCAATGCCCTGGAGCAGGGAGATGTCGTGTTGATTATGGGGGACCGGGCTGCCGGTGGTCATACGGTGCAAACCCCCTTTCTCGGTTCAGAAATCCGCCTGCCCGTTGCCGCCTACAGCCTGGCCGCCAACACCAAGAGCCCGGTGCTTATTGCCTTTTCTGCAAAACATGATAGAAACCATCAAGTCCTGAAAATTTGGGACATCATCCACCCTGACTATGCACACGGCAACAGAGAGCAAGAGATGGCCCGCTGTGCCAACCGATTCAGTACAGCCTTGGAAAAATATGTCCAAGAATACCCCTACCAATGGTTCAACTTCTTTGACATCTGGGAGCATGAGTAATGAGTGATTTGAAACAAGAGATAAAAGAATTGTTGGTGCGCGACCTGCGCCTGCAAACAACAGCTGAGGAGATTGGCGACACCGACCCTCTCTTCGGCGAAGGCCTGGGCCTGGATTCCTTGGATGCCGTTGAGCTGGTGGTCCAGGTCAACAAACATTTCGGGGTGCAGATCAAGGATATGAACGAGGGCCAGAAGGCCTTCACCTCGGTGCAGACCCTGGCCGATTATATTGAGGAGCGCCGGAGCTAGCTGATGGCCACCTTATCCAAGAGAACCTATTTCCTGCCGCTATGACTATGGTTGCCCCGCGGCAAATCGCCATTAGCGGCATGGGTTGCTGTTGTGCGGCAGGCGATGACAGCAAAAGCGCCTGGGACAACCTCTGGCAGGGCACTATCCCGACCCCCAGTCAACCTCCCTTTGCCTGCAGCCAGCCCCAGCCGGTTTTTATTTTTCCCCACTCCCTCGAGTTCTCCGCCACCTGCCTGGCCGGCGACCTGAAAAGATGGAACCGCACCATTCTCCTTACCCTCCGCGCCACCCTGGAGGCCATGGCCATGGCCGGCATTAATCCCGCTTCCCTCACCACCAAACGGGTGGGCATTGCCCTGGGCACCACGGTACGCTGCCATTTCCACGATGACGACTATTTCCTGGCCTGGAAGGAGGGGAAATCCCCGGATCAAGGATCCCTGCGCCGTTTTCTCAACGAAAACCTAGCCACGGCCATCCAACACATTTTCCAGTGCCACGGCCCCACCACGGTCATAACCAATGCCTGTGCCTCAGGCACCGATGCCATTGGTCTGGGGCGCAGCTGGCTCCACCATGACCTCTGCGACCTGGTTATCTGCGGTGGGGCCGATGAATTGTCCCGGCTGGCCTGCCACGGCTTCGCCTCCCTCATGCTCACCTCGGACTCAGCATGCACACCCTTTACCAAAGGGCGCCGTGGCCTCAACCTGGGGGAAGGGGCTGGTGTGCTTATCCTTGAAAAGGATGATCAGACCCGGGCCCGGGGCGGCGCCCCCGTTGGCTGGCTACGGGGCTACGGGGCTGGTTCCGACGGCTATCATCCCACCGCCCCTCACCCTGAGGGCCGAGGCCTGCAGCGGGCCATCCAGGCGGCCATGGCCGAGGCCAGGGTCGAGGTAAGCAATATCGCCCTGATTAATGGCCATGGCACCGGTACCCAGGCCAATGATCTGGCCGAAACCAGCGCCCTGGCCAAACTCGGTTTCAACAGCACCCCCCTTATCTCCACCAAGGGCGCCACCGGCCACACCCTTGGCGCGGCTGGCGGTATAGAGGCAGTCCTCACCCTCCGTGCCCTCCTGGAGGGGCAGACCTTCGGCACCCCCGGCTGCCTGGATCCTGACCCGGCCCTGGCGGTGCAACCACTTGTTCAAGATGCCCGCCTGAATCTTGCAGGCCGCCTTGGCCTCAGCCATTCCCTGGCCTTTGGCGGCGGCAATGCCGCCCTGATCCTGGAGGCGGCCCCATGACAGTTGCTGTGGTGGCCACCTCCTCTCTCCGCCTGGCTGATATGATCATCCCCGCCGATCTCAGCCGCGAACTGCGGCGTTCAGAAGAGTTCATCCAGCTCGCCGTCCTTGCCTCACAACAGGTTCTGGCCGCAGCTCCTGTGGATGGTGAGCGCACCGGCATCTACCTTGGCACTGCCTTCGGCCCCATGCAGTGCAATCTCGCCGTCCTTGATGACCTGGTGATGGGTGAACCAATCTCGCCCACCCTCTTCTCCCATTCGGTGTTTAATGCCGCCAGCGGTTATATCGCCCGGATCTGCAAGATCTATGGGCCGGCCCTGACCATGACCTCTTTCGGCTGGCCCTTTTTCGTTGCCCTGCAGACCGCCGGGCAGGCCATCAGGGAAACAAACCTGGACCATGCCCTGGTTCTGCAGGTGGAAACCTACTCCCCCCTCTTAACAGATGCGCGAACAGCCATGCTGGAAGGCCCTGCACCGCCCTGGCCAGCAGGGGCCACGGCCTGGCTGCTGGGCAAAAAAGGGCCCTGCCGTCTTGAGTATATTGCGGTTACGGAGCAGCCCTGCGCCCCGGAGGCCCAGCTCGAACATCGGGAAACACAGGTAAAGGCAGAGGAGAGTCATCCCCTGGCGGCCATTGAAGAGTTGACCAGCCTTATCAACTCCGATAATTTTCCAGCTACCTGGCAGAATAGCGGCGCATACGGCCGGGTTGAGTTGCACTTTTCCCGGGGGGAGGGCTAAGATGGCAAGGGAGGTTGTTATTGTTGACAGTGGCCTGATCTCCGCCGCCGGCAACCAGCATGGGTGCTGGCAGACATTACTGTCTGGTGCCAGCGCCCTCACCCCCTTTGCCTTGCCCGGTCTGAGCTGCCATGCCGGCAAAATCCGGGATTTACAGCAGGATATCGGTTCTGCCGCGCGGCTTATCGCCCTGATCCGCCTCGGCCTGAGTCAGCTTCAGCTCACCACTGATCTGCCCAGAACCCATCTCCTGGTTGCCACCACCAAGGGCGCTGCCGACGAAGCCCTAGACGACTATACAGTCCCTGGTCATGGTTTTGCCTGGCAGGTGGCAGAGATGATTGCCGGAGAAATGGGTATAACCTGCCCCCGATCAACGGTGAGTGCGGCCTGCGCCTCCGGAACCGTGGCCCTTATCCAGGCCGCCCAGATGATCGAAAGAGGCGAGGCCGACCAGGTACTGGTGGTGGGTATTGATATCCTCAGCCGTTTTGTGCTCGCTGGTTTTGCCCAGCTCCAGGCCCTGGCCCCAGGACCCTGTAAACCCTTTGACAAAGAGCGTAATGGCCTCTGTCTGGGTGAAGGTGTGGGGCTGATGCTCCTTACCAGCAAAAAAATCGCCCGCCGGCGCAACTGGCCCGCCTTGGCATCCATCCAGGGCTGGGGAATCGCCTGCGATGCCAGTCATATCACGGCCCCCTGCCGCCAGGCCAGCGGCCTGAGTGCGGTTCTCAAACAAGCCACCGCCTCCGGCACCAGGGCGGTGGGGGCGATCAACGCCCATGGTACCGGCACCATGTACAACGATGCCATGGAAATCACCGCCTTTAAGAACCTCTGGGGGCCCAACCCACCCCCCTTTCATTCTGTCAAAGGGGCCATCGGTCATTGCCTTGGCGCGGCCGGTGTTATCGAGGCCTGTCTCGCCGTCCAAAGCCTCGGCGAGGGGAAAATCCCGCCCACCGTGGGTCTCGGCACCCCGGAACATTTCCCACATCGGGTGGGATCAATGAGCCAGAAAATAACCTCGCCCGCCATCCTCACCTGCAACTCCGGCTTCGGCGGCATCAATGCCGCCATTCTCCTGGCCACCTAGCACCCGCCGCACAAAACTGCCAGCTGCCCTATTGTCTATTTTTTCTTTGGCAAGAAGGAGGAGAACAGTGTGGCCAACCCTGCGCCGGCCAGGAATGTTTTCTCCCGGGCCGCCAACGAGATCAGAAAAATCGCCACTAAAAAGAAGAGGAGGTTAGGAAGCCAGAGGGCGATTGCCACCGGCAGGGTCTGGCTTTCCGCCAGGGCATTGGCCAGGGAAAAAAGAACCCAGTAGAAGATATAGGAAAGAAGCCCGAGAGGGATACCAATTGCTCGCTTGCCTATGCCGGCCTTAAGTCCAAAAACAAAGCCGAGCATACTGAGGACAAAACATCCCACCGGTAGGACAAGGCGCTTGTGATACTCGATCAGCAGGGTAAGGCCATACGCACTTGTCGCGCCAACCCGCTGGGCGGTGTCCTGTAATTCACTCATCAACATGCTTTTTTTGCTGACCACACCTTTTTTTTGGTCAACACCCAACGGCAGCCTGATGGGAATGTCCAGCTCATAATTTTCAAAGAGGATGGTCTGGGTTGTGGCATCCGTGGCCCGGTGAATACTGCCATCCTCCAGCACCAGGGACAGGGACATGTTTTCCAGGTCGGAGCTGATGTGACCACTGCGGGCCAGGGTGATCATCGGCGTCCCCTTGATGTTCATGTCAGCCAGATAGACCCCGGACCACTTTCCGGTTTCCATATTGACATCATCGGCGTAAATCACATACTTGCCCATGCCCTCGCTGAACTGCCTGGACTTGACCCCACTGCTCACCTTTTCTTTGACCAGATTGAACATCATCTTGTTCATGGCCGTCGTCGAAGCAGGATTGAGGACAAGGGCGCTGTAAGCGGTCAACAGCCCTGTGGCCACGGCAACGACAAGCACTGCCGGCAGCATCCGGCCAATGCCGATACCGGCGGCCTTCATGGCCATGATCTCGCCATCGTTGGCCAGCCGGGTAAAGGCCACCACCACACCCAACATGCTGGACATAGGTATACTGTAGAGCAGCATATTCGGGAAGAGATAGGCAAAAAGACGGATAAAATCGGCGAAACCGACCCCTAAGTCAACAACGACATTTAAAAAGGGAATCAGGCGACCGAGAAAGAAGATGCCGTTAATAATCAGCAGGCTGCCAAAAAAAGGGCCCAGCATCTCACGGACGAGATAGCTGTTAAGCAGAAAAGGGTAACCTCGTTTACGCCGCATAGGAAAAATAAGCTTCAGTAAAGAATAATGTCCAAGGGGAGGGAATCCCTTGCCGGCGGAAGAGCGCAAAAAAATCAGGCATTAATCACACTGGACCAGCCGCTCATGATCTGCTCTTTTTCATCCTTGAGCTTCATGGCGATCTGCTTGATCCTGGCACTATCGAGGCCAAGTGACTTGGGCACCATGATCTTGGGTGCCGGCCCCAGCCCCTTCCAACCAATTTGCAGCTGGATAGCGATGGCATCTGCAAGATTAATGGCAGCAGCAGCCTTGGCGTGATCACCGGCCTTGTGGGGATGGTGATGAAAACGGATAACATTAACCATAAAGGCCCCCAGCTTCCAGCGATAGGCGAGATAGGCGCCGATTTCACTATGGGCAAGGCCATACTTCTCTTCCGCCTCGGTGAGGGAAATGCCGTCACTGTTGACGGTGCCGAGAATATCGCGCAACTCATCAGGAAAGTAGAGACAAAACAGAATACGGCCAAGATCATGGAGCATGCCCACGGTGAACATCTCATCGGGGTCCAGGCCATCCACCTCCTGGGCAATCATTTTGGCACAGGTGGCAACACCGATGGAGTGGAGCCAGATTTCCACCGCATCAAACTCGTCAAAGCCGAGGTCGTCGCAGAAAATGCCGGAGAGGGAGAGGCCAATGACAATATTACGGACCTCATCAAATCCGACGACAACAATGGCCCGCGACAGGCTGGAAATCTCCGTGCCTGCCCCGTAGGCTGCTGAGTTGGCAATCTTGAGCACCTTGGCGGTGAGCACCGGATCTTCCTTGATAATCTCCTCGAGCTTGTCAGCTGAGGAAGATACCGAGTCAAGGCTTGATAAAACGGCCTGCATGGTATGGGGAATAGTGGGCAGATCTTCTATGGCATCAAGGCGTTCGACTAATGATGGGGGCATATTAACACTCGTTTTTTATGATGAAATTTTTAGCAGCAGCGGCCATTCTAACACGGCACGGCCTGAGATTAAATTTCTTTTTTATACCCAAAAGGCAAATTCACTATCACTTTGACAGCCAACTGACCAGCATGCTATAGTTCGGAGCTTTTGTCCATTGCCGTTCACTCCCCGCGCCCCTTGCGCGGCTTATTTTTTTGACCAGGAGAAATCATGAAAACCGACACCTCAAAAGCCCTCTTTGCCCAGGCCCAAAAACTCATTCCCGGTGGCGTCAACAGTCCGGTCCGGGCCTGCAAATCCGTAGGCTGCGATCCCCGTTTCATCGCCAAGGCCGCAGGCTCTAAGATATATGATGTGGACGGCAACGAATATGTCGATTTTATCTGCTCATGGGGCCCCATGATCCTCGGCCATAACCATCCAGCCGTGGTGGAGGCCATCAAAAAGACCCTAGAGAACGGCACCAGTTTCGGGGCCCCGTGCCCCCTGGAAGTAGAGCTTGCCGAACTTGTCACCGAGGCCCTGCCATCGGTGGACATGGTCCGTTTTGTCAGCTCCGGCACGGAGGCCACCATGAGCGCCCTGCGCCTGGCCCGCGGCTACACGGGCAAAAAGGTGGTGGTGAAATTTGACGGCTGCTACCACGGCCATGCCGACTCCTTCCTGGTCAAGGCCGGCTCCGGCGTCATCACCCTGGGCATCCCCGGCAGCCCCGGCGTCCCCGATGACATCGTCAAAAATACCATATCCATTCCGTATAATAATGTAGAGATCCTTGAAAAAACCCTCCGCGACGCATCCCTGGATATCGCCTGCGTCATCATGGAACCGGTGGCCGGCAATATGGGCGTGGTACTGCCCAAGACCGAATTTCTGCACAAGGTCCGCGCCCTCACCGCAGAACTTGGCATTGTCCTTATCTTTGACGAGGTGATTACCGGCTTCAGGGTGAGCTATAGCGGCGCCCAGGGAAAATTCGACATCATGCCGGACCTGACCTGCCTTGGCAAAATCATCGGCGGCGGCTTGCCGGTAGGAGCCTATGGCGGCAAAGAGGAAATCATGCGGCAGATTTCCCCGGAAGGACCGGTCTATCAAGCCGGCACCCTGTCTGGCAACCCCTTGGCCATGGCGGCCGGCGTTGCCACCCTGAAAGAACTCAAGAAACCAGGCTTTTACGAGACCCTGGACGCCAAGGCGGAAAAATTTGCAGGAGAGCTCACCGCCCTTTGCCAGAAATATCTCGACCACTCCACCTTAAACCGCCAGGGCTCTGTAATGACGGCCTTCTTTGCCGAGGGCCCCATTACCGATTTTGAATCAGCCATGACTGCTGACACAGAAAGATATGGCCTCTATTACCGGGAGATGCTCGACCAAGGCGTCTATCTGGCCCCATCGCAGTTTGAAGGTGCCTTTATTTCAGCAGCCCACACCGAGGAAGATTTAGCCAAAACCCTGGAGGCTGCTGAATCAGTATTCATTAAATTATAAGCAAATAGAGCAAAGACCAAAAGCACAGAAAAACAACACGATAAAATAATTTACAGAGAAAAAAATCTGTATTTATACGAGCTGTTTTATTTAATTAAATGATAAAAATGAATTGACTTAGCATACTGAGCGTGCTAACTCTTCGGCCATTATTGACAGATTCGCCCGGGATAAAAAGTGAATGGCTCATCAGTACGTGTTGAAAGGAATTTCCATGGGTGAAACACGGAAGTACATTATCAAGTTGGCAGGAGATTTCGGCACCATCGGCATGACCATCTCACTCTGCATTTTTATCGGGGTGGGCGCAGGCCATTACGTGGACAAAAAGCTTCTTGGCAGCCGATATGAACCATGGCCGACCTTAATCGGCCTGGCCTTAGGTGTTGCAGCAGCCTTTAAGAATCTGTACGACCTTGCCACGCGTAAGGAATGGAAAGATGACCAGACAGATTGATCTCGCCAGTTCCGACATCTCGATTACCAAGATCGAGAGACTTAACTGGTTGCTCACCGGTCTGATGTCCCTGTCCGCCTGGCTTATTTTCAGCAGCCAGGTAGCCCTTTCGGTTTTAGCGGGTGGTCTTATCGCCAACATCAGCTTCACCCTGATGAAACGCGACATCATCAAGGCCATGCAAGGGGCCTTGACCAAAGTTAAGGTTACGTTTTTATTGAAGTATTATGTCAGGCTTACCGCCTTGGCACTTGTTCTTTATGTTGTTATAAAATATGGCCACCTGGCCATTGGCGGTCTACTTGTCGGCCTGTCCTCAGTGGTATTGAGCATCGGCTACACCGCAATAAGTGAATTTAAAAGGTATTCTGGGTCAAAAAAAAAGAATCTTGACCCGGAAATTGTGGATAAAGGGCACGGGAGCTTAATTTAGCCCCATTATCCACCTCTATATTTTAGGAAAGAGGAGAAGAAATGGAACATCCGATATTATTTATTTCTGTAATCCTGCAGATGCTGGGCCTACCTGTTCCCCACGGCCTGCCGGAAGGAATGGTGAACAGCACCCTCAGCATTGAGACATTCACTACCCCTCACATGAGTTACACCTTCTTTGTGATGTTCTTTTTGATTGTCGTTTCTAAGCTTACAGTGGGAAAAATGGAGATGATCCCAGGCGCCGGCCAGAATTTCTGGGAGGCCATCATCGGTTTCATCGAAGACTTTTATGCGGAAAACCTTGGTGTTGAGCATGCCAAGAAACTTTTCCCCCTGATTACCACCTTTGCCCTCTATATTCTGGTTGCCAACCTCATGGGCCTGATGCCAGGTTTCATGTCGCCAACCTCCAACCTCAATATCACCCTGGGCTGTACCCTGATCATTTGGTTTTATCACCATTATCTCGGTTTCCGTACCCATGGCGTTAAGTACATCAATCACTTCACCGGCCCCATGCCGGTTCTGATTCCCCTGATGTTGCCCATCGAGCTTATCAGTAACTGTGCCCGCGTCCTCTCTCTCTCCATTCGTCTTTTCGGTAACATCATGGCGAAAGAGACCCTGCTGGCCATCCTGTTCCTGCTCGCCGGCGCCTTTTTCGGCCCACTGCCGATTCTCTGCCTCGGTGTCCTGGTATCTGTTATCCAGACCATGGTATTTGTTCTGCTGTCCCTTATCTACTTCAAAGGGTCCTTGGAACACGCCCATTAAAAATGAGCCAGCCCCTTTGAGCTGGCAATGTATCGAAACTCAAACCAATTGTGGTTTTTAAGTTAAAACGGAAGAAGGCCAAACAAACTTTCCTTAAGGAGGAAGAAATGAAAAAAGTAAGCATAATGACAACTCTGATGGTACTGGGTATGGCCAGTGTTTCTATGGCTTCTGAGGCTGCTATGGCTGCCTCTTCTGGTGGTATTTCCAACGTAGCTCTCGTCTGTATCGCTGCTGCACTTTCCGTAGGCCTTGCTGCTCACGGTTGTGGTATTGGTATGGGTAACGCTTGTGAGGGTGCTTGTACTGGTACCGCTCGTAACCCAGAGGCTTCTGGTAAAATCACCGTAACCATGATTCTTGGTATGGCTCTTATCGAGTCTCTGACCATTTACGGTCTGGTTATCTCCCTGATTCTGCTCTACGCAAACCCCTTCAAAGATATGATGTAATATTTCTTTGCCAGGGACCTTTACGAGTCCCATGGGTTTGATGTAAAAAAGGCTACGGATTTATTTCCGTAGCCTTTTTTGTATTGAGGGACGGCACACATGGAACGGCCACTTATAGAACCAACAAAAATGGCTGGCGAACCGGATCTTGACGGTTCCTGCCTGCTCCTTATTAATCCCTTTGAGGCCCACTATGCGTCAACTGTGGCCAAAAAGAGGGGTGGTCACAGTCACCGTCTCTTTCATTGCCAACTTATGGCCTTTACTGAGGATGTGCCCTTTTCCTACTGGGCCGGACCTGCAGTCGGGGCGCCCATGGCGGTCATGACCCTGGAGAAGCTCATTGCCCTGGGCTGCCGCAAAGTGGTGGTCATGGGCTGGTGTGGAGCGCTGGTGCCGGAACTCGCGGTGGGGGAGATCTTTCTGCCCACCTGGGGCCAGAGTGAAGAAGGGGTTTCGGCCCATTACCCCCTACCCGTAAAAGCAGCAGCAAGTGACACATTGAGCACAACCCTGGTCGCTTCCTTGACAGATGCCGGCCTCCCCTGCCGCCAAGGGCCGATCTGGACCACGGATGCCCCCTATCGCGAACTGCCAAGTAAGGTTAAGAAATTCGCCGCTGAGGGCATCATGGCGGTGGATATGGAGTTTTCCGCCCTCTGCACGGTGGCAGCCTTTCGCCACATCGATTTGAGCGCGGTCATGCTGGTCTCAGACGAGCTCTATCACGACACCTGGCAGCCCGGTTACACCAGCAAGACCTTTAAAAAGAAAAGCCACGCCCTTTTTGACCATCTCAGCTCCCTTCTTCCCAGACTATGATAACGAACTCAACAACCATCTTGCCAATCACCCTGGGTTGCCCCAAAAATCGGGTGGATTCCGAGGTCATGCTCGGCCTACTCATTGAGGCGGGCTGCCAGATCACCGATGATCCGGACAAGGCTGACATCCTGCTGGTCAACACCTGCGGTTTCATCCAGCCGGCCGTGGAAGAGGCCATTGACACCATCATGGACCTCATTGCCGTCAAAAAACAGCATGCCGGCATGGCCCTGGTCGTTACCGGCTGCCTGGTCCAACGCTATGGAAGAAGTCTCGTGGCAGAACTCCCTGAGGTTGATCTGTTCATCGGCACCGATGGCTTTCAGGATATTGTCAGCCATCTTAACACCCTGCCCAGCAAAGAGATTATCGTCCATGCGCCGCCACCGCTCTACGTCATGGACAGCCTGACGCCGCGCCGGCTGACCACCCCGCCCCACCGCGCCTATCTGAAGATAACCGAGGGCTGCTCCAATAAATGCGCCTATTGTATGATTCCTGCCATCCGCGGCCCTTTGCGGAGCCGGAGTATCGATGATATTGTCCAGGAAGTGCGCGCCCTTGACCAACTCGGCCTCAAAGAGCTTACCTTGGTGGGACAAGACCTCACCGCCTACGGCATGGATCTCGGCAGCAAGGGCACTCGCCTCGATAATCTCATTGCAGCTATCCTGGCCCAGTCGTCCATCCCCTGGCTCCGCCTTCTTTATCTCTACCCAGGTCGTTTGAGCGACCAACTCTTGGACCTCATGGCCCATGAAGAGCGGCTGCTCAACTATCTCGACATTCCCCTCCAGCACATCTCGGAAAAGGTCCTCAAAAGCATGCGGCGGCCCTTTGGCAAGAAGAATCTCGATGAGCTGATTGAACGAATACGCAGCAAGGTGCCTGATGCTGCCATCCGCACCACCTTCATGGTGGGCTTTCCCGGCGAAACCGATGACGATGTCGAAGAGATTGCCGATTTTCTCCGCCACTATCAGCTCCATAATGTCG
>JBFFNX010000091.1:0-11367 GCA_041562995.1 Desulfurivibrionaceae bacterium
AAGGAGGATGGCAAGGACGGTATCCCCCAGATCAAGGATCTTTTCTACGTCGCCTCCGACCGCATGACCCTCTTTGGCGGCCTTTCTGCCCACGAAACCAGGGCCAAGGAGATGATGCCGCTTTTTAACAGGATCATGAACTCCATCCCCGGTGTTTTCGGGGTCAGCATCCAGGCCGGTATCTTTGAAAGTGATATTGGCGAGGGCAACAACATCGATATTAACGTTTCAGGGGTTAGCATTGAGGCCATGATCAATGCCTCCCGCACTCTCTTTGGTACGGTGAGCCAGAAAATCCCTGGCTCCCAGGTCCGTCCTGTTCCCTCTTTGGAGACAAGTTACCCTGAGGTCAGAATCATCCCCAATAAGGAAAAACTGGCAGCAAACGGCCTCAGTGAAGAGGATCTCGGTATCTATATAGATATTCTGATGGATGGCCGCAAAATCGATGAATATCGCCCTGAGGGCATTAAACAGGTGGACCTGCTGATCAAGGGTAACGACACCATCTTTACAACCCCGGAGACCATCTTAAAAAATACTATTGTTAATAATTTCGGCCAGCTGATCCGGGTAGGCGATGTTGCCGATCTCGTTTACACCGAAGGTATGCCGCAGATCAATCACCGAGAACGCCTGCGTACCATCACCCTGCAGGTCACTCCGCCCCCAGGTCTGCCTCTACAGAGCGCCATGGACACGGTGAAAGATGATATCATCGCCGATCTGCAAAAGGCTGGCACCCTGGAGGGGGTTACGGTGACGGTGGGCGGTAATGCCGACAAATTGACGGAAACAAGACAGGCACTCCAGTGGAACCTGCTACTGGCTTTGCTCATCACCTATCTGCTCATGTCCGCCCTATTTGAGAATTTTCTCTACCCGCTGATCATTCTCTTCTCTGTGCCCCTGGCAGCTGCCGGCGGCTTTGTCGGCCTGCGATTGGTGGACATCTTCATCGCCCCCCAGGGTTTTGATGTCCTGGCCATGCTTGGCTTTATTATTTTGATCGGCACGGTGGTCAACAACGCCATCTTGATCGTCCATCAGTCCCTTAATAATGTCCGTTATAATAATTTACAGGGCATTGCCGCCATCTCCGATGCGGTGCAGACACGAATCCGGCCCATCTTCATGAGCGCCACCACCAGTGTCCTTGGCATGCTGCCCTTGGTGCTGTCGACGGGCTCAGGCAGTGAGCTTTATCGGGGCCTGGGCAGCATCCTCCTTGGTGGCCTGGCCATGTCCACCCTGTTCACCCTCTTTGTCATCCCCTCGCTCCTTGCCTTTGTTATCGGCATGGAAAGGAGTCGTCATGAAACTGTCTAGTCTTGCCTTTGCCCTTGTCCTTATAGCCTTACCATGCCAAGGGGCGAGTCTTCCCGAGTTGCAAAAGAGCGCCATCGCCAACCGCAAAATCATCGACCAATACCAGGCGAATCTGGACAAGAGCAGTCGGGATGTCACCATGGCCAGGAGCCGCTTTCTGCCAAACGTTGACGTTTCATATAGCGTCAACGACCTGCAGGAAGACATCTCTAAGGGGGGCAATATCCAGGAAGCAAAAAATAACTCTGTGGCCTACGGAGTTATCACCTGGAACCTCTTCTCCGGTTTTTATGATTATTACAACATCCGCTCGGCCCGCCTGCTGGAAAAGGCCCAGGACTATCGGCTGCAGAGCATTAAGCAAGACATCCAGCTCAACGTCGCCCTGCGCTACCTTGATATCTTTACCCGGCAAAGCAGCCTGGAGGTTGCCGAAGAATCTTATGCCACCCTCAAAAAACTGTATGAGGACGCCCGCAACCGTTACGCCGTAGGCCTTATTGAAAAAAATGAACTCCTGCGCTTTAATGTTGATCTGGATAATGCCACCATTACTGCCAAAAAAGCCCGGGCCGAGCTCTCGAAAAGCCTCCGGCGCCTGGCCTTTGAGACCGACCAGAATATCAGCCTCACAGATCTTGATTTTTCTCTGTTTAGCCAGTTACCAGTCTTGGAGGATCAGGACACCTACCCAATCACCATGCTGGCTAACCGCAGTGAGATAAAGACCTTGGCTGAGATGAACAAGGCCGTTGCCCTGCAGGTAAAGGCGGCCTATGCCGGTCGTTACCCGCGTTTGGATGTCAGCGGCAGTTACCGCAAATATGATAACGATTATATTAATGGTGACGGCACCTATTACGAAGAGGAGCTGCGCGGCAAAGCGGTGCTCACCATGACCCTCTTTGACGGCTTTGCCAGGCAGGCCGAAATAAGCAAGATGCGTAGCGAAAAACGAGGCGTTGCCGCCCAACTTGAGGAGTTAAAAAATTCCCTTAAAATGGAACTCACCAACCTCTTCTTTGACTATGAGGTCAGTATCGACAATGCCGCGGTCTCCCAAACCAGCATTGAACAGGCCGAAGAAAATTTACGGATCACCCGATTAAAATATAAGGAAGGCCTCGAAAAGGAGTCAGACCTCCTTGATGCCATCACCAATCTATCCCGGGCCCAATATACCTATGTCACGGCCCGGACAGAGGTCTTTGCCACCTATTTCAAGATTACCCGCGCCGTTGAGAAATTTTAGCAGCTCACCTCCGCAGGTTCCAACAAACACCCTTTCTAACAGGTAAAAGTTCTCGACAAAATGACCGCCTTCAAATCCCCCTTAGAACTGTATAAAATCCTGGCGCAGACCAACTGTAGGCAATGCGGCCTGCCCTCCTGCCTGGCCTTCGCCGCTGAGGTCATTAAGGGTGATAAGCGCCTTGAGGCCTGCCCCCATCTATCCCCGGAAATCCTCGCCAGCCACCAAGGCAAGATGAGCGCCCGTGCCGGACTCGAACAGGAGCTCAACGAATCCATGGCGACCCTGCAGGCCCAGGTGGCAAGCCTCGACCTTGAGGAAGCGGCCCAGCGCTCCGGTGGTGTGCTGGAAAATAACAAAGTACGTATAAACTGCCTGGGGAATAAATTTGAAATCGACAGCCGAGGCAAGGTAACCTCCCACTGTCATACCAACTCCTGGTTTACCGTGCCTTTGCTCAACTATGTCTTAAGCGGCAAAGGCTCCACACCCAGAGGAGAGTGGGTTGCCTACCGTGAGCTGCCTGGTGGAAGCGAATGGAACCCCCTCTATCTGCAGCGCTGTGAAAAACCGCTGAAGCAACTGGCAGACAAACACCCCGACCTTTTTGCCGATCTCATTGACATCTTCAGCGGCCAACAACCACAGCACCATTTTGACGCCGATATTGGTGTTCAGCTCCTCCCCTACCCGAAACTGCCGCTTCTCATCTGCTACTGGAAGCCTGAAGATGATTTGGCCTCCAAGCTGCAAATATTTTATGACATAACTGCCGGCGACAATCTGCCCACAGAATATATCTACAGGTTAGGGACTGGACTGGTCCGGATGTTTGAAAAAATCTCCCATCGCCATATCCAATAAGCGTCAAACCCTGGCGCAAAAGGGGGATATGACTACCCTCGAATTTCAGACGTTACCCCGAAGATGTCTCGTAAACCACGAAGCTCACGAAGGTGTTTTTTCGTCGTGTCCTTAATGAGCGTGATGGCCACGGGGTGATCGTCAGAAAGGGGAAAGGCGAGCGGAATTACAAATGTTTGGAAATGGCAAAATAAAAGGTGACCCCTTTGTCGCCCTGTGATTGGCTCCATACCTTGCCCCCATGCAGTTCGGCAATGTTCTTAACAATGGCAAGGCCAAGGCCGCTCCCTGAGACATTCTGGCTGGGAACCTCGCGGACAAAAAGGTCAAACACCTTCTTACACGCATCCTGAGCCAAAGAAACCCCGTCATTATGCACTGAAAAAATGTGTAATAGGGGGGTGTCCTCATAATCAATTTCAATATGAGCCAAGCCATCACCACCATACTTCAAGGCATTATCGACAAAATTCCTAAACACCCGCAAAAGGGCCAACCTGTCGGCAGATACCACCGGCATATTTTCAGGTTCTTGCCACTCGATAGACCTCGCTGCCAACGTCTGACTATACTCTTGCCGGACCTGGGCAAAGATATCTTTGGGATCAATTAATTCAACATCAATGGGATGCTCTTTGGTAGAGATATAGATATTAATCTGCTCAACGAGTTTGGTAATCTGCTCAGCTGAACGGATAATCTGCTGGCAATAAAGAGTTCCTTTGTCATCGAAAAGATTGCCGTATTTTTTCTGCAAAAGTTTAGTCAAGCCATGGATGGAAATCACCGGATTCTTCAAATCGTGTGACACCGAATAGGCAAAGAGTTTTATCTTTTCAAAACTGTCCTCTAAGTTCTGCTGAGTATCTGTTCTTTCGCCAATCTGCCTTTTGCCGTGAAAAAAGGAGATGGCTATCACCAAAAGCCCGAGCAACCAGAAAGCAATATGGCTCAAATAGATAAAATGTAATGCCTTGGCCTCCAAAGCCAGATAGGGCGTCATGGCAATAGAGACCCCCACAGCGCCTCGAACATCGCCCACCTTGTACCCTTGATCCCCATGGCACTTAAGACAGGAGGCCTCCGTGGTCATCGGTCTGATCAGTCTCAGCCACGACTGCCCATCACTTTCTACAATCTCAAAAACCTCTTTTTCACCCTTATCAAACTTCTCAAGGGCCTTTTTCTCCCATTCATCCGGGGCATTTTTCTCATTGAGGAGTTTTAGACTGGTAATATGGCCCTTGACCTCATAGAGATCCTCATATTCCTCCATAATCTGACGCATCATATAGGCAGGATTGAGCAGAGTCAGCCTCGTCCCCTGTTCCGTGACGATATCACGCTCAGGGATATGGCTTAAGGCGGGATTCGGCTGGGTATCTTTTGTTATGGGTACATAAACACCACCATGATTTGTCCCCCAATAACGAAAGGACTTATCCTTATTGAAGACGGTGAGAGCCTCTTTCCGGGCAAGCTCAAAGGTCCTGCCCTTTTCCATGGCCACATAGCAATACACGGACAATAAACAGAGGGCTGACCAACCCAGCAAGGCCAGAATAGTTGCCCTTGTTAAAGGCCGCAGGTCATTCTGATGTTTTTCACTTGAGCGTATCATTGGCAAACCGTATAAAAAAGACACCGAAAGACAGCCACCTTAGGGGCTACAAATGGTAGCCCCACAAATACCTTCGCAAAAGGCCAAGGGTAATTAGACTATCACAAATCAATGAGAGATCAAAGCAAGATACCTTGTGAAACCTTAGGGCTAGGCAAGAGGTCGCCTCGCAGGGAGCTCAAGACCAGGTAAGGGGGAAACTACTGGGATGGGCCACAAGGATTACGAATGGCCGACGGACCATGAGCCTGCAGTTTTTCCTCCCCCAACAGGCGAAGATGCGGCTTACCCCCTCATCAGCTTGGCAATCTCGCCCTCTTCAGGAAAACGGTTCAAGGACTTTTTGGAAAAGATGTTTGTGCCGTCAACATCCACCTCAAAAACACCACCTTCACTGGCGACCAATTCTATCTCAGCTCCAAAGGCCACCTGCAGTTCGTCTCCCAGACTGGAAGCGCGTGGTTTATAGTTTCATTTTGCGCAATAGGTTATTACTATTTTCACTGGGCTCTTCTCCTGCATATTTAAGGGGATAGGCAAACAAATTAATCACCTCGATACTTGCTCGCCTCTTCGTGAATATGCTATTGTTTTAACAAATTAGTTTCAATAGTAAAATTCCAACACCGGGTGGTTACAGGAAACCACCCTTTTTTTTGCTGGCAACGTATATAAAAATATTTCTGGAGTAGAAATGGCAGCACAGGAAACGCAGGGCAAAGTCGGTAGGAAATTTTTTCGAATCCCCATTGAAGACACCCAGGACGCCTCCGTTACAATTAATGGCGACAAATATACGGTTATCAACGTTGCCTCCCATGGTGTGGGTATTTATCTTGAGGACGCTGACACCTTTGATGTCGATAGCGAAATCACCGACATCGACCTTTTCATTAACGGCAATAGCTGTACAGTCAAGGGGCGCATTGCCCATATCACCCCCTCCAGTATCCATTATCTTTGCGGTATTGAGATTGTTGAAATGGAACAACAGGCAGCGGACATCCTCCAGGGTTTTATTGACCAGCATAACGCCAGCCTTTTCACCTTTCTGCCTTAATTGATACGTCAGCTATGTCTCGTGCCCCGGACAAAACAAACATAATTAATGAAATAATGACGGCCGGTGCCCATGGCGGCGACCCGATCCCGGTTCTTGACGAACTCACTCAACTCATCAGGCTATACTCCCCAAAGGATCCTCAAGCCCCGAGCGGCCGCGACTCGAATCTCTCCTCTCCCCTGCTCAGCAAACTCCTGCCGCCGGAGTACAATAGAAGAAAAAGCAGCTTTCAGCTTTCATCAAAAGTCAATGATGGCTTGGAGAATGCGACAAATTTTATCCGGGATCACCTCCCACTTGGTTCAAAAATGCAGATCACCAAGTCCAGAATCGTTGAATATGCCTTGGAACTGCTCCTTGAGGACTTCGATGAATATGGTATAGATTCTATCCTGGCCCAAAAAATCTTGAAAAAGTTCCAACGCTGAAGCGCGCCCAACGAACTCATTTAAAACGGTGACAAACTGCCATGATTATAACCTGTCCTCATTGCTTAAAAGAACACTCCGTTGATGAAACACGGATCCCGTCAGACGTCTCCAGGGTACGGTGTAAATTCTGCAAGCAGCTTTTCCCTTTTGGTGAGGAACAGGCTCCCGGCGTGAAATCCCACAGCGTAAGAAAAATTGCTGTTTCGTTAAGCAAAGGCGGTGTAGGCAAGACTACCACCGCGGTCAATTTGGCGAGTGGTCTTGCGCTGGCGGGCTACAAGGTGCTTCTTGTTGACACCGACACCCAGGGCCAATCCGCCTTTATGTTGGGAGCAAAACCTTCCGTCGGGCTCACCGAACTGGTCACGGATGAACTTGCCCCGGAGGAATGCCTCTTCCAGGCCAGAGAAGATCTGTGGTTGCTCGCAGGCGGCAAATCACTGGCCGGGGTTAAGAGGGTAATTGACCGCAAAGATTTCGGCGGCGAGATGACCTTGGCAGAGAAACTTTCTCCCCTTGAAGATCAATTTGACTATGTAATTGTTGACACCTCACCAGGCTGGGATCCCCTGATCGTTAATGTCCTTTTTTATGTCACGGAAATACTCATTCCGGTTTCCCTGGAAGTGATGACCCTCCAAGGTCTTGTGGAGTTTTTAAAATCAATATCCTCCATCCAAAAATATCAACCACAACTGGGTCTGAAGTATATCCTGCCCACCTTTCTTGACCAACGGGTAAAAAACACCACCGGCATCCTCCACAAACTGGAAGAGCTCTACGGCGATCACGTCTGCACGGCCATTCGTTATAACGTCCGGCTCACCGAGGCACCGGCCTATGGTCAAACTATTTATGAATTTGCCCCTGGCAGTAATGGAGCCAATGACTACCGGGATCTGGTTCGTAAAGTAACGGGTAACCAAAAACTGTTCACCTAAGGCATCCTTCTACGCAACCGCCTCCAGACCAACAAAGGAAGGCCCAGGGTTCCTATTTGGTTTCCTTGAACCCTTCCTTCATTCCCCGCCAGAAACTCTTGCCGGCCCTACCTGTTTTTTGGAAAATATTTTTGGATTCTTTAGCCACCTCTTTTGAGGCCTCCTTAATCTCCTTGTTGACTTTCTGGCTCTTTTCATTGTCCTCCTTGCTCTCTTCCTGGGCCAGCGCAAGCGGCCCGGATGATAAAAACAGCAGCAAAGAACATAAGCAAACCAACAGTACCTTTTTCATGACACCCTCCTCCTCTAAACCAGAAATCTACTGAAAATTGCAGCCCCTCTCCCTGTCATTGTCCTTCCCCAAAGGGGCGGAATCTCTAGAAACCTCTTAATAACCAGGGAAACTCTAAAAAACAAGCTTTCCAGAGCGGCCACAGACAGCAACTCCCAGCATTAATGTCATTTTTCCAAACGCTTTTTTTATTTTCGGTTATAATGATATATTACTGACTCTTTTGGATATTATGAAAAAAACTTCCCGCAAAGATCTTATAATCCTGGCCAATACTGTCTCAGAAAGTCTTGGCAAAAAAGTGGCTGGCCTCTTTGGTTGCAGTTTTACAACCATGGAGAGAAAAGATTTCGCTGACGGTGAGATCTACCACGCCTTTCCCACTGATATTACAGGAAAAGACATTGTCATTATAGCATCAACCCCAGATGACAGTGCCCTTCTGGAGCTTCTCGATATGATTGACGGCTGCCATCACTATATGGCAAGCAGCGTCAATATCATTGTGCCCTATCTTGGTTATTCAACCATGGAGCAGGCCAAACCCGGCATCCAGGAGATCCCAAAAGGGATAACCAGGACCAGACAGATCTTCCGGGCCAGGCCCCATTTTGCCGCCTTTGTTGATCTCCACTCAGAGGCGATCCTCAATGCCCATGGTGGAGAAATCCACACCCTTCATCTGCAGACCGATGAGCTGATTGTCGAAAAAATTCGCTCCCTCCATATTGATAATTTTGTCCTTGTCTCCCCTGATTATGGCCGCTCAAAATGGGTCGCCCGCCTGGCAGGTAATCTTGGCGTCGCCCACACTGCCGCAGACAAAGACCGCTACGCCATGGACAAGACCATGGTGGGCCAGGTGGCCAGCGTGGTGAAGGGAAAAACTGCCATCATCTGTGACGACATGATTCGGACCGGGGGCTCCATTATCCAGACCGCCCAGCGCTGTAGAGAAGCTGGCGCCACTGATGTTATCCTCTTTGCCACCCATCTTGTCCTGGCAGGAGACAGCAGGCAACGGTTCAAACAAATTGGTATCACTAAAATTATTGGTGCTGACACCTACCCAGGCATCAAGAGTGATGACTTGCTCGATATTTATACGGTGGCTCCCTTACTGGAAAGGGCCATCAGCAAACAACTACGGGTCATTGACTAATGACGCAAGAACAGCAAAGAGAAGAACGCTATCCTTGTCACGGCAAAGCCGGTCTTTTTCTGGCCGACCAAAATGGCCACACTGCTCTCACAGAAATACTTCATGGCCAACTTCTCGACATCTCCAGCCGTGGCGCAAGTCTTGCCCTGGCAGAAATTATTACCGACCGGAAGCATCTGGCCTATGCCCCGATGGAATCTGATCGTTACAAACTTTATATCGTTCTCTTTCTGGGCGACGATGAAGAACTCATCACTCCTGTGAAGACCACCTGGTTTAACAAGAAACTCAGTGAAGAGATTTCACCTTTTCGGATCGGCATGGAGTTCGTCACCCCGCTCACCTCTGAACAGCTCAAGAAAATCCGCCTCCCATAGCCCCCCTTTCCGCCAACCTTTCCCACAAACCCCTATACTTTGGGCGGCATATAGAAACGTAAACGAAGGGCATTGGTCACCACCGATACCGAGCTCAGTGCCATGGCTGCTCCGGCAATCATGGGATTGAGGGTGGGCCCCCCGAAGATATAGAGAACTCCCGCGGCCACTGGGATACCGATAATATTATAGGCAAAGGCCCAGAAGAGATTCTGCTTGATATTGGTCATCGTCGCCCGACTGAGGGCCAGGGCCGTTATGACGCCATCCAGATTACCCTTCATCAACACCACATCACCCGATTCAATGGCAACATCAATACCAGTACCCATGGCTATGCCGAGATCGGCTGTGGCCAGGGCCGGGGCATCATTGATACCGTCACCAACCATGGCAACCACCTTGCCCTCCTGCTGAAGCCTCTCCACCTCCCTCGCCTTAAGATCGGGCAAAACCCCGGCAATGACCCGCTCAATCCCGGCCTCTTTGGCAATGGCATGGGCAGTTTTTTCATTATCCCCGGTGAGCATCACCACCTCAATGCCCATGGCCCTCAGTTTCTTAATGGTTGCCGGGGTCTCGCTCTTAATATAATCGGCAACGCCGAGAATGGCCTGCATCTCGCCGTTAACGGCAAAATAGAGGGCCGTTTTGCCGGCCGATGAAAGCTCTTCGGCCCGGGCTGAAATTTCCGAAGAGAGCCCCGCCACCTTCCGCTCCTCCATCAGAGTCCAATTCCCCAGCAGAAGTTCACACATCTCCTTATCGTGCGACACCTGTGCTTCAATACCTTTCCCAGGGATGGCCTGGAAAGAGATTGGTGATGAAAAAGACACCTGGTTTTCCTTGGCATAGGTAACAAGAGCCTCTGCCAGTGGGTGTTCAGAGCTGCTTTCTGCGGAGGCAAGAAGGGAGAGAAGAGCGTCTTTGCCAAAGCGCTCTGAAAGGCGAAAAAGATCAGTCAGCGTTGGTTTGCCATGGGTTAAGGTGCCGGTCTTGTCAAAGACAATGGTTTGCACCCTTTGGGCCATCTCCAAGGCCTCGCCGTTTTTCACCAACACCCCAAGCTGGGCTCCCCGACCAGTACCAACCATGATGGACGTGGGCGTTGCCAGGCCCATGGCACATGGACAGGCAATAACAAGCACGGCAATGAAAATCCGAAGGGCAAAGGTGAAATCGGCCTGGCCGATGAAATACCACGCCAAGCCGGCTGTCAGGGCCAGGACCATAACCGTGGGTACAAAATAGAGACTAATGCGGTCCGCCAAATTGGCGATGGGCGCCTTAGAACCCTGGGCATCCTGGACCATCTGGATAATGCGCGCCAGCATGGTATCCTGGCCCACCTTGTCGGCTATCACAGTAAGGGCACCATTTTTATTCAATGTGCCGCCATAGACGAGATCATCAGGACTTTTCTTGAGAGCGATACTTTCTCCAGTAAGCATCGATTCATCCACCGCTGATTCACCGTGTAACACGACACCGTCCACAGCCACCCTATCACCGGGACGGACCAGGATATGGTCCCCTTTAACAATTTCATCCACCAGTATTTCTGTCTGCTCACCGTCTTTAATCAAAATTGCTGTCTCCGGCGCCAGCTCCATCAATTTACTGATCGCATCAGAGGTCTTTAATTTCGAACGGGCTTCAAGGAATTTACCTAACGAAACCAAGGCAATGAGCATGGCGGCGGACTCAAAATAGAGATCATGGACCTTGTGCAAGGGGTCTATAGCCAGTGCAATTTCAATAAGATTCCAGGTCGAATAGATAAAAGCAGCACCCGTCCCCACGGCAATGAGCGAATCCATGTTAGGGGCTTTACGGATAAGGGCCGGAATACCGATGAGATAGAAACTCCTCCCCAACCACAAAACAGGTACCACCAGGAAAAATTGGATAAGGGCAAAACGAAAAGGTTCCTGATCCGGACTTATAAGGGCAGGCCACGAAAGACCAACCATCTCGCCCATGGACAAAATCATGACCAGAGTGGCTAACAGCAACGCAGGCCAGAGGCGATGGA
>JBFFNX010000092.1:0-11306 GCA_041562995.1 Desulfurivibrionaceae bacterium
AGGGTTTATCTCTTTGATTTTAAGTGCATTCTTGACAGCCTGGTTACAGCATACCTTAGAGCAATAACCAAGATCATCACCACGGCTGCCAGCACATTGAATCATAACCACAGAACCAGGCGCCCTCCCCTTGCCCTTGCCAGCCAATTGGGCCTCAAGATCAAGCTGGGTGACAACCTTCTTGTCCTTGCCGAGCATGAAGTTCTTGGTGCGATGCTCCTTACCGCCAGTGGCAAGAACGATAACACCATGATCTAGGGTTTTCTCAGTGGCCTTCTTACCTGATTTCGTGGCAAGGACAGATGAGAAATTACCAACAAAACCGGAGGTTGTTGCAAGCTCGGTGCTTGTACAGACGGTGATATTCTTGTTTTTATTTACCTTGCCAGTGAGATCCTTGAGTAAAAGAGCCGGATCATCGCCCCAGATGGTTGACTTAATATTAGCCAGATTACCGCCAAGCTTGGCCTCACGTTCAATGAGATGACAATGAAATCCTTGATCGGCAAGACTCATCGCAGCAGTCATACCAGCAACACCACCACCGACAATCAAAGCGCCAGGGGTCACAGGCACACTCCGCTCAGGAAGAGGCTTGATATGGCGGGCCTTGGCGACACCCATCCGAACAAGGTCCATTGACTTCTTGGTGGCCTCTTCGGGTTCCTGAGCATGCACCCAGGAACAATGATCACGGATATTCACCATCTCAAAGAGAGAACGGTTAAGACCGGCATCTTTCAAGGTTTCCTGAAAGAGCGGCTCATGGGTACGGGGAGAACAAGCGGACATAACTAGACGGTTAAGCTTATGCTTCTTAATCTTTTCCTTGATAACCTCTTGAGCATCTTGGGAACAGGCATAGAGGGTCTCACTATAATAGGCAACATTCTCCATACCTCCGGCATAGTTGGCGACCTTCTCAACATCCACGGTACTGCTGATATTAATACCGCAATGGCAGACAAAGACACCGATGCGAATCTCATCATCATCCTTAACATCCTGTTCTTTTGGATATTCCTTGACGATGATGGCTGAGTTACGCTGCTCCTTCATGATGCCGGCCGCAAGACTGGCGGCTGCAGAGGATTGGGTGGCAGACTCTGGAATATCCTTAGGACCCTGGAAGGCCCCGGCCACAAGCACACCGGGACGACTGGTCAGCAGGGGGTCAAAGGTGGTGGTCTTCGCAAAATCATACTTGTTGAGGCCAAAATCACCGATTTTAGCAAGTTTTTTGGCATCCTTAGGAGACTCAAGACCGACGGAGAGAACCACCATGTCAAAGGACTCAAAACGATGGTTGCCGTCCATGGTGGCATAGGTCAGCTTGAGATCCTTCCCCCATGGCATGACATCAGCAACCTTGGCGCGGACAAACTTGACACCATATTGCTCTTCCGCTCGGATGCGGGCCTTATCGAAATCCTTACCCTGGGTGCGGATATCCATGTAGAAAATGGTGATATCACACTCAGGGTCATGCTCCTTAGCGACCATGGCCTCCTTGATGGCATACATACAGCACACTGAGGAGCAATAACCGTTGTCACAACCCATATCGCGGGAACCGACACACTGGATAAAGGCCAGACGCTTGGGATGAGACTTGTCGGAACAAGTCACCTGCCCCTCAAAGGGGCCGGAGGCATTGGACATCCTCTCAAACTCTAAGGAGGTGACAACATCCGGATGCTTGCCATAGCCGTATTTGGCCAAAGTATCATCAGAGATCTTGCCAAAACCAGGAGACATGATGACCGCGCCAATGGCGTACTCCTTGTCAACCTCCTTCTGGCTAAAATCAATGGCCTTGGACTGGCAGACCGGCACACAGATCTGGCAGGTATCATGCTTGAGATAGAGGCAGGCACTGGGATCAATATAATAGGTAGCCGGAACCGCCTGCGGGTAGTCAATGTGGATCGGCCTGGTAATGGACAGACCTTCATTGTACTCATCTGTCAAATGACGGGGACAATACTGGGTACAGAGACCACAGGCCGTACATTTATCCGCGTCAATATAGCGCGGGCGCAGACGTACTTTAGCTTTAAAATTGCCTGGTTCCCCCTTAAGAGAGAGAAGATCAGCGTTACTGACTATTTCGATATTTGGAGACCGACCGGCCTCAACTAGCTTAGGCGCCAGGATTCAAAGCGAACAATCATTGGTCGGAAACGTTTTATCGAGTTGGGCCATGGCACCGCCAACAGCCGGCCCCTTCTCCACCAAATAGACATAATAGCCAAGTTCGGTGAGATCAAGAGCAGCCT
This sequence comes from Desulfurivibrionaceae bacterium, assembly GCA_041562995.1. Classification (GTDB taxonomy): domain Bacteria; phylum Desulfobacterota; class Desulfobulbia; order Desulfobulbales; family SURF-16; genus BM506. Next base: position 2,280 of record JBFFNX010000092.1, read on the forward strand.
GAACGCCTGCGATACCACCGCCGACGACCATCACTGATCCAGATCCTTTACCTTTTGCTTGTCCCATAATTACACCAAATAAGTAAAATATTCTATTGCCCTAGTTGGGCAAATCATCACCAAGTACTTCAACTTTAATCGCACAAAGCTTATATTCCGGACTTCTGGAAAGACGATCCAGAGCATCCAGGGTCAGGAAGTTAACTAAGGCTTCCAAATGGTTATATGTTGTAAAGATTGTCCCCACTTGGGAACGGTCCGTAATGGTCGCCCGCACATCAACGGAGCCACGGCGGGAGGTCAGTCGAAGCCAAACGCCCTCCTTGATGCCGAGACGTTCGGCGTCAACGGGATTGACCTCAGCCAGGGCCTCTGGACTGATGACATCGATCTCAGGGGTCTTGCCGGTCATACTGCTGAAGTTATAACGGGCAATATCACGCCCCGTGGTAAACTTCATGGGATACTCTTCATCTGGCAGCTCAACCGGAGGAATATAATCCTCGGGGATGAACATACCTTTGCCGCGGGTAAACGACTTGGTATGAAGAACCGCCGTGCCGGGATGGTCTAGAGTGGGCACAGGCCACTGCAGGCCGACCTCTTCCAGGCGCGTATACGTAATACCCTTATACTGCGGCAAAAGATTGCGAATCTCCCCAAAGACCTCTTCGGCGGAGTTGTAATGCATGTCATATCCCATCTTCTGGGAGAGTTCTGTAATGATCTGCCAATCAGGTTTGGCCTCACCGGGGGGATTGACGGCCTTACGGACCCGTTGGACCCGTCGTTCCGTGTTGGTAAAGGTTCCGTCCTTCTCGGCAAAACAGGCGCCCGGCAACACAACGTCGGCAGCCTTGGCCGTATCGGTGAGGAAAAGATCCTGAACTACCAAGAAGTCAACCTTTTCGAGGGCTGCCTTGACGTGGGCAATATTCGGATCGGCAACAGCTGGATCTTCGCCAAAGATATAGAGGGCGCGGATATCACCACTATTGATATTATCCCAGACCTCAGTGGCTGGTTTTCCTGGCTGCCGAGGGACTTTGACTTTCCAGAGCTCTTCAAACTTGTCAATCATCTCATTATTGTCAAGGCTGCCATAGCCAGGCATTGAATTAAAGAGGGCACCCATGTCGCAGGCGCCCTGAACATTGTTCTGGCCACGCAGGGGATTACAACCGCCACCTTCAACTCCAACCTTACCGCACAGCATGGCCAGATTGGCGATGCTCTTCACCCGGTCAGTGCCGGTAACATAATGGGTTATTCCCATGCCATGGAAGATGGCATGACGGCCTTCTGCGGCATAGAGACGGGCAACCGTATAGAGTTGCTCTGCTGGAATACCGGTGATGTCGGAGACATAATCAGGGGTGTACTTCTTGACCAGTCTTTGCAGCTCGTCAAAGTCTTCGGTGCGCTCCTCAACAAACTTCTTGGCCCAGAGATCCTCTTCCAGGATGATATGCATCAAGCCATTAAGCAAGGCGACATCGGTCCCAGGCTGGATGCGGAGCCAATGATCAGCGCGGTCAGCTAGGCGAGTACGTCGAGGGTCAACGACAATGAGCTTAGCCCCCCGATCCACGGCCTGATGGACACGGAGGCCGATGGTGGGATGACTGGTATCAGGGTTTGAACCGATCATCAAAAAGAGGTCTGTCTTTTTTGTGTCTGCAATGGAGTTGGTCATTGCGCCGCTGCCGAAGGTGAGGGCCAAACTGGCCACCGTGGGAGCGTGTCAGAGTCGGGCACAGTGATCGATATTATTCGTTCCGATCGCTGTGCGCATGAATTTCTGCATCAAGTAATTATCTTCGTTGGTCGCCCGGGCGCAGCTGAAACCGGCTATGGCGTCAGGCCCGTAGGTGGACTTGATATCGAAGAAATTCTTGGTAATGACATTATAGGCATCTTCCCAACTCGTCTCCACCAACTGGCCATGACGGCGAACCAGAGGCTTGGTGAGGCGCTCTTCTGATTGAACAAAATTATGGGCAAAACGTCCCTTGACACAGAGAGCGCCATAATTGGGGGCCAGATCAGTTTCCGAAGAAACTTCCATTAAGGTATCGCCCTTGACCTTCAAGAGGAGCTGACAGCCGGCGCCGCAATAGGGGCAGGTGGTCCTGACCTCTTTCATCTTTTCATAGTTAAGAGGAACAATGGATGTTTTCTTGTTGAGGGAACCAGTAGTGCAATTATCGACGCAATTACCGCAATTTACACAGTTATCCTTAAAGTTAAGCTTGATATTGGCGGGCATACCGTTTTTATCAAAACCATCATGGCTCAACTCAAGGGCGCCATACTCACAACTGTTCACACAGCAGTGACAATAGACACATTTATTAAGATCAACCGTGATAACCGGGTGGGAATAATTCTTGGCATAGAGGGGCTTGGTTCCCATGCCGGTCTTGTTGATATTGACATTGTGGTCGATATCAAGCTTTTTCAGGTCACAGCGGTCAAAGGCGGTGCAGCCGCAAGAAAGGCAACGATCTGCCTCATTCTTGGCCATCTCCTCAGAGAAACCGAGCTTGACCTCACTGAAATCCTGGATAGCGGTCTCTGGAGGCCGGGTGGGCATCTTCTCACGCAGCTTGATGCCGATGCCTTCGAAATTGGCCATGGACACCTGATCAAAGGATTTGCCGCGGGTGAAGTTAAATCTGTTGTCGGCCTCTTCTTTCTCTTCGCCGGTTATAAATGAGTGGATATTACTTGCCGCCTTGCGGGCTGAAACGACGGTCTGGATCACCGTTCTCGGTCCTGACACACAATCTCCCGCCGCATAAACACCTGGTACAGAGGTCAGAAAGTCACGGGGCGAGGCACTGATGGTATTTTTATCAGAAATAGCTAACTGACCTTCAAGCTCACCACCAATAAAGGAGCCATCACAGGCCATCTGGCCCAGGGAAGAGACGACGGTATCTACGACAATGGAGTTATTGGAGTTAGGAACGGCCTCAGGATGCCTGATCCCTTTGTCATCCGGTTCGCCACGGCGCATACGAACCAACTCAAGCTTCATCTTGCCATCAAGATCTTTAACCTGAACCGGTGAGGCCATAAGCAGGAACTGAACCCCTTCACCAAGGGCCTGGCGGATAACACGCTGGTTCGCCGGCATTTCTTCCTGGGCCCGGTGAAAAATCACTGTTACCTGATCTACCCCTTGGCGCAGCAGGGTACGAGCACACTCCATGGCAATATTATTACCGCCGATAACAGCCGCAGTTTTGCCATAATTACGTTTTTTGCCGGTGGCGATGGCTTTTAGGAACTCTGCGGCGCGATGGACCATGGGGAGCTGACAGCCAGGGACGTCAAGGCGAACATCCACTCCGGCACCGGTGGCAATAAAGGTAGCATCAAACCCTTGATCATTGAGGTCCTGGAGATTGAAGTCTTCACCCCATTTCTGATTCAAGCGAACAGAAATGCCCATTTTCATGATCATGTTTGTCTCATAATCAAGAACCTTGCGGGGTATCTTATACTCAGGAATTCCATAGCGCAGCATACCGCCGAGCTTGGGATTGGCCTCAAAAACCGTGACGTCATGGCCTTTTTTGGCAAGAAAGAAGGCGGCGGTAAGACCAGCAGGACCTCCACCGATCACGGCAACACGCTTGCCGGTGTTCTTTGCCCGGGGAATGCGCAGGTCAATATTATTGGTCATGCACCAGTCAGCAACAAATCGCTTGAGATGGTTGATGGAAACGGGCTCATCAACCATGAGCCGCCGACACCGGGTCTCACAGAAACGGGGACATACCCTGCCCACAGAAAAGGGGAAGGGGTTACGATCCATAACCAGGCGCAGGGCCTCCTCATATTCTCCCTTGGCGACATGGGCGATATACCCCTGGACATTAAGCTGGCCGGGACAGGTAAGATTACAAGGAGCCTTGCAATCACCAAAATGGCTGGCTGATACTGCAGCAAGCCTGTCCTGGCGATGCTTGGTCAGCTCTTTCGACTCCGTGCTGATTTTCATGCCATCCTTGGCAACAGTGGCACAGGAGCGCACAAAATTTTCAGAGCCTTCTAACTCAACAACACAAAGCTGACAGGGCATGTCACCATTCTTACCATTGACATGACAAAGGGTAGGAATATGAATCCCTGAGCGCTTGGCTATTTCAAGGATAGTAAGCCCTTGTTCGGCAGTGATTTCAGAGCCGTTTATCTCTAAGGTAATCGTCGACATAATTTTTCAAATCAGAATACAGGATTCAGAAAAAAGAATTCAGCACAAGAATGACGAAGGCATAAAGGCTAATGCACATCATTCTTATTGCTGTATTCTGGCTTCTTTAACTTCTCTTGTGCCTTAGGCAGCTGGTTTCCATTCCTTCAGGAAGGCAGGCAAATGCCCGGCCTCACGGGGACCGATGGTAATGGTCCAACCCGGCAGCTCTTCTTCGAGTTCACCCTTCATGGAGGCCAGATAGCCGGGAATGATCAGCTCCCGATGCTTAACCTTGTCCTCGATCCCAGCCTTTTTCATGAACTGGGCTATCATGTCGGCGCCAAACTTACCGGCAGCCCAGGCAGTGAGAACGGACAGTCCTTCTGTGTCTTTAATCAGCAGCCAAGAGGGAACATTTGAGCCTTCAACCTCACCAGAAACAATAAAGTAGGTAAGGGAGAAGTTACAGGTGATCAGAACAGGGGAGTTCTCGTCCGGTCCGTTGATATTGTAAACATCTTCCTGGACCACCATGGGCCGCTGGGGATCGGTGAAGATGTTCAGCTGCTCAAGAAGCAGGGGAAAAAGAATATCACCCTGAAGATCAGCAAGAACAACAATACCAGCATATTTGGCCATCACAACAGAGGCGATCATCGCCTCCATCATTGGATCATCGGTCATCTCACAGGGAAAGGTGATTGTCGGAAAACCAAGGGGCTTATACTTGCTGGTAACGGCGGCCCGGCGGGCAACGATATTGTCTTCAAAGACAGCGCGCAGGGTACGGGCACCGGTATCGATGACCAGATCCTTCAGCCCATCAGCCAAGGCCTTTTCAGACACATCAATAAGGTTATCCATATTGCTGCCCTTACAACCTAAGGGGCATCCGCTATCTTTGGCAACACCAGCCATCTCAGCAATATTGGCATCAGTGGCTCCAAAGAGCAACGGCGTACGATCACCACAGATCTTGGCAGCAGCAGCCATATTGCTGGCATCTTCAGTCATCAGGATGATGTTCGCATCAGGAGCACCGTCAAGGACCTTCTGGACCAAGGCAGTAAACTTACCCTGCTCACCGTCACTATCTTTGATAGCGATCAGGTCCGCCTTCATATTGACGCCAACACGATCATAACGGAGGGTTTTGAAACGCTCAATCCTGCCATCAACATCGCCATCAGCCATAGCACTCGTTACCAGGACTGCAATACCGGTCTGGTTTTCAAAACGCTTTTCATGGCGAAAAAGACAGGTCTCGCCGCCGGTTTTGAAAGCGCTATCGCCAGCACCAATCTTAACGGTACGAATAGGAGGAGCAGAGGCCTCACCAATGGTGGCCTTTACTTCGTCGCTTACATAGGGGCACTCGCCAATCTCAGCTTGGCCGGATGCGACCTTCATTGCAAAGGCAAGACAGGTAGGAATTTGACACTCACCACAATTTTTCTTGGGGAGCATCTTGAGGATCTGGATACCAGTTAAAGCCATTTTCTAGCCCTCTCTCTTATTATATAAATACATTCAAATTAATCTTTTCAGACAAATGGTGGTCGGCTGCTATACAGCAAACTCCATTTCCAAGGCCGGATGGCCTTTTTCTTTCAGGAAGGCCAGGATCTCCTCTTCGGTGGTCCCCTGCTCTTCTGTGGCAATCATATCGTAAAGCTCTGGCATACCGATCTCTTCACAACGAAGTCGAAGTTTATCGGAGATCTCGTCCTTAAGGATCTTTGGCAGCCAGACCACACGTTTCAAACCACCCTCAGCCATGAACAGCTTGCGGCTGGTCATGAAATGTTTGGAAACACCCATAAAGCCAGGGGTCTGAGCACCACCACCCGCCATACCGGCAAGGGAGGTAAACTTCATACCGGCAGGTGTCATGCCGCGATAATCACGGTTTACCACCATAATACCGTTACACTGGGGCAGCATAGCGGCAATGGCCTCGAAACAACCGCAGGCAGTCATCGGGTTATTCATTAGGGAGTAACAGCTTACTTCTGGAACAGCGCCGCGGGAGGCCTGATTAACAAAGCTGTTAATGCCGACGAAATCACCAAGTTCCGCATCTGTACACTCACCCTTTTCAATGGGTTGATTAGGACCGGTGGGGTTAATCTGAAAAGAAGCCTTACCGTCAAGCCAGTTATAGGCGCCACACATGCCCACCCGCTCCGGGGTGATTACACAGACGTGAGATGGAGCAAAGGACTGACACAGGGTACAGGAGTAAAAGACGTCCTCAGTCTCATCAGTCATATTACCAAGGCGAAGATCACGTTCGGCGTAGGTCTTTTTGGCAAGTACCATGACCTCCTCCACCGTTTCCTGAACAGTGGAGATCTTGACCTGAACCTTATCGAGAATGGCCCCGAAATCCTGGTGAAGCTTTCCATGAAGTACTTTGCCCAAATGCTTGAAAGAGAACCCTTTTTCGACAGCTCCATGACCAATCCTGATCCACATGATATCACGCTGACCAATATGCATGATACCCTGGATATAGTTCATCAGATGATGGAATTGACGCTCGAGGATTGGCTCGAAATCCGACTGCATTTCGCGGCCGGCCACCTCGACAAGGATACTGATCGGCAGGTTCTCACCGGCCTTGATATCACAAATATCCTTGCCTTCCAGGGTAACCAATCCATCTTCGACCTCGTCCATCTCCTTGGAGATGAGAACCTCAACACCGGTGGTACGACCACCACCGCATTCCATATAGAGGTCATCCTTACGGATACGCTCACCCTCAAAGGCTGGACCAAAGGACATGGGGATGTCGATCTTGGTTACATTTACCTTGAGACCGCGAACCTCAATGGCCTTCTGAACAAATTCATCATGGGGCACGTTGGCAACAACATGCTCATAGGTGCAGATACCGGTGGGCAGCACCTCGGGAATATCAAAATCAGAGATGGTTGGAAATCCCCAGTTAATGGCGCCGGCAGCGTTGGCATACCACTCGTCAGAGACATCACCAAAGGCCATAACAAAGGCAAAGGTCCGATCCTTGTTGTAGATCAGGTTGCCGGTATAATCGCCTGGTTTGATACCACCAAAGGCCATGGCGACACGGCAGGCAAAACCAATGGAAAAGACTATGGATGTATAATTATCAGCAAAAGGGACAAGGCGGGTGTTCCAGCCGACCTGAACACCGTTGTCGACCAGCTGCTGCGACATATTCTTACCGTTCTTACTGTGGTCATGCATGAAGATGTAAAGATTCTTCTCCTGAAGCTCCAGGGCAATCCTGGAAGCAACGTCTTTATCATCAGGAGCACCAACAATGGCGGCAAAACCAGGCGCTGAGCCATCAACAAACTCCACACCACGCTTACGGAAGATGACGTCATCAGCGGCACCGAGCCACAGGTTGCTATCAGTTGGCTCTTCGCTCTTGGTGTAAAATTCCGGGGTATCGATATAGCGAATGGCCTCATACATCTCTTCGGCAAAATAGGTCGCCATACCGGCATCAAGGGCAGGAGCAAGGTAAGGGAGCCAGTTATGCTCAGAGACAAGATTAGGAACAAGCTTCCGACATTCCTGAAAAATATCCTTCATGTCGCCTATCTTTTCGACCTTGGCGCCAAGCATGGAATATATAATGGGCAGGAAATAGGCCGTATTAGGAAAGCTGACGGCCTGGTCTGCCCCATACTTCTTCAGGGCATCTTCATATTTTTCTTCAGCCATATCCAGGATATTATGGGCACCACGGATCGCTGCTGAACAGATAATTTTAGACATTGGTTAGTTCCTCTACTGAAGATCGAGTAAAAATATGTGTTCTTTTATGCCATGAGGCCTTCAATCAAGGCCTTGGTCAGATTCATTGACTTGGGATGACGCATAATCATCAGCTCACCGCCGGCCATCAACATGCAGCTTGCGGTAATAGCTTCCATAAGTATGCTTCGGGTTTCCTGGTCGCCAAGCAAATCATCAGAAGGCAGACGACACTCTTTTGCCTTCCAGACCTCGCGACCGAGATTACAGATAATGGGCACCTGCAGTTTCTCATCCTGTTGCATCAAGGCGGCCTGACGGATACGTTCCATAACTGAGTAGGTGTACTCGATACCGTAACCAAGGGCACCCACTGAAGGATCAATCATGACATTCTCAAGATTGACCCCCAGATTCTCAAGAAGAATATTGAGCTGTTTGGCCAGGTTCACATCAATGGGGCTGGCCGCAACAATGGGATGCTGAAAGGCCATGGCGGTGGCACCCAAGGAACGATAATTTGAATCCTCAAGGGGGGCCAGACAAACCTTCTTATCACCGATGAGAGAGGTGAGTTCACGCAGGGTATCGGTATCCTTATCAGAGTTCCCACAACCCCAGACAATGATGGGAACATCGATATTACTGATCACATCGGCAGCCGTCTTGGCAGCATCTGCCGAGGCTCTATTCATACCGTTTGGATCGGTTGAAACAAGGGAAATACAGATCGCCTCGGCGTTGTACTCCTTGACACATTTCTGAGCCCAGGCCACGGGATTATCAATGACATCGGCGAAATGGCGGCGAAGGGTCTCGGGCCAATCCTTGGGATCAAGGTCAACAATGTCCATGGCAATGCGTGGCTTATTGGCCATACTGCCCTCAAAAAGCTGGAAGGGCATGGTGGACTCGCCACCGATGGTAATGGTGTGATCCCCGTTACCCAAGGTGGTTTCGCGGATGGTACCAGTATATTTCTGGGTATAGGACTCAACTGGCAGTTTCGAAGCACGGTCACCCAGAGCGGACTGCTCAACGGCAAAGGCAGGGACATCACCGGTTGC
>JBFFNX010000093.1:0-10993 GCA_041562995.1 Desulfurivibrionaceae bacterium
GGTCATAAAAACATGATTCCTGAGTTTGATTGTTGCTGACGGCAAGCCCAACAAGACCAGTTTAGCCTGTTTCTTGGCCTATCTAAACAGCAAAATGTTGAACCAGGACTTTCGAATATCGAAGGATAGTACTTTGTCAATGAAGACACACCGAAGGAGATAAGCGAAGGCTTCGAGGGGCCTTGGGGTACAACCACCGCCCTTCATCATTGATTATCCCTGCCGACCTCATCATGCAAAATCAGGGGACAACACATAAGATATAACCTCTTACTCATTTTCATCACTGCACCCGCAACTCTCCTGCTCCCGGGTACAAACGGGGCATAACCCCATACCACTTTCCTCATCAACGATGAGATCAGAAGCTGGAACCTCTCGGCCACACTGCCCGCAGCGTGATTGCACACTGTCGTCCGTCACACCTTCCCCCAATTTGCCAGACGGATACCAACCAGGGCGACGCAAATCCCCGCCACCTGAATGGCCACCAGTCCCTGGCCCAGAAAGAGATGACCCCATATATTGGTAAGCAAGGGTTGCATAAGCAAAAGGGTGGAGGCTGCAGCCACCGGCACCCTCTTTAAGGCGGTAACAATAACCCACCAACCCACCACGGAGGAGATCAAGGCATGAACCATGAGGATAAGCACGGCCCTGGGATTAGGAAGGAGCAGACCATCCTCGATAAGGGTTGGCCCTAAAAGAAAGAGGGCTGTGAGGGTGGCCAGCCAGAACAGGGTCTGCTGGGGGGTTGTTTTGAACTGCTCCAGATATTTCAGGAAGATAATAAAAACAGAATAGGTAAGCGCCGTAAAGAGGCCGCTGACAAAACCGAGCAGAACATTGCTGCCCAGGGGATTGGTAAAGGTCAGCATGGCAATGCCGGCCAGGGCCATTATGGAGCCGGGCCAGAACATTTTTTTCAACCGCTCGCCGAAGAGAAAGACGGCAAAGAGAGAGACAAAGACCACCTGCAGATTGCCAATCAGGGTGGCCGGTCCGGCGCCGATATAGACAATGGCCCGGTGCCAGGCCCAGAGATCAATGGCAAAAAAGAAACTGAGACCTGCAAGGAGAACAGGGCCGCTGAACCTGGCCACCAAGGGGGTCAGCCACGCCACCCGGCAGACGAGGATGCCATCCCCTTTCATGGGCAAGGGCGCCAGTGGCCGAGTAAAACCGTAGGGAATGAGCCAGATGCAGGCAGCGAAGAAATTACGGTAAAAGGCGGCCTGGGTGGGTGGCACCTCAGCCAGGGTGATGAGAATGGCCGAGGTGGAGATACAGCAGACACCGAAGATGAGGAGGAGATACCATTTCATAAAAAGGAGGGATTACCACCCCACATGGCTGGGAACCAGATATATGACCAAGCAACCCGTTTCATTTTCACCACGAAGCCCAGGCAAAAATTACGATATCATTATAGCGAGTTTTAAGCCTGGTTATACCCAGATCAAAAAAAGAAACGGCGGCTGCGGACGACCGACCCCTTCACAAAACGCTATGCTTTTTATGGAAGGCCACGGCCTCGGCATAGGTCATGGTGGTGCCGCCGAAGATATCCAGGGCGCTGCCCACCGTGGCATCGAGTTTGCCTCTGCCGAGACGAAGAATTTCCTCCATATCGGCAATATTTTTAACGCCGCCGGCATAGGTGGTGGGAAGCGGTGTCCACTCCCCGAGTTTCTCGGTGAGCTCCGCCTCAATCCCAGCACACTTGCCCTCGACATCAACGGCATGAATGAGAAATTCGCAGCAAAAAGCACTGAAATACAACAGGGACTCGCGGTTGACCACGACATCGGTAAAATTCTGCCAGCGGTCGGTGACGATATAATATTCATCACCCTTTTTCCGGCAGGACAGATCAAGGACCAGGTGCTCTCTACCCACCTCACGCGCCAGAGCGACCAGGCGGTCTTCGTGGATCAGACCATCTTTAAAGACATAGGAGGTAACAATAACCGCACTTGCCCCCTTTTCCAGCCAGGACACACTGTTTGCCGTGGTGATGCCGCCCCCGATCTGCAAGCCACCCGGATAGGCAGCCAGGGCCGCGGTGGCAGCTTCGACATTACCAGGGCCCAGCATGATGACATGACCGCCGGTAAGGCCATCCCGCTTGTACAGCTCGGCATAATAGGAGGAGGGGTAGCTTGAGGCAAAGTTGGTCTGCAGGCTGGCCGCGGAGGTGTCAGAGAGGGAGGAGCCGACAATCTGCTTGACGCAGCCATTATGGAGATCAATACAGGGACGAAATTTCATGGCACACTTGTGTTAACGGCTAAGGGTCAGGTTCTGCGGATCAAGGGTCATAGCGGCACCGGCCTCGGCATATCCGGCCCCGTCCCTGACAACTGCAAGGCTGGCCCGGCCATCAGGAGAGGTGGTCAGCTCAAGAACGGTATCTACCTGGCCTTCAGCCTCGGCAGTGACATCATTACAGGAGAGCCAGATCGTGATATTGCGCTCCTTGGCAAAGGTGCGGAGCGCGGAGAACATCCTGACCGCTCCCGGTGTATGGCCATCAAGGCCATCGATAACCAGACAATCAGGCAGGAGAATATCATGCCTGGCTAAGGCATCCAGGCGTTGCGCAAGCCGGAGCGCCGTGAAGTTCCCGGCCATAAAGGTCATGAGCAGTCGATGGCCCATGATGCCATCCTCCACCTTGGCCGGCTCATCAAGGCCAACGTGGCGGGCCAGGGCGGCAAAGACCTGACTATACCAGAGCTTGATATTATTCAGCTGGTCATTGATGCCGATATGCACCACCTGTTCACCGCGCAGCAGCTTATCAAGGGCGATCTGCACCAAAATAGCAGTCTTGCCGGTACCAGCCGGGGCCTTGACCAATGCCAGGTGACGACCGGCAACCATACCACCATCAGAGGGTGAGATGAGCCGCAAAGGATTTGTGGCAATGAGTTCTTGACGTTTCATAGCAGAGAAAGACTACAGGGATATGAGATGATGTACCCAGGAAAGCAAAGGAGTTACTGAATGTCCTTAAGCCGCTCGCCAGGATCCTGATAATATTTTTTACCGGCATGATCTTCTTCGCGAAGAGTGTCATCACGGATGGCAGGTGGCTGATGTGAAGAGGGAATCAGATACTTGAATTTCTGAAAAACAAAATAGAGCGCTGCCAGGATCATGAGGAAAACAACCCCCCTTACCACCCAAGCCCGGACATCCTCACTCTTCCAGCAGAGAAGCAGTAAAAGCAAAATACTAACAGCCAGAACAAGGGGATACTGCAAGGCGTAGTCAAAGATTTTCTGCATATCCTTCTCCTGGATTGAGCCACACAAGGCATTAGAAACAACAAAGCCCGACAACAGTAATCCTGAAGTCGGGCTTTGTACACTATAAAAAGGGGCTGACTCAGGCACGAGGCCAAGATTGGGATATCTCAGCCCCAGACCCATAGCTTCCTTACTTTACTTTTTGGCTCTTTTCTTCGCCAGAGCAGCAATCATCTCTTCGGCAATACTCTTGGGTACGGCACGATAGGCGGCAAACTCCATGGTAAACTCGGCCTTACCCTGGGTCAGGGAGCGCAGTACCGTGGAGTAACCGAACATATCCGACAAAGGAACCTCGGCCTCAACCACGGTGTAGTTGGCATCCTCGGTGGTACCCAGGATAATACCGCGCCGCTGGTTGATACTGCCCATGATGGAGCCCTGGAACTCGGTGGGTCCTTCCACGGCAACCTTCATGATGGGTTCCATCAAAACCGGGCCAGCCTTCATATAACCCTGGCGGAAAGCGCCCTGGGCTGCAAGCTGGAAGGCAACGTCGGAGGAGTCAACGGCATGGAAGCTACCGTCATTGATGACGCAGCGCACCTTGGTGATGGGTGCCTCGGCCAGGGAACCTTTGACCATGGACTTATTGAAGCCCTTATCACAGGAGGAGATGAACTCCCGGGGGATCACACCACCAACGATCTTATCAACAAATTCAAAGTTGCCTTCGAACTCGTCATCTTCGGCAATGGGCTCCATATAACCGGCAACCCGGCCAAACTGTCCTGAACCACCAGACTGCTTCTTATGGGTGTAGTCAAATTCGGCCCGCTGGGTAATCGTCTCGCGGTAGGCCACCTGGGGGGCACCGACCTCAACCTCAGCCTGATACTCGCGCTTCATGCGCTCGATATAGACCTCAAGATGAAGCTCACCCATACCCTGGATGATGGTCTCGTTGGTCTCGTCATCGACAAAGGTCTTAAAGGTGGGATCTTCCTTGGTGAAACGGTTGAGGGCCTTGGACATATTTACCTGGGCCTTGTTGTCTATCGGATTGATAGACAGCGAGATAACCGGGGCCGGAATATGCATGGAGGTCATGGAATAGTTGACCTCACTGGAGCAGAAGGTATCGCCGGAGGCGCAATCAACGCCGAAGAGGGCGACAATATCGCCACCGCCGGTATCGTCGATTTCTTCCATCTCGCTGGAATGCATGCGCACCAGACGGCCGACCTTGACCTTCTTACCGGTACGGGTATTGAAAATGGAATCACCCTTCTTCAGGGTACCCTGATAGACGCGGATATAGGTAAGCTGACCGTAACGACCGTCTTCCAGTTTGAAAGCCAGGGCAACCAGGGGATCCTTGACATCGTTGGTCACCTTCACCTCGGCCTCGTTGTTATCAAGATCAAGGGCGAAATTCTCAACGTCCAAGGGCCCTGGCAGGTAATCAAGCACACCGTCAAGCAGGGGCTGAACACCTTTATTTTTGAAGGCCGTACCAATGAAGACAGGAACGAATTCCAGACTCAGGGTGCCCTTGCGGATGGCACGCTTGATCATCTTCTCGGTGGGCTCACCCTCGAGAATGGCTTCCATGAGCTCATCGTCATACATGGAGGCGGCATCAAGGAGTTCCTCACGCAGGGTATCAGCCTCGTCCTGGTACTGGGCCGGGATATCTTCCACCCGGACCTTCTCACCGTTATCGCCATCAAAAAAGAGGGCCTTCATCGTCACCAGATCAATCACACCTTCCATGTTGCCCTCAAGGCCCATGGGCAACTGCATAGCGACGGCATTGAGAGCCAGTTTTTCGCGGAGCTGAGCGGTAACACGCTTGGGGTTGGCACCGGTACGATCACACTTGTTGATAAAAACAACCCGGGGAACGTTGTAGCGCGTCATCTGGCGGTTTACCGTGATCGACTGCGACTGCACACCACCAACAGAGCAGAGAACCAGCACCGCGCCGTCAAGAACACGCAGGGCGCGCTCTACCTCAACGGTAAAGTCCACATGACCCGGGGTGTCGATGATATTGATATCATGTTCCTTCCAGTTGGTGAAGGTGGCGGCGGACTGAATGGTGATACCGCGCTCTTTTTCAAGCTCCATGGAATCCATGGTGGCGCCGACGCCGTCTTTACCCCGTACCTCATGGATGGCATGGATACGATCGGTATAAAACAAGATACGCTCGGTAAGGGTTGTTTTACCGGAATCAATATGGGCTGAGATGCCGATATTCCTGACTTTGTTGAGATCTGCTAGCATGAGTACATCCTCTTCGTGATACCGTTATTACTGGGCTGACTGGGACAAGTCAGCGTCTGTAGAGACTATAAAAAAACAGGCCGGAAATAATCCCGGGCCCTATAAAAAATGGCCCACAAAAAGGGGCCATTATCACATGTATGGATAGGAAAGCGCGCTAAAATACCGCTAACCGCCGTCGCTGTCAAGAAAAAACTACGGAGTTCCAAAGGCATCGGTAAAGAGCTGTTCAATGGCCTGCCTGCCCTCATCCGTCAAATCACGGGTGCCTGAGGCGCAGAAGGTCTCATGGCTTATCTGAGCACGCTCCTCCTGCCATTTCCCCTCCTTCCAGGTGAACCACTGCTTCTTGTCCTGATCAAACACAGACACCGGCCGGTGGAAAAGCTTGGCAAGCTCCACGGCCCAGCCCGTACCACCCTTCACGGTGTCATCAGCCATGATCGTACCCACCACAAAAACCTGGTGGCCGGAGTTGACCATGTGGAAGATGAGCTGCAGCACCTTTCTGATCTTTCTCTTCTCGTAATAGGTCCGGTTCATCATCTTGGAGGCCAGCTCCATGGAGATATCGCCGCGGCCCAGCTCTTCATCGGAAAGATGGTGAATATTGCGATTACGCTCCACCTTGTGACCCATGAAGGAGTAATTCACCTCTTTGACCCCCCATTTTTCCGCCATTTCACCAAAGGCGCTTTCCACGCCGCGATGACCACCGGAAAACAACGTACACTTAGTCCTGTCGAGCATAGACATTCACCATTTATTTCAGGAAGATAGAAACTTTATTTGGATGATGGGCCCCCAGCAGCAAAGTGCAGAGGCCAAGGGAAAAAAGTGTACAGGAAAAGGCAGCCCGCTGGCAAGTCCTTAGAAAAAATTTCAGAGAAAAAGCTCAGCCAGCGCCTTTTCCAGTGCCGCAAACTCTTCGGCGTACGGCCTCTCCCGGCCTTGGCCGGCATCTTTTTCCATTTTTGCAACCTGCCCTCCCAACTTCTGGAAGCCGAGATTTGCAAGGCTGCCTTTTAAGGTATGGGCACTTGTTGCCAGAGAATGCAAATCCCCATCCTCAATATCCTCCCGGCAGGCGGTCAACTGCTCCGCAAGGGTAACAAGGGACGAGCTAACGAGCTCTTCAACCTTATCGGGGCTGAAGCGATAGGTTTGGCCGAGGTGGTCTGAAATCTTCTGCCGCACGGAGCACCCAGTCTCCTTTATTTCCTCCGGCTCCTTCATAACCTGCCCCCCTTGAACCACGGAGCCAGTAACCTCAGCCAGGGCCTGGTATAGTTGCTCAGGCTGCAGAGGCTTGGTCAGGTAGGCATCCATACCTGTTGCCAGACATCGCCTCATGTCATCATTCATGGCATGGGCGGTGAGGGCGACAATCGGCACATCCCCCCCCTGGAGCCGGGCACTCAAGCCGGCAGGAATATCCAGCCCCACATTGACCTCACCCTCCTCACAGGCCCTGATGACTTGGGTTGTTTCTATCCCGTCCATAACCGGCATCTGGATATCCATCAGAATAACATCGAAATTTTTCTCCGCCAGGATCTGCAGGGCGTGAAAACCATTGATGGCCTCGGTGACATGATGGCCGGCGTGGTTAAGGAAAAGACGCGCCACGTCACGGTTCACCTTATTGTCCTCAACCAGCAGGATGGCCAAACCTGAAACAGGCGCCAGACAGCCATCTCCGGTGCCGGCGGCGCTGGCCACCTTGGCATCCCAGACCGGTGGCAGGACAAGATGGACCAGGAAAGTAGTCCCCTGCCCCTGGACACTTTTCACCTCAATCTCGCCTGCCATGAGGGCACAGAGTTTGCGGCAAATAGCCAGCCCCATACCACTGCCACCATAGCGACGGGTCACAGAGGAGTCGGCCTGAAAAAAACTATCAAAAATATGGGGGAGCAAATCCGCCGCAATACCCACGCCGGTATCCTCAACCACAAAGGTGAGAGAGCCGCGAGCCGGATCTTGAGCAATGCCCCGCACCGAGATGCGTCCCCTATCCGTAAACTTCACGGCATTACTGAGGAGGTTGAGGAGGATCTGTCTGAGGCGGAGACTATCGCCGCTTACCACCTGGGGGACCTCGGAATCAAAGTGGCAGGTCAGCTCCAGGCCCTTTTCCTGGGCCAAGGCCTCGACGCTATGGACGACCTCCGCAACGATCTTGCGCAGCACAAAGGGCTGCGACTCCAGCTCCAGCTGGCCAGACTCGACCTTGGCCAGATCAAGGACGTCATTAAGCAGGGCCAACAGGCTGTCGGCTGAATTTTTGATAGTGTCCAGATAGTAATGCTGTTTAGGGCTCAGCTCCCTTTCCATGGCCAAAATACGATTGAGACCAATAATGGAGTTCATCGGCGTTCTGATCTCATGGCTGATATTGGCCAAAAATTCTGATTTGGCCTGACTGGCTCGCTCCGCCTCCTCCTTGGCCCTCTTCAGGCTGCGTTCCCTTGCTACCGCCTCCTCCTGGAGGGTCAACATCTTCTCGGTGTTACCACAAAAACGGCGGGCGCTGGCCAGCAGAAAGAAAAAATAGAACAGGAGAGCCAGGCTGAGGCTGAGCTTCTGAGTTTCGCCGGCAAGATTGATCCCGACCACAAGGGGCAGAAGAATACAGGTGCTAAAGGCAAGAAAAGGCAGAAAGCGATAGGAGAGCATCCCAAGGGCGCCGGCGGAAACCCCCACCAGGACAACGATGATCAGAATACGACTGCCAAGGTCGGCAAGATTGTAAAGCCAGATACCGGCGCTCCCCCAGCCAGCGGCAACGAGGACCACGCCGACCAGAAGGAGTGTTTCAAACATCTTGGCGTTAACCGGTCCCTGCCTTTTATAAAAAAAATACAAACCAGTTGTCACCGACCGAAAAAAGATGCCGCTGCCCATGAGAAACGCCCAGATGCCCATGGAGGCCAGACCAACCGACTCACGCAGGAAAACAAACAATAAGACCACAATAATCGCAGTGGTCAGGAGAGAAACCGGCAGGGACTGGTAGATCAGGTCCACCTGCTTCTCATATACCGCCTGTTTATTTTTTTCTTTCATCACAGCTTATTTCTCAACCCTTAGCCCAGGCCGGTCAATCGGTTAACAGATTGAACAAGAGCATCCTTAGTATAAGGCTTCCCAATGTGATCATCAAAAAGACTGTCCTGACCCATGGCCTGGTCTGTGTACTGTGGCTGGTCGCTGACCGCGACCAAAAAGGTATGCTGACCATGTAAACGGGCAGCGAGCCAATCACTATCATAACCAAGCTCGCCCCTTTCCACCGCGTCCCCCCTTTCAAAGGCACGGATGTCCAGGGCCGCCTCTCTGCCGTCGAGAACCGGCATGTGCAGGGCCAAGAAGACCATATCATACTGGAATTTTGCCAGACAGCGTAAGCCTTCCAGACCATTGGCCGCGCCCTTGACCCGGTGCCCCGCCTTCTCAAGGAGGGCCTTGGCTATCTCCTGCTGGTCGCCATCGCCATCCACTACCAAAATATCCAAGTTTCCAGCCGGTCGCGGCCCCTGGCCCACGGCACCGGAAACCCGGTGAACAGGGCGCGATGAGGCCTTGAGCATGGGCAACGACAGGGTGAATATACTGCCCTGACCCACCTTGCTCTCAACCGTTATTTCACCGCCCATGAGGGTGGCAAGCTGGTTGGAAATGGCCAGCCCCATACCGGTGCCGCCATACTTCCTGGTAACGGAGGCGTCACCCTGGGCAAAGATGTCAAAAATGGAGGCGAGCTGTTCTTTGGCAATACCGACGCCGCTATCCTGTACAGTTATGACGGCAAGGAGCCGTTCAGCGTCAAGCTCCTCCAGGCGGGCCTCAATAACCACCTGGCCTTTTTCGGTAAACTTAACGGCATTACTGATAAGGATTAACAAAATCTGGCGCATGCGAACAGGATCACCCTTAGGAACCCATGGCGTCTCGGCGACATGGGCCACCAGGGCAATACCCTTTTGCCTCGCCTGCATCTTGACAACCTCGACCACGGCATCAACCAATTCTTTCAGGTCAAAGGGCTGATCGGCCAACTCCAGCTGCCCCTCCTCAATTTTCGAAAAATCAAGGATATCGTCCAGGAGTCCCAGAAGTATCTCTCCGGCGCCCTGAATCCGGGTCAAATATCGTTGTTGGGTGGGGGTGAGCTGTGTTTCCAAGGCCAGACCGGTCATGCCGACAATGATATTCATGGGGGTGCGCACCTCATGACTCATGGTGGCCAAAAAATCGATCTTTATCTTATTGGCGACGTCAGCCTGCTTCTTGGCCTTCTCCATCTCCTTGCTGACAAAATCGAGTTGGCTGTGGGCGGCATAAATTTGGCGGGCAATAAGCCAACAGATGACAAGAACCCCGAAAATGATCGCCGCATTAACCCCTAGGGCAATCCTGGTGTAATAGGACTTGCGTCTGGAGATTTCTCCCTGCAGTCGTTCCAGATTTTTATGGCCTTGGTAATAAAGGCGATTGGCATTCTCATGGAGACGGACAAAATGGGCCGAAGATTTTTTAAAGAAAATAACAATCTCGTCTTGCACCTCCGGCAAGGCCGCTTGATCGCCTGACCTGATAAGGCTGTTGCGTTTGGCAACCAGGTAGGCAATGGCCTGCATGCGCTCCTTGACCTCCTGCACCTTGGGTCTGATATCTATAACTTCAAGAACATCATCCTCATTAGGGACATAGGTAATGGTCCGGACAAAATCCTGCATCCCTTCTTCATTGAGGCGGGTCGTCACCGTTAACGAGCCACCATTTTTAAAAACGGTAAAGGCCTGGTCAATGTGCGCAAAAAAAACCTGGGTCTTGGCATAGATCAATTCCACGCTTCTGCTGCTGGCGGAGGTGGTTGCCAGCTGATAATAGTTACGTTCTATCTGATTAACATTGGCGATGATCACCTCGCCAATGGCAATGCGGGACCTTTCATTTTCAAGGTCGCGATTAAAGCGGGCAAGGAGTTCCATAAAGGAGAAGTGCAGCCCCACCAGCAGGACAAAACCCACCCCAAAGACACCGACAAGACCAAGGACATAGCGCAGAATAATTTTCGGAGATTTCATCATGCCATTTTATCTCTGCAAAATGCCCTGACCGGCAACTTTATCAAGAAAGCCATATTTCTTAAAAATTTCCTGGCCGGCAGGGGACACCGCATAGAGCATGAACTCTTTGGCCAACTCGGGATTTTCAGAAAAGGAGAGCAGATTTAAAAACAATTTCTTTTTAGGCGCCACAGAGTCAGGCAGAACCAGGGCGTCCATCAGCTCCTTATTCTCTTCAAAACTTGCCGTGGCCCGCCAATTCATGGCCAGGTCCATGCCGTCTTCAACAATACTCCTGCTGATATTGCGGGAGGCGGCAGCCAGAAAGACGCTGTTTCGTACCACCTCATCATAAATCCCGGCCTTCTCCAA
>JBFFNX010000094.1:0-10985 GCA_041562995.1 Desulfurivibrionaceae bacterium
GCAATATAAAAGTCACCAGGTGCTTTAGCATGAAAAAATTCAGCGGTTCTGTGCTCTTTCTTGACAGATCAGATATCAATACTGACGAAATTATCCCGGCCAAATATCTCACCGAGAACTCAAAATTGGCCTTGAAACCCTATATCCTTGAAGACCTCAAGCTTCCTGGTTTTGATCCTGCAACCGATCCGCAAAAGGCGGGGGTCATCGTCACCCGTGGCAATTTCGGCTGCGGTTCCTCCCGGGAGCATGCCGTTTGGGTTTTTGAGGTCAATGACATCAATGTCGTTATCGGTGAAGGCTTTGCCCGCATCTTCCGGCAAAATATGTTCAACTGCGGCATGCTGGCCATCGAACTGAGTCCCCAGGACATTGATGCCCTGTTTAAGATGGGACCGCAGCTGGAAATTACCGTAGATATTGACAAGGAGATTGTCCAGGCCAAGGGTAGTACCGAGGCTACTTTTCCTTTTAAATTAAACTCTTTTGATAAAGAACTTGTCGAGGCTGGCGGCTGGCTCGCCTATGCCGATAAGAAGTATTAATGGGCTTATGCCGTAACATTCTCGTTATTGAACCTTATTTCGGTGGTTCGCATAAGTTCTTTTTACAGCAACTGGAAGGGCATCTCGATCTCAATTTCACCCTTATAACCCTGCCGGCCCGTAAGTGGAAATGGCGCATGCGTTTTGCGGCGCCATGGGTTGCCAGTAAGCTTTCCCGCAAACAGGATGTTGAGGCAGTACTCTGCTCGACTTTTGTTGATGTTGCCACCCTCCGCGGCCTGGCACCTTCCTGGTTCAACAGCCTGCCCATACTCACCTATTTCCATGAAAATCAATTTGCCTACCCTGTTCAGGTTGATGATGAGCGCGATTTCCATTTCGGTCTTACCAACTATCTGACCGCCCTGGCCTCTGACCGCCTGGGCTTTAATAGCCGCTTTAATCTCGACACCCTCCTTGCCGGCTGCCGTGACATGGAAAAGAAGGCTCCTGATGTGAAACTAGACAGCGCAGCCCAAATTTCAAACAAATCTACGATCCTTCCCTTGGCACTCAACTTCCACGAGCTTGATCTGTTGCCGGATCCGGATCCGCCTCCCTGTCCCGTCATTGTCTGGAACCACCGCTGGGAGCATGACAAAAACCCAGAGCTTTTTTTTCAAACCCTTTTTGAGCTTGCTGAGGAGGATATCCCTTTTCAGCTTATTGTGGTGGGGCAATCATTTCAGCGCCGTCCCGCTATTTTTGACGAAGCGCCAAAGAGGCTGCAAAGCAGGCTCATCCATTTTGGCTATACTGAAGAGCGTGCTGAATATCTCAAGCTCTTAAAGCAGGGGACTCTGGTCATCTCCACGGCCAGCCATGAGTTCTACGGATTGAGCGTCATTGAGGCAGTCCGGGCCGGCTGCCAGCCTTTTTTACCTAACCGTCTGTCCTATCCCGAACTCTTTGAATCGCAATACCTCTATGATGATGACCAATGTTTTAAAAAGAGGCTGAGGGAGGTGCTGAGGGAAAACAGCGGCTCCTTGACTCTGGCAAAACGGTTGGAGCTCACCGATAAATTTTCCTGGCCGGTTTTACGATCAACCTATGAAAAATGGTTCACCTTTTAATTAAATCCCATGGCTGAGAACAGGAAATCCTTTTTAGCAACCAGTACTGACGACCTCAAGGAGAGGGGCTGGCAGTGGGTTGATATTGTCCTTGTTACCGGTGATGCCTATGTGGACCATCCCTCCTTTGGTATTGCCCTCATTGGCCGTCTCCTCGAAAGTAAAGGCTACCGGGTCGCCATTTTGGCCCAGCCCCGTTATGACTCTCCAGAGGATTTCAAGCGCTTTGGCTGTCCCCGTCTTTTTTTTGGGATCAGCGCCGGCAATCTTGATTCCATTGTTTCAAACTACACGGGAAACGCCAAGGTCCGCGATGAAGATCAGTATTCTCCTGAGGGGAATCCTTATTTCCCCGGACCAGCGATAAAACTCAATCGCCGTCGACCGGACCGGGCAACATCAATTTATGTCAATTTGGCCAAGCAGGCATACAGGGATGTGCCCACCATCATCGGCGGGGTGGAGGCCTCTCTCCGCCGTTTCTGCCATTATGACTATCAGCAGCAAAAACTCCGGGGCTCCGTGCTTACCGATTCGAAGGCGGATCTGCTGGTCTATGGCATGGGGGAGACCGCCATTGTTGAGGTTGCCCTTCGTCTCGAGCAAAAAAAGGATCTGTTCGGTATCGCCGGCACCTGCATCCGCCTTAGCCCAAAGGAATTTGGCGAGCGCCGCTTTGGCCTGGAGCAGATTGTCCTGCCATCGTTTAACGATATTGAGGCAGACAGGAAAAAGTTTATGACTGCCGAGCTTCTCGTGGATAAAGAAGCCCGGGCTTCTTCTCAAAAAATTCTTAGCCAACAGCAACAGAGTCATTATGTGGTTCAGATGCCGGCAGCTCCACCCCTAACGGTGGCTGAGCTTGATGCCCTCTATGCCCTGCCTTTTGCCAAACAACCCCACCCTGAAAGCGGTCATGTGCCTGCCTTTGAGATGATCAGGGACTCGATTACCATTGTGCGCGGCTGTTGCGGTAACTGCTCTTTTTGCGCCATTACCCGTCATCAAGGACCGGTTATTGTCAGCCGCAGTCACGAATCAGTAGTCGCTGAGGTCAAGAAACTGGCCTCCCAAAAAGGGTTTCGCGGCACCATTACTGATATGGGAGGGCCAACAGCCAATCTCTTTGGGGTAAGCTGCCAAAAGGGTGGCTGCAAAAAGAGGGATTGCCTCTTCCCCAAGATGTGCCCGCAGCTGGTTATTGATGAAGCAACCTTCCTCGACTTGCTCAACAAGGTGAAGAATGTTGCCGGAGTCAAGCACCTCTTTGTCTCCTCCGGCCTGCGGATGGAGCTTCTTTTAAAGACGCCCAGACTGCTCAGTGCTTTAGTGAAAGACCATACCCCTGGAATGCTTAAGATTGCTCCAGAACATACGGTTGATCAGGTTCTCAACCATATGCATAAACCTGGTGGCGCTATCTTGCAGAATTTCCTTGAGGCAGCCCGCCAAGTCAAAAGGCAACAAAAGAGCAAGATCTCTATCTCTGCCTATCTTATCTCCTCCCATCCTGGCTGCACCCTGGCAGACATGAAGGCGCTTGCCGAGGATCTTAAGCGCCTGAAATTACCGGTTCGCCAATTTCAGGATTTTACCCCCACCCCTGGCACCCTTGCTACAGCCATGTATGTTGCGGAAATAGATAGAGACGGTTCGCCCCTCTATGTTGCCAAGA
The DNA here is from genome assembly GCA_041562995.1 of Desulfurivibrionaceae bacterium. Classification (GTDB taxonomy): domain Bacteria; phylum Desulfobacterota; class Desulfobulbia; order Desulfobulbales; family SURF-16; genus BM506. Next base: position 3,297 of record JBFFNX010000094.1, read on the forward strand.
ACTTTAAAGAGCGCCAACAGCAACGAGAGTGTCTGCAAAAGATTCTCGTTCCTCAGCCCAAAGGCGAAAAAAAGAGGGTGGCTGTTACCACAACACAGCGGCGTGTAAAGAGATCTTCAAAAGGTAAATAGATCTCCGGAAAAACGGCTGCCACAGCAAAGGCATCAATGGTGTAACTATCTAAATTCACTTGACAAGATTTTTTATGCCATTGTACAAGATAATGATAGTTTCGCGGGGTTAGGCACACTATAGTAAATGTAAATTCTCAATCCCCGGAGTTTCCGGCCCTCTTGAGCAGGGCAAAGTAGTTGTGAGGTTGATTGAGTATCAATCCAGCATCCTCGCCCCATGCCGCACTTGCCTGCCTTTCTGTTGATTGCAGAATCTTACCAAAGGCGTATTTGACCTATAGGGATAATTCATGAGTAGATGTGATAATCTGATGCTCGGCATTGACTTAGGAACAGCCCGGACAGAGGTCATTTCCAATACAGGCTACCAGGAGATGACAAGCTCTGTTGTCGGTTATCCAAAAGATGTCGTTGGCCTAACGCTTCTCGGCAAAACGCAGGTTTTTGGCGATGAGGCGTTGCAACATCATTCGGCACTCACGCTTTATCATCCCTTGGAAGATGGCCTCATCCGCGAGGCTCATCATTATAATTACAATACTGCCTACGAGCTGCTTAAACACGTCATTGCCAAGGCCTCCGATGCTGCAGGTGGTGGCCCTGTCTGTGGTGTAATTGGGGTGCCTGTCCGTGCCTACCTCCAGAACAAGGAGCTGCTTTCCTCTCTAGCTGACGATCTCCTTGATGTTGCCCTCATTGTTCCAAAACCTTTCCTGGTCGCCTATAAAATCAACAGACTTACGAATAGTATCATTGTTGATATTGGTGCCGGAACCGTTGATATCTGTGCCATGAAAGGTACGATCCCCCATGTTGATGATCAGGTGATCTTGACCAAGGCCGGCAATTATATTGATAAGCGTTTTGAGGCCCTTGTTGCTGAGCGTTATCCTGAGCTCCAGCTTTCAAGGGGGCAGTTGCGCCACATCAAAGAGAAGTTTGCCTTTGTTGATCAATATGGCGGGCCTGTGATCACCCCCCTGCGTGAAGAGGGCATTCCTGTCGAAGTGGATCTCTCCAATGAATTACGTAGTGCCTGCGAATCCATTGTCCCTGATATCCTCGAGCAACTTGTGGCCATGGTTAAAGGTTTTGATCCGCAAGACCAGCAAGAAGTACTTGAAAATATTTTTATTTCAGGTGGTGGCTCTTTGATTAAGGGCATTGATGAGGTGGTGGCCCTTCACCTTGTAGAATATGGAGATGTTGATATCCGTTGCATAGATGAAAGCGGTTTCATTGGTGCCCATGGGGCCCTGAAATTGGCTCAGGATCTTGATCCTGAGGTGTGGGGGCAGGTTGGTTATATGCATAGCGATGCTCATCTCTCTGATCCGGCCGTCAATATCAGCCCTCAGAAATAAGAGGCTGTTTTAATTAAAGGGATGCCTTTTTTGATGAGAGCATCTTGAAAAAATAGGAATTTTAACATGGACTTTTTGGTCTGGGTTTTATTTGCCGTTTTTGGTGGATCTGTGGGGGCCGGGGTGACCAGTATGCTCATCAAGAAGAGGCTTGCCAAGGAAGAAGAGCAGAAAGAGCTTGAACGGCAAACGGAGCGTCTTAAATTCTCGGAACAGCTTGAGGATATGAGAAACAAGGCAAGTGAGATCCGCGAAGAGGGTAAGCAGTATTGGGAAAAGCTCCAGGAAAAGATAAAAGAGTGTCGTGCCTTTGAAGAGCAGGCTCAGCGCCTTGCTGGGCTGGAGGAAGAAATTACCTCGCTGCGTGTAAAGACGGAGGCTCTTGAAAAGGAGAAAAATGATTACTTTTTCAAGGCTCAGGAGCTTGAAAAAGATTTGGCCCTGGAGAAAAAGGGAATCAATGATTGTCTTATTTTTGTTCAGGGTAGCCACTACCTACCGGGTTCCGTTGTCCAGAATCTCATGAAGCAAGCCCGAAAACATAAAGGACAAGAAGAAGGATGAGTTTCGATGGCACCCTGAAAGAAATGCTCATTTTTCAAGTTATCCTCTAGCCACCTTGACGTAAGGGAGAACCCATGGAAGATACCACTCAAGAGACAGAGGTTGTCGCCGCCTCTAAATCTGGAAAAATTACCGTTGGTATAGATCTTGGCACCTGCCGCACCGCCATCATGTCCGATCGGGGCGCTAAACTGTTGGCCCGTTCTGTGGTCGGCTACCCCAAGGATATTATCAGCGAAAAGATGGTTGGCAAGGGGCCAATATTTGGTGATGAAGCCATGGAGAAACGTAATTTTCTCGATCTCTGTTACCCCCTTGCCGATGGGGTCATCCGCGAGGCCAGCGAACGTGATTACAAGGCCGCCTATGAACTCCTTGGCCATCTTGTTGAGCTTGCTAAGAAGGGTGAGGATGTTGAAGTCTGCGGAATTATTGGTGTTCCTGCCCGAGCTTCAATCATGAATAAGGAGCTTCTGCTGACCATTGCCGAAAAATTCATGACCAAGGCCCTGGTGGTCTCCGAACCTTTTATGGTTGCCTATCAGCTTAAAAATCTTACCAACTGTATTGTCATTGACATCGGGGCCGGCACCGTTGATATCTGCGGGATGAAGGGCACTGTGCCTGTTGCTGATGATCAGGTTACCTTTTTGAAAGGTGGTGACTATATTGATGAGCGATTGGGTCAGTCGATCACCAGGCATTATCCTGGCGTTCAAATGACTGATGCGGTGGCCTGTGCCATTAAGGAAAAATTCGCCTCTGTTGATAGGTCAAAAAAGGCTGTGGTTACTCTGCGCCTTGAGGGGAAACCCCACGAGTTTGATGTCACGGATGACGTGAATGCCGTGTGTGAAAGTATCGTCCCTGATATCTGTGAACATATCGAAAATCTTATTCAGAAATTTGATCCCGCCGATCAGGCGGCCACCTTGCAAAATATTATTCTGGCCGGTGGCGGTTCCCGTATTGCCGGTTTGGCTGATATGATTGTTGAGCATCTCGCTGATTATGGCGAGGTCAAGGTGACGGCGGTGGATGATCCTGAATTTGTTGGCTGTGCCGGTGCCCTGAAACTGGCCACCGAGATTCCAGAAGAGATGTGGTCCCAGATTGGGGTCATGTTTGATCCTGAATCATAAGCTTGCCTTCACTCATGCTGCTTTCAACAAAAAGGCCCTGGTCAATTTACTGACCAGGGCCTTTTTGTTTGATAAAGAAAGAGCTATTTTTTACAGCTTAAGATGGGGGAAATTTGCATCAAGGGCAGCATTCCACTCATCGACTTTGTCCTGCTGAGAAGCCAGCAGGGAAGTGGTGTCGCCTTCAATGGTGATATTGTTGATGGTATCGCCCTGGGCGATACTATTTACCACATCCATATCTTCTGAGGAGACAACCTCGCCAAAAACAGCATGTTTGCCATCAAGCCAACTGCAAGGGACATGGGTAATGAAGAACTGACTACCGTTGGTGCCGGGGCCGGCATTGGCCATGGACAATTTCCCTGGTGCGTCATGGACCAGAGTCTTGTCAAACTCGTCTTCAAACCTGTAGCCAGGCTCACCTGTACCGGTTCCAAGGGGACAGCCGCCCTGGACCATGAAATCATTGATCACCCGATGAAAGTGGAGATCTTTGTAAAATCCACGCTGGGCCAGATTGACGAAACTGGCCACGGTCATGGGCACCTTGTCGGCAAAAAGTTTAACCCTGATATTTCCCTTGGATGTGTCAAAGGTTGCAATAAGATCGGACATGAAAACACCTCTTGTCGTTGTGAATTATTTTTTAAAAACGGGTAAATAATCTTTGCTGCGAAAAACCAGTTTTTGTATCTACCCTATTTGCCGTGGAAAAGCAAAATACTCTGCTTTTGGCACCTCGTTTTCAGACATTTTCACCCGATAAGCGGTCGAGACGCAGTCGATGGCGATGATCAAAGAGATGCCCGGCTGTGATATGGACAGCAAGGATAACCCCAAAGCCGGTACCGGCGGCGATGAGAAACATGATGAGAATCTGGTAACTGACGGCAACCATGGGAGGGGAGCCCCCTAGGATCTGACCAGTCATCATACCCGGCAGTGAAACAAGACCGGTGGTGGCCATGGAATTGATGATCGGCGTCAGACCGGTACGGATGGCCCCTTTAGTCTGATCCTGCACTGCCTCGCGCCATTTCTCGCCAAGGATCAACCGTCCTTCGATCATATTTTTATTGTGAAATATTGTCGTTGTTAAGGTGTCCATGCTGAGCGCCACACCAGTCATGGTATTGCCAAGCATCATGCCTAAGAGAGGAATGGCATACTGGGGGGTGTACCAGGGGTCGATATCGATAATAATAAACAGGGCAAAGAGGGTGACCGTAAAGGATGAGAGAAACATGGCCGCCACCCCGAAAAAATAGGACCATTTGCCTGATAAGGGGCGGTGCATTCTGCTGGTTACCGCCTGTCCGGCACTCAACAGCATGATAAAGGCCATGATGATGACGGCCCCGGCTGAGGCGGCGGCAAAGAGCAGCTTGAGGATCAAGCCCATGAGAAGAAGCTGCACCGTACAGCGCACGGATGCGATAAAGAGTTGGCGGGTCTGGCCCAGCCGGAGTTTCAGGCTGACCACGCCAAGAATGATGATAAGAACGGCAGCCAGGGAAAGGTCAGAGGCCGAAAGATGGACAATATTCATCAAATATCCCTCAAACTTCTTTTACTTCAGACACACCATGGTGCGAAAGGCGTAGATGTCTGTGTGCCACCCGAGCGGCCTGGGAGCGATCATGGGTGACCCAGATAACAACGCTGTGGTTGACCTGTTGGTATTTTCTTAAAATTCTTTCAACCAGGGTACTGTTGTTTTCATCAAGATTTGCCGTGGGTTCGTCAAGAAGGAGGACTTTCGGCTTATTACGCAACAATCGTAATAGGGATAAGCGTTGACGTTCGCCACTGGAGAGTCGGTGGGTTGGGGCATTAAGAATGTCGGCAGTCAACCCTATTGCGGCCAGCTGCAGGTAAAGATTGGCCCCGTCGCCGGGGAAATGATCTCCAACCTTGGCTAACCACCAGCTGCTCTCAGAAGGGAGGAGAGCGACATGGCGCCGCCACTGCCAAGGCAGGTAGGAGCTTGATGGTTTGTCCTCCAGGAAGAGTTCACCGGGATTTGGGTCAAGATCTGCCAAGGCCCTGAGCAAGAGCGATTTGCCACAACCTGAATCACCGGTGATGGAGAGACATTCTCCCGCCGCAAGGTCCAGGTCAAAGGGCGGTATATCTAAAATTTGTAGTTTTTTAATAGAAAAAAGACTCATGGCAACATGATAGCTCTAAAAAAAATAATGGGCACTGTCTCTTTTTTAGAAACAGTGCCCATTAAAAAACGGATTATGTTCAAGTCACCCTTTAGACTCTCGTGGCCCCAGCAACAGAGTTAAATAACGGCGACATCCTCGGCTTGCAGTCCCTTGGTGCTTTCCACCACAGCAAATTCCACTGCTTGCCCCTCCACCAAGGAGCGATGGCCATCACCGCGGATTGACCGGTAATGGACAAAAACATCAGTTCCTTTTTCAGGGATAATAAAACCAAAACCCTTTCTGTCATTAAACCATTTCACTGTGCCAGTCTGACGATTTTCCATGTTTTCCTCCTTAAGAATTGATGGATAAGATAAAGGTCAATGGGGAAATTAAGCCCCATGTAAACTCGTAACAGCGTAATTTTCTATTTTCTCCTGGGGTCCCTTCTTCCTCTTGCGGGGGCAGGTCTTCTCGGCCGGGACTTAACAGGGGGAAGCTTCGGCGGCTCAGCCAACAGATCATCAGAGGGATAGACGCATTCAAGTTTGCGGCCGATAAATGCCTCAATATCGGGCAGATAAAATGCGTCTTCCTCGCAGGCGAAACTCACAGAGGTGCCGCTGGCGCCGGCTCGTCCTGTCCTGCCAATGCGATGAACATAGTCTTCCGGGTCATAGGGGAGGTTGAAGTTCACCACATGACTGATACCTTCGATGTGGATGCCGCGCCCGGCAACATCGGTGGCGACAAGAACCCTTAACTTGCCTTCTTTAAAATCATTTAGGGTGGTGACCCGTTTTTTCTGGTCAACGTCACCGGAGAGCATGCCGCATGATATGTTATAGCGTCTTAATAAGTCGTGTAGCTGTCTGGTTTCTGACTTACGGTTGCAAAAAACGATGACCTTATCAAGACTTTTTGTGGTGATGAGGTTGTAGAGGAGGGTGGCCTTCTCGTCCGTGGTCACCAGAAAGACGAGCTGGTCAACCAAGTCAACGGTGGCGTGATCCGCCTTTATCTCAACCACCCTCGGATTTTTGGTCCATTGGTCGGATAGATGGTTAACCTCCGGAGTCATGGTGGCGCTGAAAAACAGGGTCTGCCTCTTGTCCTTGTCTGGCATGCTATAGACGATCTGTCTAACATCGGGAATAAAGCCCATATCAAGCATACGATCGGCCTCATCAATGACGAAGATCTCCACATCACTCAGGCTGATATGTTGCTTCCGCTGGAAATCAAGAAGCCGGCCCGGGGTGGCGGCAACGATATCAACCTGCTGGCCTTGAATCTGATCAAGCTGTTTCTGGTAATCCATGCCACCATAGATAGGGACGATATGGAGGTCAGTATAGGCGGCAAGTTTTTCGGCATCCTCGGCAATCTGCATAACTAGCTCGCGGGTCGGGGCGATGATCAAGCTCCGGGGGCTGGCCTTTTTGCCTGAGCCCTTTGGCTTTTTGGTCATAAGGGTGGTCAGGATGTTGATAAGAAAGGCTGCGGATTTTCCTGTACCTGTCTGGGCCTTGCCTGTGGCATCGTTGCCATTTAAGGTATGCTCGAGGATTTCGGCCTGGATGGGTGTACAATAATGAAAGGAGAGATCGCTGATGGCATGCATGATCTCGATCGGTAGGTCAAAATCATGAAAACGTTTCCGTCCTTCCTCAACAGGCACGTCAAACTGCGAGAGATCCCAATCACCGTTTTCCAGAGCTTGCCGTCTCTTGCTGGGAGCCTGCGCTGGTGCCTTTTTGATGGATTTTTGGACGGTTTTCTTGGCAGGGGCAGGAGATGCAGCAGGGGCAGAAGATAAGGGCTTGGCAATTTTGCGGATAGGCAGGCCAAATATGGGGCCTGCATCTAATGCCGTCGGCGATTGGGTGTCTGTAACAGAACGGGTACGACCAGCGTTTTTTCTCATAAACCTTACAACATTTAAAAAATTAACTTAAATGCCCGATTTAACAATAAAAAAACCGGGCTACCATATTGAGTACTTGGTAACTCGGCTATCTAAACGTGAGACCCGTGGTTTTCCGCCCCTATTTCACAACAGGTTTAGCTTTAAGCACAAAACATCTTACTTTTTCAGAAGACTAAAGTCAAAAAAAAGTAGAATTTAATTGGTTTTTTGGGAGGTTAGGAGATTTCTTTGCCCCTGATCACCATAAAAATAAAGGGGCTGTCCTTGATAGGTGTCTTGACAGAAGAAGCAACTAGCTTATTTCAAAAGATATTTCGAGGATCCAGCCACTTTCGACACGAAAAGAAATTCTGAGGACGTGAAAAGAGATGGAGCCGATGAGCGGAGTCGAACCGC
>JBFFNX010000095.1:0-10974 GCA_041562995.1 Desulfurivibrionaceae bacterium
ATGGCGCCGGCAATCTTCATGATCGGTTCCCAGTCGGGATCGGTCATATCGGTGACTAAAACCTCACCCTTTTTGAAGGTATGGATATCTTTGGCGTCATCAATGCAATGGGCGACACCCTGACCAATCTTTGTGCCAACCGCAAGACCTTCGACGATAACCGTGCCCTTTTCCTGGAGCTTGTAGGTCTCCATGAAGCCCTTGTTCGTCTGGGAATGAACGGTCTCAGGACGGGCCTGAACGATAAAGAGTTTGCCAGTGCCGACATTGACGCCGTCACCATCCTTGGCCCACTCAATATCCATACCCTTGCCGTAATGGTCCTCAATAATACAGGCCCAGTTGGCAAGCTGGAGGATTTCATCGTCACTGACCACAAAGGACTTACGCTCTTCAGGAGTGGTAGGGACATTTTTGACCGGCTCAGAGGTCGAAGGATCATTATCATAGATCATTTTGATCTCTTTGGAGCCGACACGCTTGGTAACGATGGGGCGCTTGCCCTCTTTCAGGGTGGGCTTAAAGACATAGTATTCATCAGGATTCACCGCTCCCTGAACGACATTCTCACCAAGGCCCCAGGCGCCCGTTATAAAGACGGCGTCTTGAAAACCAGACTCGGTGTCAATGGAGAACAAAACACCGGAGGAGGAAGAGTCGGAACGGACCATCTTCTGAATGGTGATCGAGAGATAGACGTCAAACTGACCATAGCCCTGATGCTTACGATAGGAGATAGCGCGGTTGGTGAAGAGGGAAGCAAAACATTTCCGGCAATTTTCAATGATATTTTCATAGCCGTGGATATTGAGATAGGTCTCCTGCTGACCGGCAAAAGAGGCGTCCGGAAGATCCTCAGCCGTGGCTGAAGAGCGCACTGCAACATCAACATTCTCACCATACTCGGCCTCCATCTTCTGGTACGACTCGATAATGGCATCACGGAGATCATCGGGGAACTTGGCGTGGCGAATGATATTACGACATTTCTCACCGCGCTCAGCAAGATTGTGCATATCTTCGGTATCCAGATCGGCGAGAACCTGCTTGATCTCGTCCTCAATACCAGCATGTTTCAGCAGATAACGATACGCATAGGCTGTAATGGCAAAGCCATGGGGAACTGCTACACCTTTACCGGTGAGATGCTGATACATCTCGCCCAAAGAGGCATTTTTTCCACCAACAAGGGGGACATCTTCGATACCGATGTCATCAAACCAAAGGATGAAGGCCTCGTCATGTTTCTCTGCCATTTCGTCGACTCCTGAAAAAAGTTGAATTTATACAAAAGAGATATTTTCAAAGACTGTATGAAGCGAAAATTATAACTGCATGAAAGAAGGATGTAAAGCAGTGATGCCGGCACGGGGGAAGATAGTGGCAAGGTGCCTTGCCTCTCCCCTAAGAGCTAACATCCATATAGCTAATCTCGGCCACGAGGTCAACCCTAAACCTTACGAGCCATTGGCTTTTCTGTATCAGAATCAATGGCTTTCATAGGTAAAAAAACCTATTTCACCCACTTTCTTTTCAAGAAGTTATAAAACTCACTCACTTTTTAAGGGCCCATAAAAATATTTCCAAGGGATCTGCCTTTTCCAGTATTTATACGTGGATTTTTCTTCAGGCCGAACGTTTTTATGTTGTTGAACACAAAATCAAATTCACATTTTTAAAAAAACAGCCCTGTGGTAGCCCTCTGCAGTGTGCCGCAATATTTTAGACTTGCTTCCTGAAAATTATAGCGGCACAATCGTATAAACGTCTTTTTTACTTTTTAACCATCAGGACATAGCAATGACACGTCAACATCTAGAGCAACTTCTGGAAGGATTAGATAAAGGCGCTCATGCCGATCATGATTATTTTCAGGTCATCAAAGGGCTTGTGGCTGAGCGTAATCAAACAGAACAAAACACAGGCGATCATCGTGTCTGGCAGGGAAAAATTGACCTTGTCTATGAAAAGGTCGAAGACGAAATCAAGTCAACCATTACCCCGCCGATAAACCCTGTAAAATTCGGCACCTCTGGTTGGCGTGGTATCATCGGCAAGGACATTAATTTATACACTGTCAAGCTCGTAACCCGTGCCATAGCACAGATGTACCTCGACCTCCAGCATAACCAAGATCTGGCCGAATCCTTGGGGGTATCCTCTTTGGATGAGGCCTGCAGGCGCGGAGCCGTCATCGGCTTTGATAATCGATTCGGCGGCCCCCTCTTTGCCCAGGTTGCCTGCGATGTTCTCACCTCACTTGGGTTTACAGTTCATTTTGCCGGCGAATCCACCACAGGCGTCCTTTCCGCCGCCGTTCTAGAACTCGGCGCTGCATTTTCCATCAATCTTACCCCCAGCCATAATCCCCTCGAATACGCTGGTTTTAAATATAATGCTGCCGATGGCGGCCCTGCCGAACCAGCCCTTACCAGCCGCATCACCGAGCTCACCCAGTCCTTCATCGACCGCGATGTCCAGTTCAAACCGACCCCCAACCAAAGCCTGGTCAAAGAATGTGACGCCCTTGCCCTCTGGCTTTCTCTTTTTAAAAAAAACCAGCCGCAACACGGCCTTGATTTCGATGCGATCATGAAAAGGCTCGCTGAAAATCCTGACATCATCCTCGCGGTTGATTGTGTTCATGGCGCCACACGAATTCACATTGATCGCCTCCTGGCCCTGGTTCCAGCTGAACGATTTATAAAGATACGGACCACAGCCGACCCCACCTTTGGTGGTATTGCCCCTGAACCCTCCACTGCCAACATGGTTATGGTAAATGCAGCATTACACCAGGCAACACAGCCCCTGAAGATTGGCGTTATCATGGATCCAGACGGTGACCGAATCCGCTTTACGGATGGCACTACGGAAATAAACATGAATATCTTCGGAGCAATGGCCTATCACTTCCTCCATGAGGCCAAGGGCAAGAAAGGTCTGGTCGCCAAGACTGTTGCCACCAGCAATATGGCCAATGCCTTGGCCGCAGCCTTTGGCGAGGAGGTATATGAGCCCAAGGTTGGCTTTAAAGAATTTAAGCCCGTCATCGACAGGTCCCTGGTCTGCTTTGAAGAATCAGACGGCATTACCGTCATCGGCCATACCCCTGAAAAAGACGCCTATGTCGGCCTTGTTTTGGCCCTTGATATGGTCCTGACCCGCAATCAAAATCTCGGCGATTATTTCAGGGAAATCAGCCAGAAATACGGCTCCTTTTTCCCGGATAAAGATGCGGTTGTTGTCTCCAAACAGGGGTCTGATCTCCAGAAAGATCTGGATCAGTTAAAAAAATACGGCAAGGGAAGTAGTGTCCAGATTGGCAGCAACAAGAAGAAAATTAGTGATATTATTGACATAGATGGCCTTAAGCTCGTCTTTGACGATAAGAGCTGGCTGCTCATCAGACCATCAGGAACCGAACCCAAGGTACGCTTTTACGTGGAGTCGAGGACGGAACAGGGCAAAAACGACCTCTTTGAGGCCGCAAAGGGTATGCTGGCCGGAATCGGCTTACTCTAGGAACGAAGCCCCTCGCCAAACCATGGCAATCAGCTACGTATAGTCCGGGTTCAAACGGGCCACGCTGGACTCAAGTCGCTCAATCAAGGTATCGAGCTCCGGCTTGGTCACCTGGTCATCCGCTCCCACGGCAACGCCTTTCTTTTTTAGGGAGTCGTTGATCATGGAAGAAAAAAGGATTACCGGGATCCTACTGTAGGCTGGATTTTCCTTAACACGCATACAAAAATGATGGCCATCCATGCGGGGCATCTCAATATCTGAGATGATGGCCAGCACCTTTTTATCCAGCTCTCCTGCCTCGCGAAGTCTTTCCAGATACTCCCAGGCAAACTGGCCATCCGCATGGGCGGACACATGAAAACCAGCCTTCTTCAAGGTACTGGTAACCTGCATCAGGATAACCCGTGAGTCGTCGGCAATGACTATCTCCTTGGCATATTTATCCTCAATTAACGACGATTGTTTGTCATCACGGCTGGTGCGCATCACCATTGACGGGTCAATCTCGGCGGTAATCTTCTCAAAATCCACCATTTGAATAGTCTGGTCACCGATCAAACAGATGCCGGTGATGGAGGCATTGGCGGCAATGATAGAGGGCGGCGGCGTAATCTGGCTCCAGGACACACGGTGCACCTTATCGACGCCATGGGAAATAAAGCCGAAGGCCTTGCCGTTTAGTTCCGCAACTATCACCACACATTTCTTATCGAACTCCGGGGTGTGTTTGACCTCATAGCCGAAATACTCACCGATATCGACCAGAGGGATCGTGGAGTTACGCAGCAAAAAAACCCCCTTTACACAGTCCGGGCTATTAATTACCTCTGTAACATCACTGGGTAAGGCCACCATTTCACGCACCTTGGCCGCATTGATCCCAAAGGCATTGCGGGTGTGTTTACCGCTATTCGGATCGGTAAACTCCAGATAGAAGGTGATTATCTCAAGCTCATTAGTGCCAGCCTCTATAAGAATTTTTGATTGGTTTTGGCTGTTTTGCATACTCATTTATAAAACTCCCTGTGGCGGCTCTTGGGCTTTATTGAGATAATACCATTGGTTACAGCAGATTAATTTCATCACAAAAGTGAGTCAAAAATCAATGTAGAAATGCCTGAATATAAAGAAAAACATGACATGAGTTGCTTCTCTGTCAGGATGTGAAAAGGGACAGCCAAGTGGCCACAAACAGAGTGACACTAATAACACCGTTCATGGTGAAAAAACTCATATTGATATTGGTAAGGTCCCGTGGATTAACAATGAGGTGCTGATAAAAGAGGGCCAGGCCGGTGATGGCAACCCCGAGGAAATAATAGATATTGAGCTGGCAGTAGAGGCCGGTGTAGGTAAAGAGAAGAAAGGCAATGGCGTGAAAGAGAACGGCCAGTTTAAAGGCCCCTTGCCTGCCAAAACGTGCCGGCATGGAGTGCAGCCCCCGGGCCTTATCAAAATCCGCGTCCATGCAGGCGTAAACCGCATCAAAACCAGCCACCCAGAAAAGAACTGCCGCCGAAAGCATCCAGGGAAAGCCGGCAAAGGAGCCCTTGACGGCAACAAAGCCGCCCAGGGGCGAAAAGGCGAGAGCTACACCGAGAACCACATGGCAAAACCAGGTGAAGCGCTTGGTGTAGGAATAAAAGAGGGTAAGCCCCAAGGCCAAAGGGGAAATTTTCAGGGTCAGGGCATTGAGCTGGGCACAGGCCACGAAAAAAAGAATGGTCGCGATGGTCACCATGGCCCAGGCTTCAATCATCTTAATGTCGCCGGCAGGAATCGCCCGCCCGGCGGTTCTCGGGTTTTCCTTGTCAAAACGGGCATCGATAATACGGTTAAAACCCATGGCGCTTGTTCTGGCACCGGCCATGGCCAAGACAATCCACATAAAGACCATGCCGTCAGGGACACCGCCCCGGGCAAGCCAGGCGCCCATGAAGGCAAAGGGCAGCGCAAATACGGTGTGCTTGAACTTGATCATTTCCAGAAGAGCAGCGATTTTTTTCAGCATTTTTTCGGTATATAGTTGTCTATTTTATTAAAAAAATATTTACCACAGAGACACGGAGAGAAAAACTTTTGTACCCCTCAAGGGGGTATGAGAAAAATGTCTTTGTGCCTCTGTGTCTCTGTGTTTTAGACGTTATCCCTGAATTCTTCATTCTGCTTTCCAACAATAATCCTTTATTATCACTCCCCCTGCCAGCGGGGATAGTCAACTTCAAGGCCCAGGGTCTCAGCGACCCGGGAGGCAAAGTTGCGGGCCATTTCCGTAATGGACTGCGGCTTTTGGTACATGGACGGCATGGCTGGACAGATGGTGGCACCGGCATCATGGACGCTGAGCATATTTTGGAGATGGGTGCGATTAAAGGGTGTTTCCCGCACTGCCAAGACGACCTTACGTCTTTCCTTGAGCATCACATCAGCGGTGCGATGGATGAGATTTGTCGACAGACCACTGGCAATGGCGGCCAGGGTTCCCATGGTACAAGGGATGACGGCCATGGCCTGAAAACGGGCCGAACCCGAGGCCATGGGGGCGGTAAATTGTTTGATCCCCCACCAGCGCACCTGGGGAAAATCAGCCGGCTCCATGCCAAGCTCCAAGGCAAGAACCTGCTCGCCGGCCTCGGAAATTATGGCATGGACCTCAACATCCGCCGTGGCCAGGATGGCAAAGAGCTCTTTGGCGTATAGCATGCCAGAGGCACCGGTTATGGCAACAATGATCTTATCCTTCATCAACAACCCCTTACTCACAAATTTTCAGAGGTAATGAGCTTGGTGCCGCCTCACCCCTTCTGACCAAAAATTCAAAAAATTTCTCCAGGGCCGCAACCTTTTGGGGCCCGAGATCATACTCCACGCCCTGCAAATAGGTGTGACAGGCCGCCACCTCCATGGGAATGCGGGGCGCTACCAGTTCGCAGATCTGAATCAAATCGTCCTTACCTTCCATAATACAGCGCTGCAGCTCTTGATGAATCTCGACAACGGTGACGGGATCACGCCGACAGAATTCCTCCCGTACGGCCCAGACCGCAAAGACAAAGGGCAATCCGGTCTGCTGCTGCCACACCTCACTGAGATCCATCCGGACCGGGAAACTACCCTGCTCTCGAAGGCGGAGGGCATCATCACCGATGGCAAGGACAGCGGCAAAATCCTGGCTGATCTCCAGGACATTAATAGCCCCGTGCTCATAGACCGGCTGGACGCCATAAAACTCCTCAAGAATAATCTTCACCAGGGCCACAGAGGTCTGCGACTGGGCAGAAAGCAGCACCTTTTTCCCCTGGAGATTGCCCGGCTCTTCGCGGGCAAAGAGAAAAACAGAGCCCACCGGGCCGGTGGCAGAGATGGAAAGACCACCCAGAATCTTATAGAGCTCGGGATGGGCCCCATACTCATGGGAAGAGATAAAACCCAGGTCAAGCTCACCGTTGAAAAGCATCTCATTAAGGACGGTGGGAGGGGCCGCCGTGATATGCCACTCCGGACGACGGACACTGCGCTGCCACACCTCATAGAAGGGCGCCGTATTAATGAAGTTTACCATGCCTATCCGGGCGCTGATTTTCTTTTTCTCTCCCATGATTACCTATGCCCCTATAACATCTTTACAGCCAGACAATATCTTTTGCGCCCTGATCATGGACCAGGAACTCTAGAGGTGCGTGCCCTTCATAGCCTACTCCGAGGAAATGGCGGCAGCCGCCCGATTCCAAACGCCCTTGCCCCTTGGCCCCCAGCGCCTCAGCCCCATAGAGCGTTGCCATGGCAACTATCGTTGCTGGCGGCAGATCAGGGTGATCGTCAGCCAGAATGGCCATCTCCCGCCACATGGAAAGCTCGGGATTACTGGCCAAACTGTCCGTGCCAAGACAGGGCTTAATACCAGCGGCCAGCATCTGCGCAGGCGCAGCCTGGCCCACACCAAGAAAGCGGTTCGAGCCGGGGCAGAGACAGACCTTGGCGTTTTTTTGGGCCAGCAGATCAATCTCCTTGTCATCCAGATGAACACAGTGGACACAGAGGGTTTTGTCGTCAAGGAGGTCCAACTGGGCCAGATACCTTACCGCCCCGACTGCGGGGGGCCGAAAGGTATCATCCCACACCCCCCGCTCTTCTAAAAAGATGCGAAAGCGCCCCTGACCGGTGCGCAGAAATTCCACCTCGTCACGGGATTCAGCAACATGGATAGGAAAAAGGTGACCTGCCAACCTCGCCCTCTTCTTGACGGCCGTAAGCAGGGTACTGCTCGTCGAATAGGGGGCGTGACAGGTGAATTTATGGCCGGCACCGGATTCGCTCATGGCCTTTAAGCCATATTCGCTGCCCTGCCGGGAAAGCCCCAGCAACTCGGTGAAATATTGAACCTCAACGCCTTCACAGGCCCCAAACTGAGGGGTAAGTCCATTACCAATATCAACCAGCAAACCAACACCGTCGCCATACTGCCCAGCCAATGTAAGGTCGCCTATCTCAAGCTCGGCATCACCATGGCCCTTACGGGCCCGGAGAGCGAGAAGGTTGGTGATCCAGGCGGGCATATTACCGGGCTCCACCGGCTGCTGGCTAAGTTCAGCAAAGGCGGAAAGCTCGAGATGACAGTGGCCATTGATCAGCCCGGGCATGAGAATGCGCGCCTCATGGTCGATGACCCTGTCGTGCACCTCATGACGTAAGACGGCGAAGGGTCCCACCGCCAGCATCTGCTGGTCATCAACAAGAACAGCACCATCGCTAATGGCAGGTGAGGATATGGGCAGCACCCAAGGGGCACGATGGAGAGTAATCATGGTCAGACCGGGGTGTAATCCATCCGACGCTTGACAGGACTCATTCCAGCGGCTGTCACCAGTTTGCGTATCTCATCTTCAGAGAGGCGGAAACTGACCCCAGCCGCGGCCACGACGTTCTCCTCGATCATGGTGGAGCCGAAATCGTTGGCCCCAAAAAAGAGAGACACCTGGGCAATCTTCGGCCCCTGGGTAACCCAGGAGGCCTGGATATTGTCAAAATTATCCAGGAAGATACGGGACAGGGCCAACATCTTTAGATACTCATGGCCTGTGGTCTTTGGCATGGAGGCGAATACTGTATTGTCAGGCTGAAAGGGCCACGGAATAAAGGCGGTGAAGCCGCCGGTGCGGTCCTGCAGGTCACGGAGGCGCTGGAGATGTTCAAGGCGCTCTGCCAAGGTTTCCACATGACCGAACATCATGGTGGCCGTGGTCCGCATCCCCTGCTTGTGGGCCTCCTCCATCACGGCAAGCCACTCGTCAGCCGTACATTTACGGGGCGCAACGTCATTACGAACCCGATCATTGAGGATCTCGGCACCGCCACCGGGGATGGAATCAAGGCCGGCGCGCTGCAGGCGGATCAAGACCTCGGGCATGGGCTTGCCGGAGATTTGGGAAAAATGCATTATTTCAGGGGGGGAAAAGCCATGGATATGGACGCCATAGCCCTTTATAAAGCGCAACATATCCTCGTAAAACTCAAGGGTGAGATCAGGATGTAAGCCACCCTGCAAAAGGATCTGATTGCCTCCTAAGCGCTGGGTTTCTTCGACCTTTTTTCCCAGCTCCTCAAAGGAGAGTACCGACCCTTCCTTGTCTTCAGGCGCTTTATAGAAGGCGCAGAATTTACAGGCCGAGATACAGATATCGGTATAGTTGATATTGCGATCAATCACATAGGTGACTTTGGGCTCAGGATGTTTACGTTTGCGGATCTCATCAGCGAGCATACCGAGCTCAAAGAGAGTGCCGTCGAGAAAGAGCTTTGCCCCTTCCTCGCTCGTAATGCGCTGCCCAGCCAATATTTTTTTTGTCAATTTTTGCATATTTTATTACTCAAAATCCCCTCACCCTGGCCCTCTCCCAAAAGGAGAGGGGAAGAGAGACTGAAGGTTGTTTTCTTCTTATTACTGAATTCTTATTTCTCAACTTCTCAAAGTCAATATTCCTTAATCACATCATAGAGGGTCCCGCGCTGGATGGGAATACGGCCAGCCTCCTTGATGATCCGGACAAGATCGGGGATGGCCATGGCCTGTTCCGTTTCGGCGCCTGCCATATGGGTAATAATCTCCTCCTTAACCGTACCATCAACATCGTCAGCACCAAAGGAAAGGGCCACCTGGGCCATCTTCGGACCAATCATGACCCAATAGGCCTTGATATGGGGGAAATTATCGAGAAAGATCCGCGACACCGCGACATTCTTCAGATCATCAATCCCTGAGGAGCGGGAGAGATCAGACATTTCGGTGTTCTTGGGATGAAAGGCCAGGGGAATAAAGGCCAGAAAACCGCCGGTCTCATCCTGGGCCTCGCGTAAGGCGGCAAGATGGTCAACACGCTCCTCAATGGTTTCGATATGTCCGTAAAGCATGGTGGCATTGGTCTTTAAGCCAAGGCCATGGGCGGTTTTGGCAACCTCTAACCAACCCTCACCGGAGAGTTTGTCCGGACAGGTTTTTTCACGGATACGGGGGCTGAAAACCTCGGCACCGCCACCGGGGATAGAATCAAGACCGGCTGCCATGAGGATCTCCAGGGTCTCTTTCACCGGTTTGCCGGCTAGCTTGGCAAGATGGTCAATCTCAACACAGGTAAAGGCCTGGATATGGATATCCGGCCGTACTTCCTTGATACCCTTGAGAATATCAATGTAGTAGGAAAAGGGCAGATCAGGATGAATCCCCCCCACCATGTGCACCTCGGTGATGGGCTCATCAAGGCGCTCACGCACCTTACCAATGGCCTCATCCACCGTCATCTCGTACGATTTCTCCGTACCCTTTTCCTTGCCAAAGGCGCAGAACTTACAGAGATTTGTGCAGACATTTGAATAATTCAGATGCTGATTATAGATAAAATAGGCCTTATCACCATTCTTGCGTTCGCGCACCATATTGGCAAGATAGCCCACGGCCAAAAGATCAGGGCTTTCATAGAGACGAATCCCCTCTTCTTTAGTGATCCGTTCTCCGTTCTTTACCTTGTCAAGAATATCGCCCAAGCCTGCTTTAATTACTAAAGATTCCATTTTTCTATCTTTGTTGAATTTATATTTTTACTTCTTAAATTTATGAACCGCAGAGACACGGAGATTTTTCGCCTTGTGTCCTTGTACCACTCAAGGCGGTATTGAAAAGAATGTCTCTGGGGTGCATTTTTATCACCTGTATGCACCTATGTCCCACCAGGCCGCAAACCATCCTTTAACACCGCAAGCAATTCAGCCACCCTCTCCTGCAGTTGTTGATCACTTAAACCAGCCAGGCCGAGGCCGCAATCAAGGTAGGGACGGGCATAGGCCTGCAGAAAGCGATCAATGGCGGCATCCAGCATAAAAATGACCATTTCCACCGCAATATCCGCACGAATGATGCCCTGTTCTTGGGCGGCCAGACAATGGGGGCCAAAA
>JBFFNX010000096.1:0-10881 GCA_041562995.1 Desulfurivibrionaceae bacterium
ATGTCACCGTTGAGGGCGAGCTGATTACTCCAATCGCCATGGAAGAGGGTCTGCGCTTTGCCATCCGTGAGGGTGGTCGTACGGTAGGCGCCGGCGTCGTTAATAAGATTATTGAGTAAGACTCGAAGTCGTCATGTGAGATATAAGAAGTAGGGAAGAAGAGGACCTTATCTCCTGTAGGGGGTTCCTCTTTTTCTTGTTTCTTGAATTCTTCGTACTCTTCTTCTCAAATAAAGGTTTATCACTATGCGCGAAATAATTCATTTAGGTTGTACCGATTGCAAGCGTCGCAATTACAGCACTACTAAAAATAAAAGATCCACACCGAACAAGTTGGAATTCAAAAAATATTGTCGTTTCTGTAAGAGCCACACTGTCCACAAAGAGACTAAATAAAATACAGGCCAGTAGCTCTAATTGGTAGAGCATCGGACTCCAAATCCGAGGGCTGGGGGTTCGAATCCCTCCTGGCCTGCCATATTTTATCAACTTTGTGCTCCTCCTCTTTTTTTGCAGATACGATTGAGTTTTTTCTGGGTATTCCGGAGAAGGCGGCACTGGGTATAGAAAATACAATTTGTTTAGATGGGTGTGCGGTTCTTTTCTGCATGCCATTATGAAATGTTATGGCCTCAGATAAGAATAAAAAGAAAATGGCAAAAAATCCAAAGGCGTTACAGGCCGATTCTGATCAGGCCGATAAGAAATTCTCTGTTTCAAAGATCAGCGATTTCACTGCTGATGTGAAGAAGGAATTTGGTAAAATCGCCTGGCCCCCGAAGAATACCACCATCCGCACCACTGGAGTGGTTATTGTCCTTGTCTTTATGGTTTCTTTTTATTTGGGCGCTGTTGATATGGTTTTGGGCAAGCTGATTAATCTTATCCTCAATTAGATCTCTGTTATTTAAAGCGATGTTGACATCAAGCGTCTTTGGCATCGCCTCGGCGCAAAGAAATAGGATCACATAATGGCACGTGCTTGGTATATCCTCCATACCTATTCTGGATTTGAAGAAAAGGTGAAAACAAATATGCTCGAACGGATCAAAAAAGCCGGGCAGGAGGAGATGTTCGGTGAAATTTTGGTGCCTACAGAGCAGGTTGTCGAGATGATTCAGGGGGCAAAAAAGACCTCCACTCGAAAATTTTTTCCAGGTTACATTCTTCTCAATGTAGATCTTAATGACGAAACCTGGCATACCGTGCGCGGTACCCCTAAGGTTACTGGCTTTGTCGGCAACGATCTCCATCCTGAACCGGTCTCTGACGATGAGGCCATGAAGATTATCGGCAGGATCAAGGATGGTGCCCTGAAGCCGAAGCCGAAGGTGATGTATGAGGAAGGTGATTCCATCCGTGTTATCGATGGACCCTTTGCTAATTTTCAGGGTGTTGTCGATGAGGTTCACCCTGATAAGGGAAGGGTTAAGGTCATGGTTTCCATTTTTGGCCGTGAAACACCGGTTGAATTGGAATTCATCCAGATTGCTAAGGGTTAGAAATTATCGGCCACCGGCCGAAGCGCCACATGTTGGTGTTTATAAAAGAATGCTGCTTCACGCATATTAAATGGTGCGAATGTACATTTATTAATCCATTTAAGCCCCCGGTAGTGGGGTTGAGTTTTTTGGTTCCGTTGATGAACTGCTCCTTCAATCATAAATCTGCTGACCTGAGGTCAGCTATGATGGACTAAAAAACATTTTTTGATCAGGAGATCAATTATGGCTAAACAAATTACTGGTTATATAAAATTACAAATTCAGGCTGGCAAGGCTAACCCCTCTCCACCTATTGGCCCGGCTCTCGGTCAACATGGTCTGAATATCATGGAGTTCTGCAAAGCGTATAATGCTCAGACACAGGATCAGGCCGATATGGTCATCCCTGTCGTCATTACCGTTTATAAAGATAAATCTTTCTCCTTTATTACCAAGACCCCGCCTGCTACCACCCTGCTTTTTAAAAAGCTCGGTCTTGCCAAGGGTTCAAGTAACCCCAAAAAGGAGCGCGTTGCCAAGGTAACTCGGGAACAAATTAGAGAAATCGCAGAAATTAAAATGCCTGATCTCAATGCCTATGATATCGACGCGGCAATGAAGTCAATTGAAGGTTCAGCCAAAAGTGCTGGCATTACAGTCGTTGACTGATCTGGAGTGATACAATGTCTCATGGAAAAAAATATTTAAAAAGCAGTGAAGGCAGGGATAGACTTAATCTTTATCCCCTTGATGAGGCCTTAGGACAAGTCCTTAAATTGAGCTATGCTAAGTTTGATGAGTCTCTCGACATTGCCCTGAAATTAGGTGTTGATCCGCGTCATGCCGATCAGATGGTACGCTCCACCATGGTACTGCCTAATGGTACCGGTAAGATTGAGCGTGTCCTTGTCTTTGCTAAGGGCGAGAAGGTGCAGGAAGCCCTTGATGCCGGGGCAGACTATGCCGGTGGTGACGAGTATGTTGAGAAGATTCAGGGCGGTTGGCTTGAATTTGACAAATGTATCGCTACCCCTGACATGATGGGTGTTGTCGGTAAGATCGGCCGTGTTCTCGGTCCCCGCAGCCTGATGCCTAACGCCAAACTTGGCACAGTAACCTTTGATGTCGCCCGCGTTGTTGGCGAGGTAAAGTCTGGCAAGATTGATTTTCGTGTCGATAAAGCAGGTATAGTTCACGCCATGCTCGGCAAGGCATCTTTTGGTGAGGAAAAGCTTAAAGAGAATATCATTGCCTTTATTGAAAAGATTATTCAGGTAAAACCCTCTTCATCTAAGGGCATTTATCTGAAGGGAGCCTCAATTTCAACGACAATGGGTCCGGGCTTCAAGCTTGACACTATGGAGTTGAGGACATTGGCGAAGTAGGCATGTGCCTACTTCAATCATTATGCAAGTAGTTGCATAGTCGAAGACAGCTGGTGCGCCCCAGGCGTTTAAAATCATTGATTGTATCAATGATGCCCGCCGAGACAAAAGATGGTGTTGTGATCAACCTCAAGGTTTCACAGTTATCGTTCTTATCTCCTTTCATCGACCCAACTGCTTCAACTCGTTTCACTTTTAGGAGGATTTGACATTGAATCGTCAAGGAAAAGTCTCCATAGTTGAAGACTTGAGCGGCAAGCTTGAAAAGGCAAAGATCGCAATAGTAACTGACTATCGTGGGATGACCGTATCCTCATTTGAAGAGCTTCGCCGTGAGTTGAAGAAATCAAATGCGGAAATCCAGGTCGCAAAAAACACTCTAATGCGTAGAGCAATAGAGGGTACCTCCTTTGAATCGATGCATGACTCCCTTACGGGAACCACTGCTGTCACTATGTCCTACGAGGATCCTGTGGCACCAGCAAAAATTCTGACTAAATTTGCGAAGGATCATCCTAAGCTTGTTATCAGAATGGGTTGCCTGGACGGAAAGAGTCTCACTGTATCCGATTTAGAGGCGCTCTCTAAGTTGCCGAGCAAGGAAGTACTGCTCAGTCAACTGCTCACAGCATTGAATGGCGTACCCACCAATTTTGTCAGGGTACTTAATGCGCTGCCCACCAAGCTTGTTTACGCGCTTCAGGCAGTCAAAGATCAAAAAGAACAATAACTAAAATCAGAGGAATATATAATGGCTCTTTCAAAAGATGATATTTTAGAGGCAATTGCAGGAATGACCGTACTTGAGCTTTCTGAGCTCGTAAGTGCTATTGAAGAAAAATTTGGTGTATCTGCTGCTGCTCCTGTTGGTGTTGCCGTTGCTGTTGCTGGTGGTGGTGAAGCTGGTGCCGCTGCCGAAGAGAAGACCGAATTCGATGTTATCCTTACCTCCGCCGGCGACAAGAAGATCGGTGTTATTAAAGAGGTTCGCGCTATCACCTCCCTCGGTCTTAAAGAAGCTAAGGCCCTTGTTGATGGTGCACCTGCTCCTATTAAGGAAGGCGTAACCAAGGATGAGGCTGAGGATATCAAGACCAAGATTGAAGCTGCCGGTGGTATTGTGGAAATCAAGTAGTTCCGCCATAACTGTGATGCCGCTCCTTTTAGTGGCGGCATAGAGATTTGTGCAGAATATTTTCTGGACTTTATGTAACGCTGTCAGGCGCAAAATGCCTGCAGCGTTACATGCGTTTATGCTTACTCAATAATCGTAAGTAGATGTAAGGCCGGTGATTTTTATTAACAGCGGCATGCATGATGTGTTTCCAACCAACTTTTTGATATGAAAGGCGGGGCCGCCCATGACCTTATTGCTGTTTTTCAGATATAAGGTCGCAACGTATATAAATTTAGCGTTAGCCCCCTGAACTTTTAAAAAAAAGAGCATCTTTAGGTACGTTACCAAGCCTATTGATGCGTCGAGGCTCTTTTAAGGCCTTAAGATTTTAAAATTAGAAATGAAACGACGCCCGCCCCCTCCTAGCGGGAATGTGGCGTATAAAAGACGTTTTTCTTTGAGCTTGATTTAGACAAGGACATATTTTCGATGAAAAGCATGAGACGCGTTAGAAAAAGCTTCGCTAAGATAGGTGACTTAATCCAAAAGCCCCATCTTATCGATATGCAAAAAAAATCTTTTGATGATTTTTTGCAAATGGCTGTAGCACCCGACGAAAGGGAAGAATCCGGTCTCGAGGGTGTTTATAAATCCGTGTTCCCCATTGACGATTTTAACGGCAATTGTACACTTGAGTACGTCAATTACACCTTTGGCGAACCCAAATATACCGTTGAAGAGTGTCGTGAGCGGGGTATGACCTATGATGTCCCTCTGAAGATAACTGTACGTCTGATTACCTTTGATATTGACCCGGAGACTGATGCCAAATCAATCCGCGACATCAAAGAGCAGGCCGTTTATCTCGGTTCTCTGCCCCAGATGACCAAGAGTGGCGTTTTTGTGATCAACGGTACCGAACGTGTTATTGTCTCTCAGCTCCAGCGTTCCCCCGGTCTCTTTTACGCCCATGATAATGGCAAGGCCCATGCCGGCGATAAACTCCTTTATTCAGCACGTATCATCCCTGTTCGCGGTTCCTGGGTTGACTTTGAGTTTGATGCCAAGGATGTTCTTTTTGTCCGTATTGATCGGCGACGTAAATTCCATGTCACTACCCTTTTAAGGGCCCTGGGCCATGATGCTCCCGCCCTGCTAAAATATTTTTACAACACCGAAACAATCAAGTTTGACGGGCATAAGGTCTATTGCTCTTTTGATCCCGACACCTTCACCGGTACTCGGGCCCAAAATGATATTATTGATCCAGCCAGCGGCGAGGTTCTTGGTAAGAAGGGCCGCAAAATTGGTAAGGCCCTGGCTGTCAAGATTGCCAAGGCCGGCATCGATTATGTTGAGATTGATCTGGAATCCGTAATCGGCCGCTTCGTTGCCAATGATATCGTTGATAGTCGTACGGGTGAGATTATCCTACCCTGTAATGGTGAGTTGTCCGAAGATATTCTCGAAACCATTGCTGAAGCAGGTATTACCGAAGTTGAGACCCTGCATATCGATGGTGTAAATTCCACAGATTCCTTTAGAAAGACCCTCTTTCTTGACAAGACCACTTCCACTGAAGAGGCCCTGCTTGAGATATACCGGCGTTTGCGCCCCAGTAGCCCACCAACCCTTGAGGTCGCCACCACCTTTTTTGAAAACCTCTTTTTTAATTCCGATACCTACGACCTCTCTGAAGTGGGACGTTTCAAGGTCAACGCCAAGTTGGGTTTTGAAACTCCGATAGAGAACCGGACCTTGACTCGGGAGGATATCATCGAAGCGGTTCGCTATCTGGTCCATCTCAAAGAGTCCCAGGGGCCAGTCGATGATATTGATCATCTCGGTAATCGTCGTGTTCGTACCGTTGGTGAGCTTGTGGAAAATCAGTACCGCATGGGGCTTGTCCGCATGGAACGGGCTATCCGTGAGCGTATGAGTCTGCAGGAGATTGAAACTCTCATGCCCCATGATCTCATCAACCCGAAACCGATTACTGCGGCCATCAAGGAGTTCTTCGGCACCAGCCAGCTCTCACAGTTTATGGATCAGACCAACCCGCTCTCCGAGGTGACCCATAAGAGAAGGTTGTCTGCCCTTGGACCTGGCGGTTTGTCCCGTGAGCGCGCCGGCTTTGAGGTTCGCGATGTTCATCCCACCCATTACGGTCGTATCTGCCCCATTGAAACCCCTGAAGGCCCGAATATCGGACTTATCGTTTCCTTGGCCTCCTATGCAAAGATCAACCAGTATGGCTTCATTGAAACCCCTTTCCGCGCCGTGGATAATGGCAAGGTGACCGATGATGTGAACTACATGACCGCCCTTCAGGAGAAAGGCCAGGTTGTTATCCCGGCCCAGGTCCAATTGAACAAGAAGGGTATCATTGATGAGGATAATGTCATCGCCCGTCAGGATGGTGAGGTTCTCCTTGCCACGAAGGATATGATCACCCATATGGATGTTTCCCCAAACCAGCTCGTTTCGGTGGCCGCATCCTTGATCCCCTTCTTGGAAAACGATGATGCTAACCGGGCTCTCATGGGCTCCAACATGCAGCGTCAGGGTGTGCCTTTGCTCCGTACTGCCTCACCTCTGGTGGGTACTGGTATGGAGAAAACCGTGGCCCGCGATTCAGGTGTCTGTCTGCTGGCAGACGGTGATGGTGTGGTTGAAGAGGTTGATGCCAACCGTGTTGTGGTCCGTTATGACAAGCCAGGCACCGGTGGTTTTGATACCGGTATCGCCATTTACCGGCTGGATAAGTATAAAAAGTCTAATCAGTCCACCTGTTTTACCCAGACCCCGGTGGTTCTCCCCGGTGAAAGGGTCGTAGAGGGACAGCTCCTGGCCGATGGTCCAGGCACCGAGTGCGGAGAATTAGCCCTTGGTAAGAATGTCACCATCGCCTTTATGCCCTGGCGCGGTTTCAACTTTGAGGACTCCATTCTCATTAATGAGAAACTCCTTAAGCAGGACACCTACACCTCTATACATATTGAGGTGTTTGAGACTGTGGCCCGCGATACCAAGCTTGGTAAAGAAGAGATTACCCGTGACATTCCTAATGTCAGCGAAGAGGCTCTTGCCAATCTTGACGAGTCAGGTGTTGTCCGTATCGGTGCTGAAATTAAGCCCGGGGATACCATGGTGGGCAAGGTAACACCCAAGGGTGAAACCCAGCTTTCCCCTGAGGAGAAGTTGCTCCGTGCCATCTTTGGCGAAAAGGCCGGCGATGTCAAGGATACCTCCCTGCGGGTTCCACCCGGAGTTGAGGGTGTCGTCATTGATGCAAAAGTCTTTTCCCGCAAGGGCGTTGAGAAGGATGAGCGCTCCCTGGCCATTGAAGACTTTGAAATCACTCGTCTCAATCGTGACATGGAGGATGAGGTCCGCTGCCTGAAAAATGCAGTGCGTAACTCCATTGCCGATTTACTCTCTAAGGAGAAGGCGGCTTCTTCCGTTGTTTCTCAAAACGGAGAGGTTCTTATAGAAGAAGGCGGCAGGATTACTGGCGAGGTCCTGGAAAAGATGTCGCTTTCCGCAGTCAAGCGCATTGATTATACCCACCGCGAACGCTTTGAGGGTGAGGTTGAACTCATCTTCCAGCGTTATGATAAGCAGGTTAAAGTTGTTAAAAAACGCTATGAGGATCGAATCAACCGCCTGCAAAAGGGTGATGATTTGCCCCCCGGCGTTATCAAGATGGTCAAGGTCTATATCGCCGTGAAGCGTAAGCTCTCTGTGGGTGATAAGATGGCTGGCCGCCATGGTAATAAAGGCGTTGTTTCCCGTATCCTGCCTGAAGAAGATATGCCCTATTTTGCCGATGGTACCAGTGTCGATATCGTCCTCAACCCCCTGGGCGTACCTTCCCGTATGAACGTCGGCCAGATCCTTGAGGTCCATTTAGGCCGGGCCGCTAAGGTGCTTGGTGAGCAGGTCCAGGCCTTTGCTGAAAAACGCGATCTGGATAACGTCAAGAAGAAGTTCAAGGCGGTATACAGCAAGGATGAATATGACCGGATAGTCGAGGGATTCAGCGATGATGAGCTCCTTGATTATGCCAAGAATATGGGCACCGGTCTCCATATGGAGACTCCGGTCTTTGATGGTGCCCGAGAGGGTGAGATCCGGGCCATGCTTGTCGAGGCCGGCGCTGAAGAGGTTGGTCAAACCACCCTCTATGACGGCCTCACAGGAGATCCTTTTGCCAACCAGGTCACGGTGGGCACCATGTACTTCCTGAAGCTCCATCATCTTGTTGACGACAAGATCCATGCCCGTTCCACCGGTCCTTACTCCCTCGTTACGCAGCAGCCCTTGGGCGGTAAGGCCCAGTTTGGTGGCCAGCGTCTCGGTGAGATGGAGGTTTGGGCCATGGAAGCCTACGGTGCTGCCTATACCCTCCAGGAATTTCTCACGGTCAAGTCGGATGACGTGGCCGGGCGGACCAAGATGTATGAGAAAATTGTTAAAGGCAATAATTTCCTGGAAGCAGGCCTGCCGGAATCATTCCATGTACTGGTCAAAGAACTGCAAGGGTTGTGCTTGGAAATGGAATTACTGGAGTAGCTGGCCCATAACCCGAATGAACTGGTTGTTGAAAAATGTAGTTTAGCAATTTCAACAAACCCGCTAGAGAAGTCAAAGAACTAACGAAGTTATAGATTAAAGAAATTAAGAAGGAGAGGGGCAAGCGGGGATTGGTGACATTTCCCCTTATCTTCTCTTCCTCCTTAAGATTCTCAATAACTTGAGGTGCATCTGTGGACGAACTTTTCACCTTTTTTACCAAGGCAAAAAAGACAATAGATTTCAGCAAGGTACGTATTTCCCTTGCTTCTCCGGAAAAGATCAACGAGTGGTCCTATGGCGAGGTCAAGAAGCCTGAGACCATTAACTACCGGACATTCAAACCGGAAAGGGAAGGTCTTTTCTGTGCCAAGATTTTTGGCCCGGTCAAGGATTACGAGTGTAACTGCGGTAAGTACAAGCGCATGAAGCATCGCGGCGTGGTCTGCGAGAAATGCGGGGTTGAGGTTATTCAATCCAAGGTACGCCGTGAACGCTTGGGACATATTACCCTGGCGGCCCCGGTAGCCCATATCTGGTTTTTGAAGAGTCTGCCCTCTAAGATCGGTAATCTCTGTGATATGACCTTGAAGGAGTTGGAGAAGGTACTCTACTTTGATTCCTATGTGGTTGTGACTTCTGATGAGCCCAGCATTACCATGGGTACCCTGATGAATGAGGAGCAGTATCGCCAGAGTCGTGAAGAGTTCCCTGGCAAGTTTACCGTCGGTATCGGTGCCTCGGCAATCAAGGATATCTTGAGCTCGCTTGATCTTCCCGCCCTTTCCGTGCAGCTGCGTGAAGAGATGCGGACCACCGGTTCTGAGGCCAAGCGCAAAAAGTACGCCAAGCGTCTTAATGTCGTCGAGGCCTTCAAGGATTCAGGCAATAAGCCGGAATGGATGATTCTCGAGACCATCCCCGTCCTGCCCCCGGATCTGCGGCCCTTGGTGCCCCTGGAAGGTGGTCGTTTTGCCACCTCTGATCTCAATGATCTCTACCGCCGTGTCATCAACCGTAATAACCGCTTGAAGCGACTCCTTGAACTTGATGCTCCGGATATCATCATTCGAAACGAGAAGCGTATGCTGCAGGAGGCCGTCGACGTCTTGTTTGATAACGGCCGACGCGGCAGGGTCATCACCGGAGCCAATAAACGCCCGCTGAAGTCGCTGGCCGATATGTTGAAAGGAAAGCAGGGACGTTTTCGTCAAAACCTGCTTGGCAAGCGGGTCGATTACTCCGGTCGTTCAGTTATTGTTGTGGGACCGAAACTGCGTCTCCATCAGTGCGGAATTCCGAAAAAAATGGCTCTTGAGTTGTTTAAGCCATTTATCTATAACAAACTTGAGCGCCGCGGCTTTGTGACGACCATCAAGAGCGCCAGAAAAATGGTTGAAAAAGGGGTTAAGGAAGTCTGGGATGTTCTCGAGGAGGTTGTCACCGAGTATCCAGTTATTCTCAACCGGGCACCGACCCTTCACCGTCTCGGTATGCAGGCCTTTGAGGCGGTGCTGATCGAAGGCAAGGCTATCCAGCTTCACCCGCTCGTATGCGCGGCCTTTAATGCTGACTTTGATGGTGACCAGATGGCGGTTCATGTACCGCTCTCAGTGGAAGCGCAGGTTGAAGCGCGTGTGCTGATGATGTCCACCAATAATATCCTCTCACCTGCCAATGGTGAGCCGATTATTATCCCATCGCAGGACATTGTCCTCGGTCTCTACTATATGACCCGCGAACGCATCAACGTGAATGGCGAAGGCCGTGTCTTTTCAAATGTTGATGAAGCGCGGATAGCATATGATCATGGTGCGGTCGACCTGCAGGCAAAGGTCAAGGTCCGCATGGACGGTTCACTTGTCGAGACAACAATGGGCAGGCTGATTCTTGGAGAATTACTGCCAAAGTCAGTGCCGTTTGCAGAAATAAACAAGGTGCTGAGTAAAAAAGCTCTGGCTAAACTGGTTGACTACACCTATCGACATGCCGGCACAAAAGACACCGTTATCCTGGCAGATCGCCTCAAGGACACCGGGTATGAATACGCCACGAGGGCGGGAATCTCAATCTGCATCAACGATATGAAAATCCCGCTGTCCAAGGAAGACTTTGTTGAAAAAGCAGAAAAAGAAGTTTTTGACGTCGAACAGCAGTATTCCGACGGTCTGATTACCTCGGGTGAAAAGTACAATAAGATCGTTGATATCTGGTCCAAGGTTACCGAGGATGTTGCCAACGAAATGATGGATGAGATCAAGGTGGATTATGTTCGTGATAAAGAAAATAATCTCATTGAATCTCCAAGTTTTAACTCAAT
>JBFFNX010000097.1:0-10748 GCA_041562995.1 Desulfurivibrionaceae bacterium
CGGGCTGCCGGCGAAGTGGCGCCGTTGATGATCACCGGTGTGGTCAAGCTTGCCCCTGCTCTGCCCCTTGATGGCAATTTCCCCTTCTTCCACCTTGATCGGAAATTCATGCATCTTGGTTTTCATATCTACGATATCGGCTTTCAGTCTCCCAATGTTGAGGCTGCTAAACCCATGGTCTTTGTGACCACCCTCCTCCTTCTCGCCATTGTTGTGGCTATGACCAGCTCTGCCATTGTCCTCCGCAACAAGATGAAAAAGAAGTTTGCCATTACCCATTGATTTCGAGCTCTTATTATGAATTCACAACCGTCTATCGTTGCCATTGATGATCCCATTGTTCAGGTTAAGGAACTCAGCCTGTTTTATGGCCAGTCCCAGGCCCTTTTCGATCTTACCTTTGATATTCCCCGCCACCAGGTGACCGCCCTGATCGGCCCTTCCGGCTGCGGCAAATCGACCTTCATTCGCTGTATTAATCGGATGAATGATCTCATCGACGGCCTGCACACCACCGGCGTTATTCGCCTTGACGGTAATGATATCTTCGATCGATCCGTCGATGTCATCGACCTGCGGCGCAGGGTGGGCATGGTCTTTCAGAAATCAAACCCCTTTCCTAAATCCATCTATGAGAATGTCATTTTCGGCATGCGCATTGGCGGTGTAACTGAAAAACCCATCCTTGATGAGACCGTGGAAAAATCCCTCCGCCGGGCTGCCCTGTGGGATGAGGTAAAGGACCGCCTCCACGACTCTGCCATGGGCCTTTCCGGTGGCCAGATGCAGCGGCTCTGTATCGCTCGGGCCATCGCCGTTTCTCCGGAAATTATCTTGATGGACGAACCCTGTTCGGCCTTGGACCCTAAGTCCACCGCCCATATTGAAAATCTTATCCGCGATCTAAACGGCGAATACACCATTATTATTGTCACTCACAATATGCAGCAGGCATCCCGCATATCCGACTATACCGCCTTTCTTTACGAGGGAGAGCTCATCGAATTTGGCGAAACCAAAAAGGTGTTTACCGTCCCTGTGAAAAAGGCTACTGAAGATTATATAACCGGCCGTTTCGGCTAATGAGGTGATCTGTGACTACTGATATTCGCTCATCCATCGAGACCCTCAAACAACACCTGATATATCTGGGTACTGTTGTGGAGGAGGGTATTAAAAACAGCATTAAGGCCGTGCGTACCCTTGATCCCGTCCTTGCCGCCGAGGTCCAGGCAGCAGATTCCAAGATCAATGCCCTGGAGGTTAATGTTGAAGAGGACTGCCTGAAGATTCTGGCCCTCCATCAACCCGTGGCCAGTGATTTACGCTTTGTGGTCACGGCCCTAAAGATGAACCGTGAGCTTGAACGTATCGGCGACCTGGCGGTCAAGGTTGCCGATAAGGTCATTTTGCTCAATACGGTGCAGAAGCATGATGTAAACCCGGATATGATCATTGTTCCGGCGGACTTTGAACCCATGTTTGCCACCACCCTGTCCATGTTCAGCCAATTGCTCGATGCCTTTGTCAATGAGGATTCAGACCTGGCCTACCGTATCTTAATCCAGGATGATGAGGTGGATACGGCCAAACGCCATATCAGGAAGCAGCTGGATGAGATTGCCAGAAAAGACCCCAAGCAACAGGTTTACCATACCCTTCTTCTCTCAATAGCCCGGGGTTTGGAGCGGATCGCCGACCACACCACGAATACTGCCGAGGATATTATCTACATGCTCCAGGGGCGCATTGTCAGGCACGAGGATCACCTTTTATAGAGAATATCACCATGGCCAGTCCCTTTTCTATTCTCGTTATTGAAGACGAGGAAGACATACAGCAACTCGTAACCTACAATCTGGTCAAGGCTGGATTTCAGGTCTATTGCGCCGATGACGGCGAAAGCGGCTTGCAATCTTTTGTCGCCAATGGCCCTGACCTCATCGTCCTCGACCTTATGTTGCCGAAGATGGACGGCCTCACTTTCTGCCAGGAGCTACGCTCTGCTCACAACAGTGATATCCCTGTTCTCATGCTGACTGCCAAGGGCGAGGAGGAGGATATTGTCGCCGGTCTTGCGGCCGGGGCCGACGATTATCTGCCCAAACCATTCAGTCCCAAGGTCTTACTGGCCCGGATCAATGCCCTCTTGCGCCGCAGCACCCTTTCTTTGCCCGGTGAGGAAGTGGATGATGAAATTGTTTTTCCAGCCCACCACTTAAAGATCCTTCCTCTCCGTTATGAGGTGTTTGTTGCCGGCCGCACTATTCATCTCACCCATTCTGAGTTTCAGATTCTTCTGCTCCTTGCCAAAAAGCCAGGATGGGTTTACAGCCGTCAGCAAATCATCAATGATATTAGGGGTTTTGACTATAGTCTTACCGATCGGGCCATCGATGTTTTAATCTCCGGCCTTCGGAAAAAGCTCGATACTGCTGCCCCTGCCATTGAGACAGTTCGCGGTGTTGGCTACCGTTTTTCTGAGCAATCTGCCTAAAAGCGAGGTTTACTCATCTGCCAGCATTTGGTAGAGTTATGAACCTTAGGCTCCAGCGTTAATACTTCTATGCTGTTTTTGCGTTTGCCCTTTCAGTTCGGGAACGTTTTTTATAGCCGCAACCTTTTATAATCATACACGCCACCATAACTACATCATGAATACTAAAATATATGTCCTCCATTTCCCCAAGGAAACCGGTGATAAGCCAATTATCTCTGAACTGGTTAAGAAGTATGATATTGACTTCAATATTCTTAAGGCCACTATCCTTCCCGGCAATGATGGTCTTATGGTCCTTGAGCTTACGGGTCATAAAAAAAACGTAAAGAACGCCCTGGATTTTCTCAAGAACTACGGCGTCAAGGTTGAGCCCATGTCCACCATCATCCGGCGGGATGATACACTTTGCGTTCAGTGTGGTGCCTGTACGGGTATCTGCCCCACCAGCGCCCTTTTTGTAGATCGACCCAGCATGGCAGTTCTTTTTGACCCGGATAAGTGTACGGGCTGCGGTCTCTGTGTATCTGTGTGTCCGGTGCGGGCCATGGAGGTTGCCCTCAACCAGGATATCCTTATTGAGGGTTAGTCAGGCGGCCCTGGCAGCATGTTACTTTTTACAACTCCCTAGCCAGGAGTTGTAATGGCATTATTGCCACCCTTAGCTGCCAACCGCCCCCCTTAACCCCGCTTTTTCTTAATAGTGGACCTGGCCGGGCATCACACGGCCCCTGTATACGACCTCAGGCCCCTTCTCCCTCCAGATTGCAAACATTCTCGGGGCCATTGTTTCTTCGGATCAATGATACACCCTTAACGCTGATCAATTTTCAGCCCCCTTTCATCTCTCTTCTTTCGCACCGAGTGAGGACGGTGGCCCAATTCAATGCTCCCTCTGTTGTTCACTCGCTTCCTCTCAGCGATTGCGATACTTAGAGAGAGGAGACTCCGCTGTGAGATCTCTCTGCCCCTCCGGCAACTCGAATGGTAGTCGCTCAGCAAATCCTTTGAACTCCCCATATCCTAGGTCTTCTGTTTTCCAAAATATCTCGGTTGAATCGTTGTGGCCTTGTTGATTGTTTGGCAAAAATATAATGAGCGAAGACAGCCTTTGGCGATATCTCCTTTTATGCTATTATGACGGCACGCCTGATTACTTATTGAATCTCTTCCCTGTCTAAGATCACTATGTCTTCTTTATTTCCCATCAACCAAGAACGTTTGGCCCATTATTTTGTTACCCTCTGTGAAATTGATAGCCCAGGGAGGGCAGAGGCTAAGCTCGCCGCCTATCTCCAGGCTTTTTTTGCTGATTTTCCCGGGGTAACCACAATCGTTGATGACTCCTCTACTTTTACTGGCTCAGACACCGGCAATCTCATTGTTTCCATACCAGGCACAGCCTCCGAGAAATCACCCCTTTTTTTCAATTGCCACATGGACGTCATTAGTCCCTGTCTCGGGGTTAAGGTGAGCCGGCATAATAATATCTTCACATCCCAGGGAGACACTGTCCTCGGCAGTGACGACAAGGCCGGTATCGCTATTCTCATGGAAATGACCCATGTCCTCTTTGACAATAAATTATCACACGCCCCCCTGGAATATCTTTTCACCACTGGTGAAGAGATTGGCCTCCTGGGCGCCAAGGCCTTTAACCCCTCCCTCCTCAAGGCCACCATGGGTTTTGCCTTGGACTCAACGGGTATTGACAATGTCATTGTCGGAGCGCCCGCTGCTGTGTATGTCCAAGCTGAAATCTTTGGCAAAGCCGCCCATGCCGGCTTAAACCCCGAAGACGGCATCAACGCCATCTCTCTTGCTGCAAAAATAATAAACAGACTCCCCGTCGGCCGATTGGATGGTCATTCCACTGCTAATATCGGCCTTGTTTCCGGCGGCACTGCTACAAATATCGTCCCTGACTTCGTTTATCTTGAAGGCGAGATTCGCAGCCACTCTGCTGAGTTGCTCAGTTCTCACCAGAGATTCTTCGAGAATGTTTTCGCTGAGACGATTGTCCCCTTCCCCCAGACCACACTTCCTGGCTATTCAATTAAATTCCCTGAACAATATCCTGCGTTAGCCTTGGGCCACGACTGCCCCCTCCTTGCCATTACTAAAAATGCCGGCTTGTCCCTGGCAAGAGATCTCGACTATATCGTCGCCGGTGGCGGCAGTGATGCCAATATTTTCAATAGCCGTGGCCTGAGCACAGCTATTCTTGGCATTGGCATGGAGAACGTCCATTCAACCCACGAACTTATCTCCCTCGACAACATTATTCGCACTCTCGAGCTCACCATATCGATCTCAACCTCCTGATTTTACCTCTAAAATTCACAATGTTCCACGTGGAACATTGTGAAAAAAGCGCATAACAACAGCGGTGGACGGCAAAATAGGTTGTTATTCGCCGGGAATAGCGTATTCTGTCCCATGGGTTGGAGAAAAAGCCTTTTTCTCGGAGCTTTTATGTTTTTATAGGTTTTATTCTCGACGCGAAGAGCAATGTGGTGCTGGTTTCTGCTGGCGCATCGCAGTTATTGCTTGTCCTGTCGTATTGGTTTTATATATAAACACCGCCCGTGCGCTTTTTTTTGGCCGTTGGGCGGAAAAGATTCATGAAAAAGATAGAGGCAGGTATGACACAGAAGAGTGAAAAGGGTGCGAAAATAATCACCATGGCCAACCAGAAGGGTGGGGTTGGCAAGACAACGTCGGCCGTAAACCTGGCGTCAGTAGTGGCAACCCTTGGCAAGAAGACGCTCCTGGTTGATTCTGATCCCCAGGGAAACGCCTCCAGTGGCGTTGGTCTCCCGGTCTCTCAAAAGACCAAACACCTTTACCATTGCTATATTGACCCCAGCAAAACAAGGGGTGCCATCAAGCCTTCCGGCTCTATTCCAAACCTCTGGGTTCTCCCCACCGGCATCGATCTTATTGGCGTCGAGGTTGAGCTGATGAACGAAAAGAAGAGGGAGAAGTTCCTTGAACGGGTCCTTTCCGAGGTGATCATGGATTATGATTACATTTTCATCGATTGTCCACCCTCCCTGGGGCTCCTGACCTTGAATGCGCTGAGTGCGGCAGATTCCGTTATAATCCCGATGCAATGTGAATATTTTGCCCTGGAAGGACTCAGTCAGCTGGTGCGGACGATTAAACTCGTCAAGAATTCCTACAACCCTAAATTGGTCATTGAAGGGCTGGTTCTCACTATGTATGATCGCCGCAACAAGTTGACGTATCAGGTGGCCAAAGAGGTCAAAAAACATTTCGGCAACAAGGTGTATAATACTGTTATCCCGAGAAATGTGCGGCTTAGTGAATGTCCGAGCCACGGGCAGCCTGTTATTGAGTATGATAAAAGTTCAGCTGGAGCGTTGAGTTATATGAATCTCGGCAAGGAATTTCTTAAAAAACAAGAACTAGATGACGCAGGGAGGGGAGCACATGAGTAGCAGCGATCGCTTGGGCAGAGGCCTGGGCGCCTTACTGGCAGATGATAACGATACCTTGGCGGCAGAGGGAGAATACATCCTTTGCGACCTGCAAGCTATCGACCCTAATCCTTACCAGCCTCGCAAGGAGATGGACGAAGATGCCCTTCAGGAGCTGGCGGAATCCATTGCCGAAAAGGGTGTGCTGCAACCCCTCATTGTAACTCCCAGTGATGTCCCTGATCGCTACGTCCTCATTGCTGGTGAACGGCGCTTGCGGGCCTCGAAATTGGCTGGCTTGACAGATGTTCCGGTCATTGTCCGGGATGTTAATACCCAAGACCGTCTTGAACTCGCCTTAATTGAAAACATCCAGCGTGAAAACCTCAATCCTATCGAGGAAGCCCTGGCCTACCAACTCCTGGTAAAAGAATTTTCTCTGACCCAGGAAGAAGTTGCGAAACGCGTCGGCAAGGAGAGATCCACGGTGGCCAACACCATGCGTCTTCTTCAGCTCCCCGATTTTGTCAAAGAGGATATTGGCGCGGGCCGTTTGACCATGGGCCACGCTCGCGTACTGCTTGCCGTTAAGGACCATGTGGAGGTCAAAGATATTCGTGACCACATTATCAACAAGGAGCTCTCTGTTCGCCAGACCGAGGCCCTTGTCCGGGCGAGCAAACAGAAAAATAGATCAGTAAGCGGCGCCAGCCGTTCTGTTGTAAAAAAACCTATTCCTTCCTCCTATTGCCGTACCCTCACTAATGATTTTATTCGCCATTTTGGTACCAAATCAAAAATTACCCAGAATGGCGGCCGTGGCAAAATCGAAATTGAGTATTACTCGCTTGATGATCTCGAGAGAATTCACAGTCTAATCAGTAAGTTACCTGTAGAGTAAGACCCCTGTAAAGGGCTTTTCTCTCTGTAAGAGCAACTAAATAAGGAGTGTAGGCATACCAGTGCAGTTGCAATATCTCGAAAACGGTGAAATTTTAGAAAATGCGGTGGTTGGCCCTGACACCTGGCGTATGCAGATTCGCTCGCCTAAGGTTGCCGGAGCCGCGCAGCCCGGCCAGTTTATCATGGTTTCTGTGGGCCATGAGACCACGGACCCCCTGCTACGCCGGCCATTATCCATCCATCAGGCAAAAGATGATGTGCTCACCCTGCTCTACCGTATCGTCGGTAAGGGCACCAAGCTCATGTCTTTTATGAAGAAAGGGGAGGAGGTTTCTCTTCTTGGCCCCTTGGGCAAGGGGTTCCAGATAAAATCAGCCTCCCATCACTGTCTGGTCGGAGGCGGCCTGGGTGTGGCACCTCTTCTCTTTCTGGCCACCGAGATCAAGAGACGGCTTCCGACTGAAACCATGTCTATTTTGCTTGGCGGCCGTAGTAAGAATGAGCTCCTGGTCCTCAATGATTTCCAGAAGGTGGCCCCGGTGTTTCTGGCCACGGACGATGGCTCCTTGGGGATGCCTGGTCTGGTCACCGAGCTGCTGGTCAAGGAGGTCAAAGGCCCGGCAACGATCTATACCTGCGGGCCGGCGCCGATGATGAAGGGGGTGGCCCAATGTGCCCGGGACAAGAAATGGTCCTGCCAGGTTTCCCTGGAAACCATGATGGCCTGTGGTATGGGGGCCTGTTTGGGCTGTACTGTTCAACGCTCAGGCTTTGACGAATCTGAAAAGAAATATGTCCATGTCTGTAAAGACGGGCCTGTTTTTGAGGCCGGTGAAATATGGCTCTAGATACACGCGTAAAAATAGGGGAGTGGCAGCTCGAAAACCCTATCATGACTGCTTCCGGGACCTTTGGTTATGGTGAGGAGTTCACCCCTTTTGTCGATCTTGCCGCCCTGGGAGCTATTGTCGTTAAAGGTATTTCCCTTCATCCCCGCCCCGGAAATCCACCTCCGCGGGTAGTGGAAACGGCAAGCGGCATGCTCAACGCCATTGGTTTGCAAAATGTCGGTGTGGATCGCTTTATATCCGAGAAAATGGTGATGATCCGTAAACTCGGGGCCCAGGTTGTCGTCAATATCCTCGGTGACTCCCTTGACGAGTACCGCGAACTCGCCGCCCGGCTGGCAGATGTCGAAGGCATTGCCGCTCTTGAGGTGAATATATCGTGTCCCAATGTCAAAAAGGGTGGCGTGGCCTTTGGCACCGATCCGCTGATGGCCGCCAAGGTTACCGAGGTTGTCAGCAGGCAGTCGTCGCGCCCGGTCATTATCAAACTTTCACCCAATGTCAGTGACATAACCCTTATTGCCCGGGCCGTTGAAGAGGCGGGCGCCACGGCCGTCAGTCTGATAAATACCCTGATCGGCATGGCCATTGACATCAGGACGGCCAGGCCGAAGCTTGCCAATATCATTGGCGGCCTGTCTGGTCCTGCCATCAAACCGGTGGCCCTGCGCATGGTGTATCAAGTAGCCTCAGCGGTTAAAATTCCGGTGATTGGCATTGGTGGCATCTCCACCCTGGACGATGTCATCGAATTTATGATGGCCGGGGCAACTGCCGTGCAGATCGGCACGGCAAACTTCGTCAACCCGGCCGTAAGCGGTGAACTTGTTGCCGGCTTTCGCCAATATCTGCGGGACACCGGTCGGACAACGGCAACAGAGCTTATTGGCTGCGTGCAGAGATAATGGGCTTTTTAAACAAAATAAGGCTCCTCTGACATATCTTCCTCCACAAAGAAGCGCCCTGGAGCGTCAAGTTACTGCTGCTGGCCGCCTTTTTTTACATCATCTTTCCCATGGACATTTTTCCGGACCACATCCTGCTGGCTGGCTGGCTTGATGACATTGCCCTGGCCGTGGTCCTGTATATTCTGGCGCTGAAAATCACCCCTGAGGCCCTTATCAAGAAACTAGTTGAGGAATTCCGGCTCAAGGGCAAAAACCAGGGTGGGCAAAAATGAGCGTCCTCCGCGGCAAAATTCTGCTGACCATCTACAGCCAATTTGAGCAGTGGCTCGACAGTAATGCGCGCCGTTTTGCCTGCCAGAAGGGCTGTGCCACCTGCTGCACCCAAAATGTCACGATGACGGCCGTGGAAGGGGACCTTATTCACCGCTTTATCAATGATCATGGTCGGCAGAGCTGGTTTGCTGAGAAATTACAGGGTGTAGAGCCTCGGCAACAGGTTCTGGAGACAACAAACGAATTTGCCGAAAAATGTCTTGCCGGTAAGGAGAGTAGCGGCCTGGGCCTTCAGGCCAGCGAGGCCCGCTGTCCATTTTTGGAGAATGACATTTGCCAGATTTACCAGGCCCGCCCTTTCATCTGTCGCAGTTTTGCCTCAATACAAAAATGCCAGGCTGGTCAGCCAGCGGAACTCCCGCAATTTTACATCAGTGCCACCACCGCTGTCCAACAGCTCATTGAACATGTCGGCCAGGGGGAATACTGGGGCAATATGCTTGATGTCCTCCTTGCCCTCTGTGATCTTCAGGAAAATGCCGCTACAGCTGAGCTCCTTGCTGCACACTCAAGCGCAGATCAAGCCCGGGCCCGGGTCCGAAAGGCCATACCCTTGCCTGGTTTTCTCATAAGTGGAGAAGACTACGATGTGGTAAGCCCCTTTATTTCAGCAATATTTAACGAGAAAATAGGTGAGAAAACCGTAGAAGACATTCTCAACGGGAATTAAGTTATGATTAAAAAGAAAATAGAACCAGTAGTAGATTGGCAGTCCATCGACACGGTGCTCCTGGATATGGATGGCACCCTGCTTGATAAACATTTCGACGATTATTTCTGGGAGCAGTATGTCCCGGAGATTTATGCCAAGCAAAACAATATTTCCATCTTCACTGCCGAAGATGAATTACTGGCAAAATATAAGGAGCGGGAAGGTTCTCTGGCTTGGACTGATTTGGATTTTTGGTCCCAGGAGTTGGATCTCGACCTGGAAAAAATGAAGATGGAAGTCGATCACCTGATCAATATACATCCTTATGTCCTTGAATTTCTGGAGTTTTGCAGGTGTTTAGGCAAGAAAATAATCCTGGTCACCAATGCTCATCCCAAAACCCTGGCCATCAAGATGGCCAAGACCGACATGGCCAGCGAATTCGACACCCTCATCTGTGCGGACGAGATTGGTATTGCCAAGGAAGAACCAGGGTTTTGGCAAAAATTAGCCGAAAGAATTGATTTTGATAAAAAGCGGACCCTGCTTGCCGACGATAACGAGGCGGTCCTGGCCAGCGCCGCTGAATATGGCATTGAAAATGTCATTTTTGTAGCCAAATCGAGCAGCACCCTGCCCACCGTTTATTCGGAGACATTTCCGTCGATAATTTTCTTTAAAGAATTGATGGATACAGGGGCATAATTGTTTGTCAAATCCGCTGTAATCAATAAAAATAACTGGGAATTACCAGGAGATAACGCTGAATGGCCATTCATTGCTCTGAAAAAAAAGGGGCCATGCCATTGACAAAAGAAATTCGATACAGTAATTAGGATCATCTTTTTATTTATTATGATTTTTTAGATATAGATAACCCCTATTTTTTAGGAAAATTTAACGGAGGATTTGGATATGGCCACTATCGAGTATGACGGATCAAGCTTTGGTGTAGACGAAGACGGCTTCCTTACTAATGGTATGGAAGAGTGGAACGAGTCTTGGGTAGAGTTTGTTAAGGCCGATGAAGGCATTACTGACATGACTGACGAGCATTGGAAAGTTATCAACGCTCTTCAAGAGTACTACAAGAAGAACGGGATTGCTCCTATGGTCCGTATTCTTTCTAAGACCACTGGTTTCCCGCTCAAGCGCATCTATGAG
>JBFFNX010000098.1:0-10711 GCA_041562995.1 Desulfurivibrionaceae bacterium
AAGATAAAGAAGGGCACCGTGATATTGTTCCACCAGATGGCATTGGGCCAGAGGTATTGAAAACCGGTGCCATTTAAGCTGAGCTGGAAGCCGAGAAAGGAAACGATAAAAAGGACATAATAGCCGTAAATGATATCCTTGAGGTTAAGGTAGAGAAAGCTGATATAGACTGTCATGACCAGAAGGATGCCGTAATAGATCCCGAGCATGGTCTGGGTGAGGGAGGTTTCCTCGGCATAATAGGTTGGCGATTCCAGACTGATGGGAAGGTTGAGGGAACCCTTGGTCTGGCAACGCAGATAATAGGTGAGCTGCTGACCGGGCTTGAGTGTTATGGGGAAGACATAGTTTCGGGCGTTGATTGGCCGTGTGACAAAGGGGCGATGGTCGCCGGTGAGAAACACCTCGTACCCCTTTGCCGCCGGGTAGTAAAAGTCGAGATAATCAAGGGGGGGGTAGTCAATGACCAAGAAAAATTCTATGTATTTGTCGAGGCTGTTCTTGATGGTCAGTTTACCCCACATGCTACTCTGGGTGAAGCCAAAACCAGGCATCTCACTTTCGGAGGGATGGAACTGGCCCTGCAGTTCGGGGCTGAGGATGTCTGCCAAGGTAAATGTCGAGTGAATATCCTCCAGAAAATCCAGATGGCGGCCGGCCGCATATGACGGCGAGCCTTCCACCACCTCCAAGGTTTGCGCCTGTATGGAGGCGGCAAAGAGGATGATCAGGCCGAGGGCCGCAAGAAACAGGGCGGCGAATGATCTCAATGTTTGTTGCAACAGGGAGGGGAACTTCATTGATAAAAGGTGTAAAGGGTAGAGATTTTTTTGCAGTGACCAGGTATATTGAGCCTGGAAACGGGCGGCTGTCTGACAATTTTTTAGTAGCACCTATCATGGGGAAAAAAGCTGTAAAAATCAACCTATTACTGGCATTAAATCTCTTCCCTCTGACAGGTATAGGATGACGGGGGTGGGGTGAGTGGTTAAGGCCTTGTGTTTCTCTGAAAAAAAATTACTGGAATCTGCTATGAGGATCATGGTCCATGAACAGGAAAGGGAGGTGGCGTCAGGGACTACCCTTGCCGATATTGGCACCGCCTTTCCCGGCAGTGATCTGTTCATCGTCAACGGCTGCCAGGTAACGGCTGCATATAGGCTCCAGAACGGTGATGAGTGCTGGTGCCTTACCAAGGGGGCGGTGGTCAGTGAGGAGGAGCTTAAGCGTCTGCTCTATCTCCGTCATACCCCGGGGGTGCAGAAGGTGATCAGCCGGGCCGTGGTCGGTATTATGGGGTTGGGGGGGTTAGGTTCTGCGGTGGCAGGGGCCTTGGCCCGTATCGGCATGGGCCGTTTGATTCTGGCGGATTATGATATTGTTGACCCCACCAATCTCAATCGCCAGCAGTATTTTGTTGACCAGATAGGCATGAAGAAGACTGACGCCCTGGCCGCAAACCTCAGGCGGATGAATCCCTATGTGGATCTGACCCTGCATGACTGCCGGCTGACGGCCGAAAATATCCCCACCCTGTTTGCCGGTGCCGATGTGCTGGTGGAGTGTTTTGATGATCCGGCCATGAAGGCTGCGGCCTTCAGGTTGGCCTTGACGGACATGAAAACCATGGGGTATGTAGGTTCCTCAGGTGTGGCTGGCTTTGCTGATAATAATCTGATCACCACGGTGTGCCACCGCCCCTATGTCTTTGTTGTCGGCGATGGTGAATCGGAATCAAAACCGGGCCAGGGTCTGATGGCTCCTCGGGTGGGTATTGCCGCCCACCATCAGGCTAATCAGGTTCTCCGGATTTTGCTGGAGTGGGCGGGGCAGACTGATGGGTCGATACAATGATAAGTCGATAAGCATGTCGCAACTCAAGGTGGTTGTGAAAACGGACTGAAAGAATGCAAATTATCTGCAACGGAAAAGAGCAAGAGGTGGCTGCAGGCACTACTCTTCTTCAACTCCTCCAACAATTACAGCTTGACCCGGATACGGTGGTGGTTGAGTGTGATAAAAAGATCGTCAGCCGTGATGCGTATGAGGGCATGATGCTCTCGGCAGGACAAAATTTAGAGCTCATCCGCTTTGTTGGCGGAGGCTGATTGTCGTGATTGTGCTGCAGGCATCTCTGCAGCGTCTTAACCCTAGATGGATATATTGAATGCTTCAAATAGCCGATAAAACCTTTCGCTCCCGTCTCTTTGGTGGCACCGGCAAGTTTGCCTCCGCCCAGGTGATGAAAGAGGCCCTGGCTGCCTCTGGTTCCGAGATGATCACCGTGGCCCTGCGCCGCGTTGATCTCAGCAATCCCGATGACGATATCATGGCCAATCTTGATCGCGCCAAGTATTGGTTTTTGCCCAATACCTCCGGGGCCCGGGACGCGGAAGAGGCCATTCGCCTGGCCAACCTGGCCCGGGCGGTTGGTAATACCAACTGGCTCAAGTTGGAAATAACCCCTGATCCCCGCACCTTGCTGCCTGATCCCATTGAGACCTTGAAGGCCACCGAGATTTTGGTCAAGGATGGTTTTATTGTCCTTCCTTATATGAATGCCGATCCGATTCTCTCCCTGCGCCTCCAGGATGTGGGCGCCGCCGCTGTCATGCCCCTGGGGGCACCCATCGGGACGAACCAGGGGATACTGACCCGTTTTCTGGTGGAGATCATCATTGAGCAGGCCCGGGTGCCGGTGGTGGTTGATGCCGGTTTGGGGGCGCCATCCCATGCCGCCGCAGCCATGGAGATGGGGGCGGACGCGGTGCTGGTCAATACCGCCATTGCCGTGGCTGGTGATCCGGTCCGGATGGCCAGGGCCTTTGCCCAGGCCGTGGAAGCCGGGCGCACTGCCTATGAGTCCGGCCTCGGCGCCCAGGATAAGAAGGCGGCCGCCTCCTCCCCTGA
Source organism: Desulfurivibrionaceae bacterium (assembly GCA_041562995.1). GTDB lineage: Bacteria > Desulfobacterota > Desulfobulbia > Desulfobulbales > SURF-16 > BM506. The sequence goes on from JBFFNX010000098.1 coordinate 2,911, forward strand.
AGTGGGCTTGGATTTTTTAAGATAAAAAACAGAATTCAGAATAGTGGCATCAAGCATACAATAGAGAATTTTTTTCTTCTTATTTCTGCATTCATACTTCTCCGATAGTGTTTTTATACATGTTAACCATCCCTGATTTTCAAAACCTTTCAGAGCGGATCGCCTCCTGTACCAAGGATGATGTCAACCAAGCCTTGCAGGCTGAGCATCCAGGTATCCATGGCCTGACAGCCCTGCTGTCGCCTGCCGCCTCAGTCATGCTGCCGGAGCTTGCGCGCCGTTCCGCCGAGATTACCCTCAGACGTTTTGGCCGCACCATCCAGCTTTATGCCCCGGTCTATCTTTCCAGTTTTTGTAGTAATCGCTGCGCCTATTGCGGCTTTGCCGCCGATAATAAGCTGGATCGCCGGGTGCTCAGCATGGAGGAGGCCGAGAGGGAGATGGATATCCTTCATGAGCGCGGTTTTAACCATGTTCTTCTCGTTGCCGGCGAGGCCCCGGCCAAGATGGGCGTCGAATACCTTGAAGAGTTAGCCCGCCGCACCAGAGACCGTTTTGCCTCCATCACTGTTGAGGTGCAGCCTCTGAGTACCGAGGAGTATGTCAGAATCTTTAAGGCCGGCATCACCGGCGTTGCCGTCTACCAGGAGACCTATGATCGCAAGGTCTATGAGCGGGTCCATCTGAGCGGCAAGAAATGTGATTACGATTTCCGCTTGGAAACCCCGGATCGGGTGGCCAAGGCCGGCATGCGTGAGGTGGGTATCGGCGCCCTGCTGGGTCTGACTGACTGGCGCTGTGAGGGCTTGGCCTTGGGTCTGCATCTCGCCTGGCTCCGCAAGAATTTCTGGCGCACGGCCCTGACCGTCTCCTTTCCCCGGCTGCGCCCGGCTGAAGGGGATTTTCAGCCCCTGACCACGGTTACGGAAAAAGATCTGAGCCAGCTCCTCTTTGCCCTGCGTATTTATGACCAGGATGTCGGCTTGTTGCTCTCCACCCGTGAGGAAGAGCGGTTTCGCAACGGCATGATCGGTCTTGGCCCCACCCGCTATTCAGCCGGGAGCTGCACGGCCCCCGGGGGCTATGCCCACCCCGAGCTTGAAGGGGAACAATTTTCGGTGGGAGATGACCGCAGCCTGGCCGAGGTCTGTGCCAGCATTCAGGCCAAGGGCCATGATCCGGTTCGGAAGGATTGGGATAGTGCCTTCCAAAAAGGGTTTTAACTTTTGGCTGTTAAATGGTAAGTTTTCGCACTTTACATTGAATGCGGCTTGATGGCAGACGCAGGATGCCCCATCGGTTTCCCGGTTATGTGGCCCTGCCAGTTGATAAAATAGTCCTTTGCAAGGGGCTGAAACGTATATCTTTTATCTAGAAAACTTACCTTGAGAGGTTCAGTATGTCCCAAGATCTAAAGAAAATGTACACCAATATCCTTGGTGATTCCTTTCCCATGACCATGACTATCTCCTTTGGCAACCAGATGCTGGTTTACAAGAAGAGAACCTGGAAGATCGCCATGGATGACGGCACCGTCGAAGAGCGTGGTATCCGTTACGGTGAAAATCCCGATCAGGAAGCTGCCCTTTATGAGCTTATTAACGGCAACCTGACCCTGGGTGACTGTACCTTTATCGAGCCGGGCAATGGTCTGGTCAGCGCCATTGCCGTGGAGGACATGCTCCAGGTGGGTAAACATCCGGGCAAGATCAACCTCACCGATATTGATAACGGTCTCAATATCATTAAGTACATGGTTGATCGGCCGGCCGCTGTTATCCTCAAACACAATAATCCCTGCGGTTGCGCGGTGGGTGATTCCCTTGCTGATGCCTATAATAAGGCGAACAGATGCGACCGTATCGCCGCCTTCGGTGGCGCGGTTATCATGAGCAAGGCCGTTGATAAGTCCACCGCTGAGCTGATGAGCCAGAATTATCTTGAGGTGGTCTGTGCCCCTGATTTTGAAGAGGGCACCCTGGAGATTTTGGCCCAGAGAAAAAATCTGCGCGTCATCAAGATGGCTCGCATCGACCGTTTGGCCGAGTTTGAAAACTACCGTTTTGTTGATTTTAAGAGCCTCATTGACGGCGGTCTCATTGCCCAGCAGTCAGCGGTGAATTCCATCCGCAAGCCTGCCGATCTAAAAGACGCGGTCACCACCTCCAAGGGCGTCGAGTACCGCTGTGAGCGTCAGCCCACCGCCCAGGAGATCGATGATATGCTCTTTGGTTGGGCCGTTGAGCATGGCGTGACCTCAAACTCGGTGATCTACGTGAAAAACGGGGTGACCGTTGGTATCGGCACCGGCGAGCAGGATCGGGTCGGTGTTGCCGAGATCGCCGTTCACAAGGCCTATATCAAGTATGCCGATATCCTCTGCTTTGATAAATTCGGTATCCCCTATGCGGATATGGCCCTGGAGATAGAGAAGGGCAAGCGGGATAAAGCGGATAAGGAGGCCATTGATGCCCAGACCAAGGAAGATCGGGCCGGGTTGCCGGGCTCCTGCATGATTTCAGATGCCTTCTTCCCCTACCGCGACGGTGCCGATGTCGGTATCCGCGAGGGGGTGACCTCGATCCTCCAGGCTGGTGGTTCCATGCGTGATTTTGAAACCATCCAGGCCTGTAACGAGGCCAATCCTCAGGTGGCCATGAAGTTCACCGGCCAGCGTTCTTTTAAACATTAAAAAAGAGCACCCTTTGCGGTGATTTATTTTGGAGTTCATAGCCCCGTAGGAGTAAACTTCTCCTACGGGGTTTTCTTTTTTAAGGGAGGGAGAAATCATGAAAACAGCACTTATTGTACTGGCAACAGGGTTTGAGGAAACAGAGGCAGTGACCATTATTGATGTTCTGCGCCGCGCCAAGGTGGAGATCACCTCGGCAAGTTTGGGCGACACCCTGGTTGTGGGGGCCCACGCCATTAAGGTCATGGCGGATACTAAACTGGCCGATGTTACGGAGAAGCTGTTTGATGCGATAATCCTGCCGGGTGGCATGGGCGGCACCGATAACCTGCTGGCCTCCGAGGATGTCCGGGCCATGTTGAAAAAACATGCCGACCAGGGCCGCATTGTCAGCGCCATCTGCGCCGCGCCCCTGGTCCTTGAAAAGGCGGGGGTGCTTGCCGGGAAAAGAGCCACCATCTATCCAGGCCTGGATGCCAAGCTCCTTTCGGCGTCCAGGGTGACAGTGGACATTGTGGTGGAGGACGGCAATGTCATCACCAGTAAGGGGCCTGGCACGGCCATGGAATTTGCCTTGCATCTGGTGGAGAGACTGGCGGGCAAGATGATGGCCGATCAGGTGGCAGGTGGCCTCATCTTTCTGCGTGAATAAGCCCCTGGCTATCTTTTTTGACTGGGGTTATTGATCCTACTCGTTCAAACTGCTGGCCACAGAGGGCTGGAACTGATCCTGGCTGCTCTGGGGTGGGATAACGCCAAGCCTGTCAGCGGCAAGCCTGCCCCAGTGGCCTTGGGGCTCCTCATCCATGGCCTTCTGCCAGTTTTGTTGAGCCCTTGTCTTGTTTTTGTCGATTTCTTTGGCGATCTCACCCAGTTGATAATAGATCTTTGACTTCTTGGCGGTGGATATTTTAGGGAGCCCCAGGGCGGTTCTGTAGGCCTGTTGGGCGTCATCTGCCACATCTTCTCGACTTGAGCCGAGTCTTCCTTCATCGTTGGGGTGCATCCTTTTGGCCTGGGCAAAGTAGGTGTCACCCTTGAGAATAAGGGCATCTTGGTGGTTGGCATCAAAATAGAGGACCTTCTTGATCCCCTTTAAAATATGATGCTCCTTTTCCACCAGTACTGAGTACTGGGTGTAGGCCCACCAGTATTTGATATTATGGGTGTTAGAGGGATAGATGCTCTTCAGGGTCACGGCGATGGTATGGGCCTTGGTCTTCCAGGTGTAATCTCTTTTTTCTTTCAGGGTGGCCGCCTCTGCGATATCCTTTAAGAGTTTGGCGTTTGGATCGATCCGCTGCTGGGACTGGTAAGGGCCGGAAGTGGAGGGCGTCGGGTCATAGCGTTGGCCTGGCTCATAATATGGGCCGTTTGGCTCATGCCTGTCGCCAGGCTGGGGGGCGAGGTTTTGGTTGCCGCCCGCCTCTACCATGGCCTGGATGATGTCATCGTTGATGCCGTTTTTCTTAAGCTGCAAAATGGTATCGGTGGAAACGTCAAAATTGTTCTTGGTGGCCTTGATCTTCGAGGTGATGATGCCGGGGCTTAGGCCAGCCGCGACCATGCGCTCCACGGAACGGTTGGTTAAGGTTTCCTCGGCCGAGGCGGTCACGCTGCTCAGGAGCAGGCAGCACATAAAAACAATGGTTTTGGCGGTGAAGAGTTTCATGGCATGTCCATCCTAATGATATAAGGTATGTGGTGGAGGTTGTTATCAAACCTAATGGCAAGACCCGTCTGGCGTCAAGCGCTAAAGGGGTGTGAGTGGGAATGACACTTGTCCTTCGCCTGAGGCTGAGAATTTGCTAGAATGAGTTTGGCATGATGCGGTGTGACCTGGCTGGTGGTAGAGAGAGATAAGTATGAACCCCCTAAAAATTTTAATGGCGGCCATGTATGTCCTTGTCCATGGGGCAGCAGTGAGTGCCTCTCCGGTTGATGATCTTGTCAAGAGGGTTGAGGATAATCTCAACGGCAAGACCGCCTATATGGAGTTTACCATGGTGGTCCAGACCAAGCGCAGTAAGCGGACCATGAAGATGGACAGCTGGGCCATTGGCAAGGACAAAAGCTTCATCAAGATCACCTATCCGGGCAAGGATAGCGGCATTACCTTTCTCAAGGTGGATAAGGCCATGTGGCAGTATGTGCCGCGTATTGAAAAGACCATCAAGATCCCGGCCTCCATGATGTTGCAGAGCTGGATGGGAAGTGATTTTACCAATGACGACCTGGTCCGGGAGAGCTCCATCACCGAGGATTATCAGGCCACCCTGGTGGGTGACGATGATAAGGAATATTTCCTGGATCTCTTTGCCCGGCCCGAGGCGCCGGTGGTCTGGGGCCGGATCAGGATGCATATCTCGAAAAAATTCTTCCTGCCCACCACGGTGAGCTATTATGATGAAGAGGGGGCCCTGGTCCGGGTCCTTGATTATCTCGAGGTCAAGAGCTTTGGTGAGCGCTTCTATCCCACCCACTGGGTCATGCTGCCCCAGGCCCCGGAAAAGGAGGGCCACCGCACCGAGGTCATCATCGACCATGCCGTTTTTGACGAGGAGATTGACGAGGCCTACTTCTCCAAGCGGGCCCTGAAACGTTTTTCCAGGTAGCAGAAGAGGCGAAAGGAGAGGGGGATATCCTGAGATGATCTTTGTTAAATTTGCCCTGCGCAACATCCGGGCCTACCGCAACAGGAGCCTGGTGACCATCCTTCTCACCACCCTGACCACGGCCATGCTGGTCTTTGCCACGGCATTCCAGGACGGTTCCCACGATAAGATGTTGGAAAATGCCGTGGAGATCTATCCCGGTTATGTCCAGGTGACCCACCGCGATTTCCGGGACAAGCCCAGCCTCGACAACCTGATCTTTGATGCCGCCGCCGTGCGCGCCGTCCTGGCTGGCCATCCAGATATCGCCGCCTTTGGCGAGCGCTTTGAGACCTTTGTCCTCTATGCCGGTCCCGAAAAGGCGGTGGGCGGCATGCTCACCGGTATTGAGCCCGAGGCGGAAAAAAAGCTCTCCAGGCTGGCCTCCTCCCTGGTGAGCGGCGCCTACCTGGAAAGCGGTGACCATAACCAGCTCTACATGGGCTATGAGCTGGCCCGCCGCCTCAAGGTCAAGGTGGGCGACGAACTCTCCTTTGTCGGCACCGGCGCCGACTACTCCTTTGCCGCTGACAATCTTCAGGTTAAGGGCATCTTCAAGACCGCTCTTTTTGAGTTTGACGCCTCCGCCGCCTTCGTCAATAAGCAATATTTTGACGAGGTGATGGCCGCCGGCAATTATGCCAGCCATTTTATTGTCCTGCCGGCCCGGCCCCAGGAGAGCGATGTCGTCGCCGCCGATCTTAATAAGCGTCTTGATCAGGAGTACCAAGCCGAGAGCTGGCGCACCACCATGGAGGGTCTGGTCCAGGCCATGCTGGTGGACTCGATCTTTGGCTACCTGACCCTGGGGGTGATCTTCATTGTCATCTTCTTTGTCATTTTGATCTATACCTGGCTCACCGTCTTTGCCAGGATGCGGGAGATCGGGGTGTTGCGGGCCGTGGGCACCCTACCTGGCCAGGTTCAGCAGATGCTGATTACCGAAAGTGTGCTGCTGGCCCTTTTAAGTGTGCTCCTTGGCGGCATTATCGGCGCCTGCCTGGCCTATTATTTCAATCTCCATCCCATCTATTTCTCCTTTTCCGAAGAGCAGTTTAAACAGTATGGCCTGGCGGCATCAAGCATGCCCACCGCCTTTGAGCCCCTTGTGATCCTGCGCGACATGGCGGTGATGTTTGTCCTGGCCGTGGGCTCCACCCTCTATCCCATTGTCAAGGTCAACCAGGTCAGACCAATCGAGGCGATCCACCATGTTTAGGGTCTTTATCCGGATAGCCGTCGCCTCCCTGGGCCGGCGCCTGTCGCGCTCCATGCTGGTTATCCTGATGATCGCCATGAGCCTCTGGGGCCTGCTCTTCATGGAGGGCCTCTATGACGGCATGACCGAGCAGATTATCGATAATGCCATCCGCAGCGACAGCGGCGATATCTCGCTCTTTGCCAAGGGCTACCGCCTTGACCCCAGCCTCGATCTCCTGGTCGAAAGGCCTGACGAGGTCGGTCGTTTCCTGGCCACAGACAGCCGGGTCCGCAGCCATGTCAGCCGCCTGCGCCAGGAGGGCCTCATTGCCACAGCCCATTACTCGCGCAATGCCTCGATCTACGGCGTTGATCTCGCGGCGGAAGATCGCCATGGCCGCTTGGCCTCCTACCTTGACAGCGGCGCCTATGATTTCGGCAACAAGGAGCGCGGCGCCATCCTGGGCTGGCGGTTGGCCGCCAAGATGAAGGTGGAGCTGGGCAACAAGATTGTCCTGTCGGCCCAGAACAGCAGCAATGATGTGTCGGCCCTCTCCCTGCGAGTCACCGGCATCCTGAAGACCAATAATATGGGGCTGGACGAAAACGCCGTCTTTATCGATATCACCAAGGCCAGGGAGCTGCTCATGGTGCCGGAGGGGGCGAGCCAGATCAGTATTCTGGTCCACAACAAGGAGGACGTTCAGGCCGTCCAGCAGGCCCTGGGGGGCCGCTTTGCTAAGCTTGATGTCCTCAGCTGGGACCAGCTCTATCCGGCCCTGAGCCAGGGAAGGGAGATGATGGAGATCTTCAACCTCATTACCAGCCTCCTGGTCTTCTGCGTGGCGGGCTTAGGGATCTTCGGCGTCATGCTGGTCTCGGTGCTGGAGAGGCTGCGGGAGTTCGGCATCATGCTGGCCATCGGTACCAGCTTTGCCGAGATCCGCACCATGGTTTTTTTCGAGTCCTTCATCCTTGGCCTCAGTGGCTATGGCTGCGGCGCCCTGTTGGGAGGGGTCACCCTCCTTTATTTTTATAAGTACGGCCTTGACCTCACCATGTTCAGCGCCGGTCTGGACGCCTTTGGAATGGACGCCATCACCTATGCCCTGATCAGGCCCAGTTATTTTCTCACCGCCCTGGCGGCCGTGAGCGGCGCCACCCTGATCAGTGTCCTGTTGCCGCTTCGCATCCTGAAAAAGGCGCGACCCATTGCGGCCATTAACAGGATTTAGTTTTTTTTATGCTGCCAGTA
>JBFFNX010000099.1:0-10647 GCA_041562995.1 Desulfurivibrionaceae bacterium
GCAAAAGAATCCGGGGCATCACAGCCGCCGACATAGAGCCTGTCGGTGCGCATCACCGCCAGCAGCTTGCTGGTGCCCTGGTCCTCATAGGCAAAGAACTGGACCACCTGGCCACCAGCCGCCGCACACGCCAGGAGTTGCTGGCGCAAGTCGACAAAGGACAGGTTGGGGATATCGGCCCGGTTCACTTTTTCATTGTTTTGTATGTGCAGCAACTTATCCATTGAGACCACCTCCGATCGTGGCAATTGCCGAAAGAATTGTTTGATACAGGCTGTCCGGCATCCAGACACAGAGAATGATCGAGGTCAGCAGCAGGGCATAGGAGGGCAGAACCCTGGCCATATTTTCATCAACCAGGATCTCATCATCCCATTTGCCGAAACTCATCTTCATCACCAGCCGCGAAGCGCCGGCAAAGATCAAAATCAGGGCAAAGATAAAGATGCTGATGCTGATGCTCCTCCCCTTTTGAAAGGCACCGATGATAATGAGGAGCTCACTGACAAAGATGCCAAAGGGTGGAAAACCGGATATGCCGGCAAAACCGGCAAAAAAGGCGATAAAGGTCTTGGGAAAGACCTTGGCCATATTACCGGTTTTGCTGATCAGCTTACTGCCGTAGCCCAGCAGGATGTTGCCAGACGACAAAAACAGCGACGATTTAATCAGCGAATGGTGGATGAGATGGAGCATGGCGCCATAGGTGGCCAGGCCGCCGATACCGACACCAAAGGCGATGATGCCCATGTTCTCGATACTGGAATAGGCCAGCATCCGCTTGTAACCGGTCTGGTTAAAGATGAAGACGGCGGCAATGAGCATGGACAGTAGGCCAAAGCCGATGAGGATATTACTGGAAAAATCGCCAAGACCCGCCTGATAGAGAAGCTGATGGCTGCGATAGACGCCGAGAAAGGCGCAGTTGAGCAACGCTCCCGAAAGCAGGGCCGAGGCCGGGCTGGGTGCCTCACTATGGGCATCCGGCAGCCAGGTATGCATGGGGGCCAGGCCCATCTTGGTGCCGTAGCCGATGACCAGAAAGATGAAGCCGGCCTTGAGCCACATCGGGTCAAGCTGGGTGGCCACCGAACCTAAGGAGCTGAAGGTGATCGGCACATGGACATTACCGATATCCATGGCCAGGACGATAAAGAAACAACCGAGCAGGGCCAGGGCGATACCCACCGAACAGATCAGCACATACTTCCAGGTCGCCTCCAGGGCCGACTTGGAACGGGTCAGAAAGATCAGCGGCGCGCTCATCAGGGTGGTGGCCTCAATGGCAATCCACAGCACGATCAGATGGTCGGCCAGGGCAACCATGGACATGGTTGCCATAAAGAACAGGGTGCAGCCGATATAGATGGGCTCACTGGCAATCTCGGTCTCACTCATGTAGGACACGGCATAGAGCGAGATAAAGAGAAAGATAAACGAGGTGACGAGCAGCACCAAAAGACCGTCCGGTGAGGCGGAAAAATAGCGGGGCAGGGCCGGCGTCACCTTGCCCAGCCAGGCCAGGATGGTTATCTGCAGGTGCAGCAAGGCTGTCACCACCAAGATTCCCCGGCCAAACCTGACCGGCAGGAACATGGCGATAATCCCGGTAAACATGGGGATGAGGCAGGTAAATTCTAACATTGTCTTATATATCCTTACCTAAAGTGAAAAAAATATTGGCAACGACGCATACATCTCGAGGCCGTTTGTTAATCTTTTAACTGGCCAAGCAGCGCCGTATCGACATCATCAAAGGTGCGGTTGATATTATGGAGGACAATACCCATAATCATGATACCAACCAGGAGATCGAGTAAGACTCCAAACTCAACGACATACAGAGTATGGGTCTGCTTGGCCAGGGCGGTACCGATCAGGTAGATCCCGTTTTCCATCATCAGATAGCCGATGACCTGGGTAATGGCCTTGCGCCGGCTCATGAGCAGAAAGAGCCCGGAGGCCAGGGTGGTGATGGCGGTTATCATCAGCAGCACATGCTCACCGGGCAGGGATATGTGGATGCGATCGGAAATAAAGACTGAAACCAGAATAAAGATGAGACCGGCAAAAACAGAGGCGTGATAACCGACAATGGGTTCAATCTCGCGCTGCATTTTAATCTTTTTCACCGCCACATAGATGAAGCCGGGGATCAGGAAGCCCTTGATGAGAATCATCACCTGCAACAGGAGAATGGAACCCATGGCCATGCCCTCGTGGTGCTCAAGGAAAAGGGGAATGAGCGACACCACGATGCCCTGAAAGGCCATAATCTTGACCAGGGTCATCAGCCGGTTAGAGGCCAACGACAACAACACCGACAACAGGGTAAGGGAGAGTAAGATATCTGAAAAAACAATCATTTGATCAGCTCCATGGTGAGAATGGTGACGAAAAAGACCAGGGCGAAGGGGGTCAGGATGAATTTCGGCACCAGATTCATCTTATATCTGGCGGTAATGGATTCAACCGTGCCGATGGTGACGTAGATAAAGGTGACTGCGGCGTAAAAGACCAGGCCGTTGAGCCAGATGTTCTGGAGCTGGAACGGATCAAGGAGCCGGGCCAGGAAGGCCGAGTAAAAGAGAAGCTTAAACCAGGCGCCCAGCTCGATTAAGGCCAGGTCCGGTCCACTGTGATCGAGAATCATCACCTCATGGATCATGGTGAGCTCAAGATGGGTGGCCGGATCATCCACCGGCACCCGGGAGTTCTCGGTGAGCATGACTATGTATAATGCCACAATAACCAGGAGCAGCAGGGCCCCATGTTGACTGGTGAGGGTGATGGGGTGGTTGCCGGAAAAGAACTCGCCGAAACTTAAACTCCCGGTGATCCGGAAGAAGAGGATGAGGATTCCAAAGACCGTGGCCTCGGCCAGGGTGGAGAAAAAGGCCTCCCGGGCTGCCCCCATACCCTCAAAGGGTGAGGCGGTATCAAGGGCGGCCAGGATGGTAAAAAAGCGGCCCAGGCCCATGAGGTAAAAGAGGATCAGCACGTCGCCATGGAAGGAGAACACCGGGGCGAAGCCGGCCAGGGGGAAAAAGAGCAGCATCATCAGGCTGGTGGCACAACCCACCACCGGCCCCATCTTGAAGACAAAGGTGGTGCTGGTGCTATAGACCGAGCCCTTCTTAAAGAGCTTGAACATGGTGTAGTAGTTGATCAGTAAGGGGGGGCCCTGCTTACCGCCAAAATAGGCCTTTACCTTCTGGATTACGGCAGGAAGCAGGGGCGCTATCAGGATTGCAAAACAAAATGAGAGTATGGATTCCATCTCTGTCCTCGATTATTATTTTTCTCGAAAATTTCGCCTGGCTTCGTGTCGCCAAGGCGCTGTCCTTTTTGATATACGTCAGTTACCAAACTTCGAACATGGGCTCTGCCCGCTACAAAAAGAGGAGCAGGACGATAATGGCCACAATGATATAGGCAATATAGAGCTGGATGTTACCGTGCTGGATCCACCGCAGTTTATGGACGAACTTGAGGAGCGGCTGAACCAGGCGCTGCTGTAAGTTTATTTCCGCCACATCATCGACATCGGTCTCCCAGGTTGTCTTGCCGGGGAAGATCTTAGAGATGCCGGTGTAGATCTTTCTCACCGGCACAAAGGGCCGATAAAAATCGATCATCTCCGCCGCATAGGAGGTACCGGTGTACTGCATACGCACCGTGGGCTGGGTAAAGCCGCAGCCCCAGGTGCCGCCGCTGCCGATTTCTTTTTTGATATAGAGGATCTTGCGCAGCAGGCTGATGGCCAGGAAAAGACCGATAAACAAGGCGGCCGTCTGGGCGATATGGCCAACAATGACCATAAAGGCCTGGGTATCATAGCCTGCGGTATAAGGGATATCCTTGATACCGGCAAAGGCCAGTCTGATAAAGGGCTCCGGGACGACGCCGATGACCAGGCAGGCAACAGCCATAATAATCATAACCAGGCCCATGCCAAATCCCGCCTCAGTTGCCTTGGCAGCATTGGCGGTGCGGGGTTCCCCCAAAAAGGCGAGGCCAACGACCTTGGTAAAACAGGCTGTGGCCAATCCACCGATAACCGCCAGGGAAACAATGGCCAGAATGGCCAGAATAAAAGAAAAGCGATGATTGTTGATGCCGTAGAACGCCCCGTAATAAATAAGAAACTCACCGATAAAACCGCTAAAGGGCGGCAGCCCGGAGATGGCCACCGAGCCGGCCAGGAAGGTCCGACCCGTAACGGGCATCCGTTTCATCAGGCCGCCCAGCTGGTCAATATTTTTTGTTTTCGCCTGGTGCAGGACGGCGCCGGCCCCCATAAAGAGCAGCGATTTGAAGATGGAGTGGTTGAAGACATGGAGAAAGGCGCCGGCAAAGCCGAAAAAGGCCATGGCCTGATTCTGCTCGGAGATACCCACCATGCCGATCCCCAGACCAATGAGAATGATACCGATATTCTCCACACTACTATAGGCCAGGAGCTGCTTGATGTCCTGCTTGGCCAGGGCATAGACCACGCCCAGGACCCCGGTAACCATGCCGGTAATAAGAACGATCTGGCCGATGACTGGGGTGGCGGCATCAAGGAGCAGGTACATCCGGAAAATTCCGTAGATACCCATCTTGATCATCACCCCGGACATGATTGCCGAAATATGGCTGGGCGCGGCCGGATGGGCCTTTGGCAGCCAGATGTGCAGGGGAAAGATACCTGCCTTGGAACCAAAGCCAACAAAGGCCAGAATGAAGACCAGAAGCTTGGCACCTTCGGGAATGGTGGCAAATGTGCTGAAGTCAAAACTGCCGGTGTGCTTATACAAAAGGGCAAAGGCGGCAAAGAGCAGCATGGCGCCGCCCTGGGCAAAGATAAAGTAGAGATATCCCGCCTGGCGGTTCGCCTTGACCTGATAATCAAAGACCACCAAAAAGAAGGAGGAGAGCGACATGATCTCCCAGGCCAGGGCAAAGGTGACCATGTTTGCCGCCGTAACCACCAGAACCATGGAGGCCACCAGAACAGCAAAAAAGAAATAATTAATCGCGGTTCTGGTCGCCTTGGCCTTATCAGCCATGTACTGGAAGCTGTACAACAGGGCCAAAGGAGAGATAATAAATATCGGCACCAGGAAAAAAAGTGAGATGCTATCCACCTTAAAGGCAAGGGTGAAAAGGTGGAGCCAATCCCAGCTCTTCTCCAACGTTGCCGCAGGGCCAAGAAGATGGGAGAGGCTATAAACAAGGCCGATTCCGCAACCTGCGGTTGTGGTGGCAATAGTGGCCAATTTCATCAAGGTAAACTGGCGACACAAGAGGAGCGCAGCAACTCCCCCCGCCAAGATTACAGCAACCGACACAAACATGGTGTCCATTTATTTCCCTCCAAAATTTTTAAACACTGTCATTACAGACGTTTATCGTCTGTAATCGCTTTTTTTGTTTGTCATGCCGGCAACAAGCAGCCGTTTCCCAGCCTATACCCTCACGGGCCGGCGGTTCTCTCCAAGAACGTAGCCTGTTCTTGCCGGTATTTACAGCAGGTTTCAGGATGAGGGCACAGATCGCTGGGTAAAGGACTATCCTGAAAACGCCTGTGCGAGCAAGATCCCGTAACGTCTTTCCTCTTGCGCTCCATATTATTTAGGGGAGCGGATATCGAAGCGGGGTGCCGCCAGCATCCTGCCGATTTGCTCTTTCAGGTCTGCCTGTTCCGGGTTGACGCTATCTTGCTCCACGAGAAGGGCATAAATGGCTTCCTGCTCAAGGGGGTGGATGTATTTCACCGGGGTACCGTCCTTAAGCTGAATATGGGCGGACCAAGGCACGAAATAGGTGGTGGCCGGGTGACCCTCAAACTCCGAGATATCAATATTGAGACCAGCCACATAGAGGAGGTTCTTACCGGCATATTCGCTGCCACGCCGGATGGATTCCACGGTACGGGCAAATTCCAGCTGGATATTAATCTTGGCCGCCCGCAGCTGAGGATTGCGCGAGGTAACGATAATCGGCATGAATTCTATGAGGTTGCGCTCCAGAAGGATTGATTCGTCTGTCTCATGGAAATCCTCCCGGAAATAAAAGAGGTCTTCAGTCAGATTTGTCCCGATACTCTCCCCTTCCCCGCTTTTCCAGACATAGCCGGTGGCATCAAGACGCTTGCGAAACTCTTCAGAAACCTGATAGGTCTGGCTGGTACTGATAGCGGCTACCGGCAAAATCTTACCGCTCTCATTTATGGTGACAATATTTTCCAGATGGAGAACCAGGCCATTTTTGACCGGATGTGAATCAAAATCGATAAAGGAGTTCTTGACGGTAATCAGGTGAGTACCCTTATCGTCCCGATGGAGAAAAATCCTCTCCTTGGCAAACTGATATTGCTCAAGATAGGGGGTAATGACATGGGTTATCTTACCGCAGGAATCAGAGATGCAGGTCCCTAACATTTTGGGGCGGGTACATTTACCATAGGCGCCGGTGTGGGGGTCATAGCCCACGTGACTGGCTTGCACAAGCACCGAATCTTCGCCATGATGGGCATGGGGACCATGGCGATCAATGGCGACAACGCCGCCAACCCTGCCATGATTAAAGGGAAAGGTGCCGAAATGTTTGGTCAGCAGGATAATGGGCCAGCCCTGGTTTTCATCGGAACAGAAGGCCCGGGACGGCATAATCAAGCCTTTGCGAAAGCCCAGAGTCATACAGAGATTGTAAAGCTTGGGGGCAAACTCTGCGTAGGGAATGGCAAAGCCATCAATTTTGAAGGGCGCTAATTTCCGGATAATACTTGGCTTGAGGTATGTGTTTGGCATTTTATTTTTGGCACTCAGCTGACGTTAAAAATCATTGGCCACCATGTAGCCCTGTTATAGAATTTTGGTCTCGCAAAGGCGAATCCATCACCCTGCTCACAAGCCCAGAGCGAACCTTTTTTTATAGATAAACCGCCCTGTCCGTGTAGAGAACAACCGGGCAATTCAACAATTTAGTGACTTCTTTAAATTTCCTGCGACGCCTGACCTTTATGGCCTCTTCCTCTATATCCGCCGGATATAAAATGACGCAGAGCAGATTTCGTCTCTCCTGCGCATAATCAATAGCCACCTGCCCTAAATCACCCTGACCCACCAGTTGCGTGTAGGTCACGAAATCAGCAAGGGCAAGCTGGGTTATGAGACGCCGGAACCGTTGTCCGGCCTTCTCTGTATCTTCTGCCTGGAGAAGATGCAGAACCTCGAGCGCGGCGTCCATTCTTTTGCTGAGATTACTACCGTGCTGGACGACTTCTTCGCCAAGAACCGTGGCGTTGGAGACCAAGAGCACCTTTTTGTTGCTTGTTTTCTCTGGATCCACTCATACTCCTGCCGAACAATTAGTGAAAAATCGATTCTCAACGCCAGCTAAACTCGCTCTCCCCCAACACAGCATAAGGCGTGCCACAAACCTCAAAAAAAAAGAACCTCCGAACTACAGGCCCTTGCGCGACACCCGCCTGGAAACGCGGCGTTGCGTAACGCAACGCTTTTTCCGCCATACCCCCTTGCCCCCCTGCTGCCAACGGTTACAGAGGCGTTGCATTTACGAATGCGCCGTTGCGTAATGGTACATTAAGCATTACAATCGGCCCCTGGCCGTCCAGCCCTGTGAACCCAATACCCTGAAAAGCTACCCATGCCTTGAGCGGCCTGCCTTTACCATCATCGTATCGACCAAGGAGAATTGTTGATGTCGGAAGTTAAGATTTTAGTTGTTGATGATGAGGATGTGACCTTAGAAAATTTATGCCACGTCCTCACCAAAGACGGTTATGGAGTCACCGCCGCCAAAAGCGGCAAACAGGCGCTCTCCCTTTTGGAACAGCAGCCCTTTGCCCTTGTTCTTACTGATCTAAAGATGCCCCAGGTCGATGGGATGCAGCTCTTGAGACGAGTCAAGACGCTGTACCCGAAGACCGAGGTCATCGTGCTCACCGGCTATGCCTCGGTGGATTATGCCATCAAGGCCTTAAAGGCCGGGGCCCATCATTATTTTGCCAAACCCTTTTTGCTTGATGAAGTGCGCGAGGTGGTCCGTGAGGCCATTAAAAAATTCCAGATTAAAAAAGAGCTCGGCCAGCTCAAGGCGCAGATATCCCCCAAAGGCCAACAGCCGCAACTGATTACCCATAATCGGGACATGAAGAGTCTGCTCGACATGACTGACCAGATAGCCATTACCGACACCAATGTCGTTATCACGGGGGAGTCTGGTACAGGCAAAGAGCTTTTGGCAAAGTTCATCCACAGCCGCAGCCGCCGCCATACAAAAACCATGCTTTCAATAAACTGTGGCGCCTTTAGCGAGGAGTTATTGACCAATGAACTTTTTGGTCATCGAAAAGGGGCGTTTACCGGGGCAAATGAGGACAAAAAGGGGTTGGTGGAAATGGCTGATGGCGGCACCCTTTTTTTAGATGAGATTACCGAAATGCCCCCGTCCATGCAGGTCAAGTTCCTTCGCGTTTTACAGGAAAAAGAGGTGATGCGGGTGGGCGACACCAGCCCCATCAAGGTTAACGTCCGTTTTGTGGCCGCTACCAACCGGGATCTTAAGGCAGAGGTTGGTGCTGGAAAGTTCAGACAGGATCTCTTTTTCCGCATCAACGTCGTTTCCCTGGAAATCCCCCCCCTTTCTGAGCGCAAAGACGATATCCCCCTTCTTGTGCAGTTTTTTCTGGAAAGATATAATTGCGCCATGGGCAAAGAGGTCACCGAGGTGGCTCCCGAGGTGGTCGAGATTCTCCAGGGCTACGATTTTCCGGGCAATGTCCGCGAGTTAGAAAATATAGTCGAACGCGGTGTCGCCCTGACCTGCGGCAGCACCCTTGGGGTGTCCCATATCCCTGATGATCTGCGCAGCATGGGTATGCAGACCTTCCGAAAAAGCGTCGGTAAATACGCCAGCCTGGGAGAGATGGAGAAATCCTATATTACCTGGATTCTCAAGGAGACCGATTATAACAAGACAGCTGCAGCAAAGGCCCTCGGTATTGATCGTGTTTCCCTGTGGCGGAAGATTAAAAAACTTAATCTGGAAGAGTGCTGAGGCCAGAGCAAAACATCGGGGCTGCGGATCTGTCTAGCGGCGGTTGAGGTTGCACTCCAGCGTCTGGCTGATGGCGTTGTCCAGCTCCTGAAAAAACTGGCGGCAGTCCTTGTTTCCAGGGTTACGGCTTAGCCTGCGTTCATAGCTGGCATAGAGTTTGGTGATGACGTGGAGGGCCTCCTCTTCGGCCAGCTGGCCGATATCATCCCACAGTTCATTGACTGTTTTCATAGTCCTTTTTATCCCTCTAAGAGTGGTTGGGATAATGCCTAATTTCCGAGGCATACTCCCCCTTGTTGAGCCCCGCCAGGTAAGCGAGCCTGTGAAACTCCGAACGAGCCGCGCAGTTTAATTTTTTCACCTGAAAAATGCCGATGAAAACCGCTGAACGCGCCAGAATTAAAGAAAGAATAGCTGTCGAGGTCAAAGCGACCAAGGCCCAGGTGGCGTCCCTCCATGAGCTGAGCCGCCCCATTGCTCCGGATAATGCCGTGGGCCGCCTCTCCCGAATGGAGGCCATCAGCACCAAGGGCATTAACCAGGCGGCCTTGAGCAATGCCAAACGTAAGCTCGCCCGCCTCCAGCACGCCCTGACCCAGGTTGATGACCCTGAATTCGGTGTGTGCTACGAGTGCGGCGAAGCCATCCCCCTCGGCCGGATCCTCCTGATGCCTGAGTCCACCATGTGTGTGCAATGTGCCGAGGCGCATGAGGGGTAGTGCCGCACCAAAATCAATTTTTTCTCTGACTCTTTTTTTCTGATTTTCCACCCTTCCCAGTCAACAACGCCGGTTTGATGGTCAGCGAACCATAGCGCCGGTTGATGATATCCATGGCCTGGGTGAGCTGGGCCCGGCTCTTATCCTCAGCACCGTTAAAGAGCCCAAGCTGACAGGGGGCCTCGTCCGTGGTTAATTTGGCCACGGTCAGGCCGGCCAGGCGCAGCGGCTTGACACCGGCCTGGGTCTTGGGGAGCAGGGCCAGGATGGTCTTGTAGAGCAGGCGTGAGTCATTGGTGGGCCGCGCCAGGGTGGTGGCCCTGCTCACCGTGGTAAAATCATGGTATTTGACCTTCAAGGTCACGGTGTGGCCCTTGATGTTGTGGTCTCGCAACCGTTCCCCCACCTTGGTGGTGAGATAGAGGAGCTTCTTTTTGATCAAGGCAAGATCGACAAGATCCTGGCCAAAGGTCTCTTCGTTGCCGATGGACTTGACGGTGTCGTCGATCTCCACCTCCCGCAGGTCAATACCCCAGGCGCAAAAATACATATGCCGGCCCTGCTTACCGAATTTCTTTTCCAGAAATTCCAGATCAAAACGGCAGAGATCACCGATGGTCTTCACCCCCAGCAGGTTAAGGCTGGGAATGGTCTTGTTACCCACCCCCCAGAGACGCTTGATGGCCAAGGGGGCCAGAAAGGCCGCCTCCTGGCCCGGCGGGACAATGGTGAGGCCGTCTGGTTTATTCTGGTCCGAGGCGACCTTGGCCACCAGCTTGGAGGTGGCAATACCGGCGGAGACGGTGAGGCCGATCTCCTGGCGCACCCGCTGCCGGATGGCGCTGGCGATGGCCTCGGC
>JBFFNX010000100.1:0-10599 GCA_041562995.1 Desulfurivibrionaceae bacterium
TATTATGGGGCAGCGAAGATGCCATCTCCCCGCTGGCAAACGGCCATCTCCTTGCCGAACGAATCCCGGACTCAAGCCTTGTGCTTGTCCAGGGTGCCCCACATCCTTGTTATCTCGATCAGCCCGACATCTGGCACTGGGAGTTAACCAGTTTTCTGGCCGAACATTTTGGAATTGTGCATAAAAAATGAAAAAAATTCATAAGTCACTTGCTGATAAATCCAGTCTTGAGGTTGCTCAGATTCTGAGCAAGGCAGCCCTGGAAAAAAAGGCCGAGGATCTTGTTATCCTTGATGTCCGTGGCATATCTTCCTTTGCTGATTATTTTATTATTATGAGTGGTCGATCCACCCGGCATGTCCAGGGGCTTGCCGATGCCATCGGCCAATATGCGAGCAAGAAAAGAATGACCCAGGGCAAGGTGGAAGGTTTCAGCGACGGTCAATGGGTGCTGCTTGATTATAACGATGTGATAGTTCATATCTTCTACCATGAGTCCCGTGATTTTTATGATCTCGAAGGGTTGTGGCACGATGCCCCCCGGGTGGAAGTGGAGTAAGTATGGCAGCGAAGAGGCCAGTCTTGCTGGCTATTCTTGATGGCTGGGGCATGGGCGAGGAAACGCAGACCAATGCCGTGTTTATGGCGAAGACCCCGAATATGGATCGGTGGTTGCAAGAGTATCCCGCAACCAAACTGCTTGCCCATAACGGTGCTGTTGGTCTGCCAGAGGGACAGATGGGCAACTCCGAGGTTGGCCATCTCAATATCGGTGCCGGTCGGGTGGTATATCAGGATTTTACTCGGATCAACAAGGCGGTGGCGGAAGGTGCCTTAGCTGAAAACGAGATCCTGGTTAAAACCATCGCCAAGGTATCGGCCAACAGATCGGCCCTCCATTTTATGGGCCTGGTTTCTGACGGCGGGGTGCATAGTCATCTTGATCATCTCCTTGCTCTTGTTGCCATAGCTGCCAAAAAAGGGGTGGAGAAGATCTTTATCCATGCCTTTATGGATGGCCGTGATACACCGCCGAGCAGTGGTGTTACTTTTATGACTATGTTGGTTCAGGGGCTTGCCAAGATTGGCGTAGGTGAGGTTGCCACCATCAGCGGGCGCTATTATGCCATGGACCGCGATAATCGCTGGGATCGGGTGAAGGTGGCCTGGGATGCCCTGGTGGCCGGCCAAGGGTTTGTTGGGCCCAAAGACCCTGTGGCGGCCATAAAAGCCGCCTACCAGCGCCAGGAGACGGATGAGTTTATTAAACCAATCGTTCTCCATGCAGATGAAAAACCCGTGGCCACCGTAAATGATGATGACGCGGTGCTCTTTTTTAATTTCCGGGCTGACCGGGCCCGCGAACTGACCAGGGCCTTTACCCTGCCAGGTTTTGACGGTTTTGATGTGGGCAACCGGCCTCGCTTAAGCGAGTACGTGATGATGACCCGTTACGATAAGGTTTTTGAACTCCCCTGCCTCTTTCCACCCCTGGAACTTACCCATATCCTTGGCGAGGAGGTGAGTGCGGCTGGATTGAAGCAGCTGCGTATTGCCGAAACAGAGAAATATGCCCATGTCACCTTCTTTTTTAACGGTGGCCGGGAACAACCCTATCCGGGTGAAGACCGGGTGCTGATCCCTTCACCACGCGAAGTGGCCACCTATGACGAGAAACCGGCCATGAGCGCCGTGGAGGTTACTGATGCCTTGCTCGCCAAGCTCAACAGCGGCCTGTATGATCTGGTTATCCTTAACTTTGCCAATGCTGATATGGTGGGCCATACCGGTATTGTTTCGGCGGCCATTGCGGCCTGTGAAACCGTGGACAGCTGTCTGGGTCGGCTGGTTGCCAAGGTCCAGGAGCTCTCCGGCACAGTGCTTGTCACCGCAGATCATGGCAATTCTGATATTATGTACGATGCCGAGGCCAAGGAGCCCTATACGGCCCATACCCTCAACCCAGTGCCCTTTATTCTCATCAATGATGAGTTAAAGGGGATCAAGCTCCATTCAGGGGGGGCCTTAAAGGATATCGCCCCCACCATACTCAGACTTCTTGACCTTGATATCCCTGGGGAGATGGGTGGAGAGTGCCTTTTTTGAGAGAGTCCGCGAAACATTTTTGATTCCCCTTCTAAAAAGAAAAAGACCATGAAATATATCAGTACACGGGGTGGCATAGAGCCCATTGATTTTAAAGAGGCAGTCATGATGGGTCTGGCCCGCGATGGAGGCCTGCTGCTTCCCGATACCATTCCTGTTATTCCCAGGGAGACCATAGAGAAATGGCAGGGCCTCAAGTTTGCCGACCTCTCCTTTGAGGTGATAAAACTTTTCGCCCCTGATATCCCGGCCTCTGATCTGAAAGGGATTATCCAGCGCTCCTACGCCACCTTCAGTCATCCCGATGTGACGCCTCTGGTCAAGAAGGGCAAGATCCATATCCTGGAACTCTTCCACGGCCCCACCCTGGCCTTTAAGGATGTCGCCCTCCAGTTTCTGGGTAATGTTTTTGAATACCTCCTCAAGGAAAGCGGCCAGCGCATGAATATTCTGGGCGCCACCAGCGGTGATACCGGCAGTGCCGCCATTTATGGGGTGCGGGGCAAGGAGCGGATCAATATCTTTATCCTCCATCCCCATAAGCGGGTAAGCCGTATCCAGGAGCTGCAGATGACCACGGTGGTGGATGCCAACGTCTTTAATATCGCCATCCGTGGGACCTTTGATGACGGCCAGGCCATCGTCAAGACCATTTTCAATGATCTTGATTTTAAAGATAAACATGGTCTGGGCGCGATCAACTCCATTAACTGGGCCCGGATTGTCGCCCAGATTGTCTATTACATCTATGCGGCATTGCAGTTTAAAGAGGGCAAGGTGGACTTTTCAGTACCCACCGGTAATTTTGGTGATATCTTCGCCGGTTTTGTAGCGCGCCGCATGGTGCCAGACCATATCCGCAGGCTGGTTTTGGCCACCAACGAAAATGATTTGCTCAGCCGCTTTGTGGCCCAGGGTGAATATTCCTTGGGCCAGGTGGTGCAGACCACTAGCCCTTCCATGGATATTCAGGTGGCCAGCAACTTTGAGCGCTTTCTCTACTATCTCTATGATGAGGATAGTGCCAAGACCCGGGCGGCCATGGAGAGTTTTGCCAAGAGCGGCCGCCTTGATTTTGGCGAGGATGCTAAGCAGAGAATCAAAGAGAGTTTTCTCACCCTGATGGTCAATCAACCCGGAACCAGTGAGACCATTGCTGATTTCTATAAGGAGACCGGCTATGTTTTAGACCCCCACACGGCGGTGGGAGTCAGGGCGGCTTTGCATTTTGTTGAGGATGATGTCCCCATGGTCTGTCTGTCCACGGCCCACCCTGCCAAATTTGGCGACGCAGTGCGGCAGGCCATCGGTATCGAACCTGAGTTGCCGCCAGCCGTGGCTGGTCTTGAAGAAAAGGAGAGCCGCTGCCAGATTCTTGATGCCGACACCGATCAGATCAAGGCCTTTGTTGAGGAGAATGGTCTGTAGGTCAACAAGATAAAATCGGTAGGGATTTATGTTGAAAAGGGGCGCAACCGCAGGGGTTGCGCCCCTTTTCTTGTTTAGCGGTGGAGAGTTTTTTGGCAGATCGTGCCGATAATCTCTAAGCATTGTCGGGCGTTGCCATCCATATTAGGTTGGGCCAGCAGCCAATCAGCAGCCTCACCATGGATAGTCCTGATACACCTTTCCAGCTCCTCAATGCGGCGCCGATCCTTGGTGGCGGCCCCGGCTTGCGGTGGATTTTTTTTGTCTGTGTCCTTGATGCGGCCAATGAGCTGGTTGAGCAGAGCCTTAATGATGGGCAGGGTATCATTAAGGGCGTTTTGCAGAGTTTTCTGGTCCATGACCAGGAGTTGGCAAAATTCTGACGCCTCAGCTGAAGCGGATCGAGGTTCGCCGGTGATAATTGCCATTTCTCCTAATATCTGGCCGGGGACCATAAAGGCGACAAAGACCTTGCGACCATCCACTTCTTTATAAATGGCCACCTTGCCGGTACGAATCAGGTAGGCGTGTTTTGCCGATTGACCTTCCCTGAAAATTACCTGGCCCTTGTTAAATTCAAGGAGTTGGAAATTTTTTTGCTGTTCTACACTTTGTGTCATGATTTTTTTTAAGGCAGTAATCTAAGGTTTTTTGGGCTTAGCATTTCCCATAGGGGATGATGGCGCTCCCCCTATTATCTATAAATTTTTACCAAGTTCCAGTATTTGTTTGTTGATTACCACCTTCAGCTCTTCCTGGCAGAGTTCATAGCCGTTGTCGAAAAAGGGCAAAAAGACAAGTTTGTTGCGGCGAATGGTAACGGAAATTTCAGGAAGGAGGGGGAGGATATTTCTTTTGGCCATGGCGGCAGAGGCCAAGATGAGTTTGATGCTTTCTTCGGCCTCCGAGGCCTCCAAGGACACCGATGCAAATCGAGACGGTGTCAGAGCGACGCCTGTTGCCGGTCGTTGGGCCGCGGTGAGCTGGCTGGCAATACGAAGAAATATCTTTGGCCTTATCTTAAAGGCCGGACAGTAAAAGGCCATTTCCATATCCTCCCATTGGGGCTGGATGGCCCTGGGGATATTGGTGAGGCGGATAAAATCGGCCAGGGAATGGATGCTGATTCCTTTAAAGTCAACTTCCAGCCGCCAGAAGGGCAGGTGGATGGCATCCTCGCCCTTGGCCGGCACCGTCTCAAAGGCGACGTCTGTCAAGGTGCCGCCGTCCTCCTGCCAGGCCGTATCGCAATTGCCACAAAGCAGGACGATGCTTTCCTG
The DNA here is from genome assembly GCA_041562995.1 of Desulfurivibrionaceae bacterium. Classification (GTDB taxonomy): domain Bacteria; phylum Desulfobacterota; class Desulfobulbia; order Desulfobulbales; family SURF-16; genus BM506. The sequence continues at coordinate 4,815 of JBFFNX010000100.1, forward strand.
TTCGCAGCGCAGATCACTGCCACAATTAGGGCATATGGTGGGCAACAGTTTGCTCTGCCAGTCTAAGGAGGGCAGGGCGCTGGCTAAGAAGATGTCCGTGTTGTTGGCGAGCATGGCCAGTGGGTCGCCGGTGACGCCATCAAAAACCTTGTCGTTGTCAATGATGAGGGGCAGGTAGATAAGGCTCAGGGTTTCGCCGATCCATTGCTGGTGCAGGGGAGGGCCGCTTTTGGCGGCCGCCAGGTGGTGGGCCTCGACTGTGGCAAGGGCCTCCTTGATAGACAGCTTGTTTTGTAGGTATGTGGTGTCAAGATTGTCCGAGGCATAGTGCATTTTCATGGCCTGGGGACGGTAGCCAAGGGTAAGCGGCAGGACATTGATTGGCACCGCGGCCACTGTGGTATCGACAACGCGGTGCGTAACCCCATTGAGGTGGCAGAAGAAAACCGAGCCCTTGCAGCGAAGATAGGGGACATGGATCAGGCGTCCTGGTCGGTCAATATGGGGCAGGGTGAAGCGCGCAATGCCACGGGCCAGGACATGACGCGTCCCGCAGAAGGGGCAGGTGAGTACCCGGTCTGTTTCAGCGAGCTCCACCTCCCCGCCGCATTGCGGACATTCTTGAAGGACTGTGAGATTCATAGGAGCCTTATTCTCCGGATGCCTAATTCTTTAAGGCAGCTTACAGCTTTTCTCCACAATTATTGCAAAAGACAGCCCCTGGCAGATTCTCATTTTTACAGGAAGGACAGATAGGTGTCTGGGGTTTTTCATCGGCAGGATGACCGCAGCGCGAGCAGAACTTGGCGCTCGGTACCAGATTTTTGCCGCAGTTGGCGCATTGGCGCAAAACCACGAGCTGATGGCCGCACAGGGGGCAGAAGCGGGAGGATTCCGGAATCTGGCCAAGACAGTCGGGGCAGTTTGTCAGCTCCGTGCCTTGCGAACCTCCCCCTTTGCCGGTGAGACTAGCGCTAAACATGGCCGGCATCATATAGCCCATGCCCATCCCCATTCCAGCCCCGGCAGTGCCGGGATTCTCGGCGGCCTTTTCCATGGCAGAGGCTGCCTTAAGCTGGATGAGCTTGTCCATGTCCTTGATAACATTTAAGCGGCTCTGGTCATCAATGGATTTCTGAACCTCAAGAGGCGGAGTGATGGAGGTTATGTAGAGGTTGCTCAGATCCAGTCCGAAATGGCTGAAATCTTCTGCCAACCTGGCTTGCAGGCCTTGGGAGAGCTCTTCATACCTGCCTGGCAGATTGAAGATGGTGTCCAGTTCCTCTCCCAGGTAATCGTTGAAACGGGAAACAATGACCCGTTTTAGGTAGTCGCTGATCTCGGTGGAGGTGAATCTGCCCATGGTGCCAACCAGGGTATTAATGAAAAGCACGGGCTGGATGATGCGGATATTGAAGACGCCATGGGCCCTGATTCTGATAAGTCCCAGGTCGTTATCTTTGAAGGCAACGGGGTCACGAGTCCCCCATTTCAGGTTGGTAAATGTCTTTAAATTGGCAAAATAAACCTCGGTACGGAGAGGGCTTTCCATGCCCCAGGGAGCGGCGAGGAGTTTGGTGATAATAGGGATGTTGCCTGTCTTAAGGGTATGCCGTCCTGGCCCAAAGGGATCACACGCCTTGCCCTTATAAAAGAGAATGGCGGCCTGGCTTTCCCTGACGGTGAGTTGGGCCCCGAATTTGATTTCGCCGGAACCCTGACTGGGCAGACGTTGAATCATTTCCTGGCCTGATTGATCAAACCATTCAATGTTTTCCAGGAGCACCCTGTTATTAACACCCATGCTTTTCTCCATGATTTAATTAGAAAAAAAAGGATAAACTTTTGCCAATCTGGTAAAGATAAATCAAAAAATTGCAGATTAAAAGAGTAAGTCTTTGTTGACTTCCAAAGAGCCATTCGATCATACTGAATAGGGCCCTTTCACAGTATTGTTTTATTTCTTCGGATTATTTTCTATGGTATCACCTCCATACATCCAGCCACCCGTAAATATTCTTTTGGCGGAATTTGCTTCGGCAAACTATCAGATTCTTGTTGATGAATTGGCGAGAATTCCAGCCTCCGTAGTTAAGATTGCTGATCCGAACGATGTTTCTGCTGCGGTCGTGGATAATAAAAGTGCCCTGATTCTAATGGATATCGAGTTTGCTGACGCCGATGATTTTCAGGTCGTTAAGAAACTTCGGGCCAATCCTGATACAAAATTTATCCCGATTATTCTTCTTGCTGATATCAGTAAAAATGAAGCGCTTTTTTTTAAGGGTTATGAGGCCGGGTGCGTAGATTTTCTCTTTCGTCCGGTTCGGCCTGAAATCCTGCGGGCCAAAATCAGTGTGCACCTTGAGCTCTATGAGCGCCAGCGCGAGTTGCAGGAAGCAAATGATGTAATTCGCAAACAAAACAATCTTTTGCAGCAGCAGGCGGTGCGTGATGGCCTTACCGGTCTTTACAACCATATCCATTTCCAGGAACTCTTTGCCCATCAATTTTATTTAGCCAAACGACATGTACATCCCTTTGCTCTGCTCATGTTTGACATTGATTTCTTTAAGGAAGTTAATGATTCCTATGGCCATCAGGTTGGTGACATTGTCCTCAAAAAATTTGCCGAACTCGTTCAATCAGAAATACGGCAGACTGATATCTGGGCCCGTTACGGTGGTGAAGAGTTTATGCTGGCCCTGCCGGACACCTCTGAAGAGGGGGCGTTGAATATTGCCGAAAAGATTCGTGAGCGCATCGCCCTGACAGTATTTCATCATAAGCAGTTGACGCTCCAGGTTACCGTAAGTATTGGTATTAGTTGCTTTGATTTTAGGATGAAGCATCCTGCGGACCTCATTGAGCAGGCAGATCATGCTCTTTATCAGGCCAAGGCCCAAGGCCGGAATAGGGTGAATTGCTATGAGCCCGGGACGAAAGGACCCTGTGTGGCCTGTGACACCGAAGAAGGAGATACTGAGCTGAGCTGTATCAGGGAGAGGTTGCGCAACACTCTGGACAAGACCAGGTCTTCAGCTTTGGCCTCCTTTGAGGCCATGGTCCATAGTCAGACCAAGAATCACATCACGCTGCGCCGGCGCAATAAATTGGCGGCCAAGCTGGTCAATGCCATAGGTAAGCGCCTCAATCTGCCCAATAATGTTATCCAATCCTTCCATCGCTCCTTTAAACTTCATGATCTGCTGCGGCTCTTTATTGCCGATGCCACCCTTGATAAAGATGGCACCCTCGATCAGACCGAGCTGGCGGCCATCCGTGATCAGCCATTAATGCTTAAAGAGCTCACCGATTTGTTTGATTTCTTTTCCGATGAACGGGCTATCCTGCGTTTTCACCATGAATATTATGATGGCACTGGCTATCCGGAAGGGCTGGATGGCTATGAAATTCCCATGGGGGCACGGTTGTTTGCTTTGGTGGATGCCTTTATCGCCATGAATAATCCTAATTATTCCCGTGTGCCAATGACCCTTGATGAAATTGTTGAGGAGATTGAGAGGCAGTCTGGCAAACAGTTTGATCCCTTCCTTGTAAAAATCATGCTTGAGGTGATTCGTGATAAGGGTAATTTCATAGAAAGTGGCGATAAGGAAGAAGGTGAGGTTCAATGATGAACGATTCTTCTAAAAAGAAGATGGCAATCCAGCTTATTGCTCAGGTTAATGACTTCCCTCCCCTGCCTGCTGTGGTAAATAAAATTCTTCAGGTCTCATCTGATCCAGAAAGCAGCATTGATAAATTGGCACGCATCGTCGAAGCGGAGGTTGGGCTTGCCTCCTCCATTGTTAAGATGGCAAATTCCCCTTTTTTTGGTTTAAGTCGTGAAGTCGCATCCATACCGCATGCCCTCGCTGTGTTGGGCATGGAAGAGGTGAGGAACATGGTTTTGGCCAAGGCCATGTTTAATACTTTTACCAACTTCCGGAAAAAAGAAGAGAGGGTGAATGTTCTGTGGAAGCACTCCTTCTACAGTGCCTTGGCTGCCCAGGCAATCGCTGACAAGATGGGCCGTGATGATAGTGGCCTTTTTGTGGCTGGTCTCATCCATGACATTGGAAAAATGGTCATTTTTATGGCTTTTTCATCTGAATCGCTGCGGAAGATTTATGGTGCCAACGAAAAGCTAAAGGACAGTGAAAAAGAGATAACCTATCTCGGCCTTAATCATGAAGATCTTGGCCGACTCCTGGTCAAGAGCTGGCTTTTCCCTGATTCCCTGCAGATGGCAGTTGGCTATCATCATAGCCCAGAGTCAGCGCCATCCCATCAGGTCTATCCCCTTGTGGCTCGTTTAGCAGACACCCTTGCCTGGCTCTCTATTGTCGGCATGGAGGGTGAGGAGGCGGCCTCGCTCTGCCTTCCTTTCCTTGATCCCCCCCTTGCTGATCTTTTTGCAAACTATGGCCTGCCCCTCACCATGTCTACTATTAAAGATCTCTTTAATGATTCCCAAAAAGCTTTTGCGCAGGCGGATGATCTTGTTAGCCTGTTGAGCAGCTAGGATAACGGTGACACTCCTTTTTTATCATGGTGCTGGAAGCTTTGATTTTCTGGAGTAATAATCACATTCTTCTTCTTTTTCACCTCTGCTTGTCAAAAACGTAGCCAATAATAAAAAATCTTTGTCAATTTGAGCTGTTGTGTATAGGTTACAGCTTCTTTTATTAGGCAAGGCGTCGGGGAGATTTCTTTAGGGACGCATCTCCTGGCCAAAATCAGAAAAAGTGGTGGGGAAATGACAGCCGGAGCACGTTTATATCGCGAACAGGTGAATGAGACAGTCTGTTTTCTTGAGGAAAAGTTGGCAGTCGTACCAGAAATTGTCATTATCCTTGGTACCGGCCTTGGCTCTCTTGCCGACTCTATCGAAAATGGCATAAGCCTGGACTATGAAGATATTCCCCATTTCCCTCGATCCACCGTAACCAGTCATGCCGGCAGACTGCTGGTTGGTGAGCTTGCTGGCAAACAGGTGGCCGTTCTCCAGGGGCGATTTCATTATTATGAGGGCTATTCCACCCGGCAGATCACCTTTCCTCTGCGGGTTCTTTCTCTACTGGGGGCCCGTTTTCTGCTGGTTTCAAACGCGGCCGGCGGCCTGGATCCCTCCTTTCGGCCTGGTACGCTCATGGTCATCCAGGATCATCTTAACTTTATCCCGGAAAATCCATTACGCGGTACCAATATTGAGGAGTGGGGGCCCCGTTTTCCCGATTTTTCTCAGACCTATGACCTAAAGCTTCAGGAGCTTGCCCATGCCTGCGGCAAAGATCTTGGTATTGATCGCTTGGCCAGCGGAGTTTATGTTGCCATCCCAGGACCCAGTCTGGAAACACCTGCCGAGACCCGCTATCTGCGCAATTGCGGCGCTGATGCGGTGGGGATGTCAACCGTTCCGGAGGTCATCGTCGGCGTCCATGCCGGCTTGCGAATTCTTGGCATCGCCATGGTGGCCAATGTCAATGACCCAGATAATTTTCAGCCAATTTTGCTCGACGATATTCTCGCTGAGGCCAAGAAGGCGGAGGGGGATTTTAGCCGCCTTGTGGAAGAAGTGGTAGGGAGAATCAAATGAGCCATCCGGAGGTCTCGCTTCTGGTTTGCGGCACTGTGCTCACCATGGATGATGGGCATACCATTATTGACCACGGCGCCGTGGCCGTAGCTGGTAATGCCATCTGTGAAATCGGCGCCAGAGCAGAGCTTGCCGCCAAGTATCGTGACGCCCGCATTCTTGAAGTTGGCCGCGGACTTGTCA
>JBFFNX010000101.1:0-10584 GCA_041562995.1 Desulfurivibrionaceae bacterium
ATCAGGTAACGACTCAATGGCATTGGCGATGATGTTGCTGATCACCTCTTTGATCTGCTGGCGATCCAAGGAGCAGTACAGCGGCTCAGGCGGCGGAATAAATTCCAGGGTATATGATTCTTTAAATTGACTCTTTACTTCAGTGGCGCACTCTCGGGCAAGGTCTTCTAAATTGGCGAGCTGCAGCTGTAAGGGGCGTTGGCCAACATAGGAGAGCATCATGGCGCCTATCGTCGCTGCCCCCTTAGCTGCCTGATAGGCCCTGGTCGCCATCTTTTTTTCCGGTAAAGAGTCAGGGAGGCTGCTGCTCATCATCTCAAGATTGCCCAGGACCACGGTCATGGCATTGTTAAAACGATGGGCGATGGCGCCGGCCATTGTTTTAAGACTCTCAAGACGTTTTACCTCTTCTTGCTGGATGCGGAGCTGTAATAAGAGCTGTTCCTGGCGCGTCTTTTCCGTGATGTCTCTGGTAATATGGATCAGGTAGAGAAGCTCCCCCTTCTCATCAAGGATCGGGGAGGAGGAAAGCTGAAATACTTTCCCCATGCCTTCATGGTGTATAATTTCTGTGTGGCATTTTTTGTCTGTTATGGTCCCAAGCAGCGGACAGCCAGGGCAAGGTTCTTTGGCCCCGCGCAGAAGTTGATAACAGGATTTGCCGACCAGCAACAGGGGGTCTTTGTTGAAAAACAGGCCGGCCGCTTTGTTGGCCCGGACGATCCGGAAATCCTTATCTTGCAGGGTAATAATGTCCTCTATGCTGTCAAAGGTTTTCGCCCATTCTTCCTTGCTGCGCCGCAGGGACTCTTCATAGGTCTTGCGAGCGGAAATATCGACCAGGATTGTCCGGAGTTGCTCGGCATTTTCGGCAAGATCAGATGCCCGTGAGCTTTTCATTTCAACATGAATCGGCTTGCCCTCCTTGGTCCTCATCCGCACTTCGCAGGCCTGAAAGTCTTCAGCTCTCGGGATGTTTTTTTGGTGGTGATAGTATATATCCTGATCTTCTTCGAGGATAAAGGAGGAGAGGCGTTTGTGAAGCAGTGTTTGCCTCTCCACCCCCAGCATATCGGCGGCAGTAAGGTTGGCCTTGAGGATGAGGCCTTTATCGTTGAGGGCCAGGTAGCCAACCGGGGCAAAATCATAAAGATCCACATAACGGCGATGGGCTTGCTCAAGCTCGATCTGGGCCTGGCGCAGCTCCTCGTTCTGCAACTCGAGTTCTATCTGGTGGGTAAGGAGTTCGTGGGTAAGCTTGTCCTTTTCTTCACCGACCAGGGATTTGGCGCTCTTCTCGCCACGGGCGATCATCGCCTCTGCCTGCTTGCGCAGTTCTGTGAATTGAGCTGTGGCAGTGGTGTTATCCTTCGCCATGACCTCCTCCTGTAAGTACAAGCGTCGCGTTTTTGCTGAGCGTGGCAATATTCCTTTCTGTGGTGGCAACAAATTCCGGAAGGCCTTCTTCGCTGAGCAGCCTGGTAAGTGTCAACCAAACGTGCACAACTTCACCGTTTTTTTTCAGGCGATCGACGACAAGGGAATCCACCTCCTGCTCTTGCAGTCTGGCTATCAAGGCTAGGGCGGCATCTTTGTTTTGCGGGGGAACAATGTCGATCATATTCATGGTCAGGGCCTCGGCCTCAGAATAACCATACAACTTTTCTGCCCCTCTGTTCCAGGCAATAATATTGCCCTGGAAGTCATGGAGGGTGATGGCGTCGTTTGAATCTTTTACCACTGCGGCCAGCCTCTTTGCCTCATGGTAGAGCTGTTTCAGCTCCGTGATATCTGTAAAAGTAATAACCACGCCATCAATGACATTGTTAACGGTACGGTATGGCCGTATACGCATCTGATAGGAGCGACCATTATCGCTATCCACCACAACCTCCTGCCGGGCCAAGTCTTTGAGAACTTTGTGGGCGAAGGTGGGTAGGTCAATCCCTTTCAGCCTGCTGGAAAAATGGCTGATCGGCCGACCAATATCCGTTACGACCAGGGGGATTAATTCGGTCACTTTCGGGGTAAAGCGCCTGACGCCAAGATCTATGTCCAGGAAGATTGTTGCAATTTCAGTGGCATCGAGGACATTCTTCAAGTCATCATTGGCCTTGGACAACTCGTCAATCCTGTGTTGCAGTTCGGCGTTGACCGTGGAAGACTCCTCGTTAAGGGACTGCAGTTCCTCTTTAGAGGTCTCCAGTTCCTCGTTGGTGGACTGCAGTTCCTCATTGGTGCTCTGCAGCTCTTCATTGGTGGATTTCAGCTCCTCGTTTGAAGTTTCAAGCTCTTCGATTGCCGACTGCAGGTTCTCCTTGGTGTATTGCAGCTCTTCTTCAAGTTCCCTGACGTCCTCGCTCTTTTTTTTCTTGCTTTGGCGTCCAGCTTTATCGGTCATCGTGTCTCCGGGAGAAGCTACTTCTTTAAAGGTCACCATCAGAAGGCCGTACAGACCGGCTCGTAGATCTGGGATTGGTCTGACCACCAGATTTATCTTTGTGTAGCCGCCATTATCCTTTACCTGCAGTTTCTCAATGACGGTCTCTCGGTTGTCGGATGTCATTTTCCGGAGGGCACGAGACAATCCCGCCTTCAGGCCGGGACGTGCCATTTCCAGGATGTTGATGCTGGTTTCCCCCTCAGGCGGCTCGAGAAAGCGGCCGATCCGGCCATGGATGTAGATAATGTTGGCCTGGTCGTCGATGATAACACTGGGTGGCAGATCGCTTTGGGCGAGAATCGTTTTCACCAGGAGCAGGGTGTCAATTTCCTTGATTTTTCCGAGCTGTGGCGAGGTTTCTTTTTGCCGCTTTTTTGAAGCGGTCGCCAGGTTCGAAAAAGAGAGGGTGGGCAGTCCTGCCATTGTCGTAACTTTGCGCTTGAATATCTTCCACTTCTTTTCCTGTAAGGCAAAAAGGTCGGTTGCCTGACCTATAGTTTCCGAGGTGCCGAGAAAAAGAAGGGCATCTGGTTTCAGGCTGTAATGAAATATGGGTAAAAGTTTTTTCTGGAGTTCAGGGCCGAAATAGATGAGCAGGTTGCGGCAGCAGAGCAAATCCAGTTTGGTAAAGGGGGGATCCTTGATGACATTCTGGGGGGCAAAGATCACCATCTCCCTGATGTTTTTCTTGATCTGGTAGTGGCTTTCTACTTTGCTGAAATACTTCTTTAAGCGCTCAGGATTGACATCCGCCGAAATAGACTGCGGATAAAGACCTGCCCGGGCCACAGCTATCGTGCTCTCATCAATATCCGTGCCGAAAATCTGGACATTGAAATGGCGGCCGATGGCATCCATGCACTCCTGGAAAATAATAGCAATGGAGTATGCCTCCTCACCGCTGCTGCACCCCGGCACCCAAACTCTTAGTACATAGTCGTCTGGTTTGTCCTTGAGCAAGTGGGGGAGATATGTGCTCTTTAGTATTTCAAAGGCCTCTGGGTCTCTGAAAAAATTGGTAACCCCTATCAGGAGTTCCTTGAACAGGGTGGTGATTTCACGGTCGGAGGTCTGGAGATAACGCACGTAATCACTGATCTTGTCGATCTGGTGGACATGCATCCGCCTCTCAATGCGCCGGCAGATGGTATTTTTCTTGTACAGGGAAAAATCATGACCTGTCTTGGCCCGCAGCAGAATAAAAATTTTCTGGAGGGCATTGCCCATACTGATATCTTCGGCGGCAATTTCCGCTGCCGGCGGCGCCTTGATGGTGTGCCTGGTATAGCTGAGGAGCTGATCGGGCATCATGGCCGGGGCTAAGACATAGTCCACCAGGCCGGTGGCAACCGCACTGCGCGGCATGCCGTCGTATTTGGCCGAGTCCAGATCCTGGACCATGACCATGCCGGCCTCGCCCTTGATGGCTCGCAGCCCCAGGGTGCCGTCCGTGCCCGTGCCGGAAAGGATGATGCAGACCGCATTGCCGGCCTGGTCCTTGGCCAGGGAGCGCAAGAAGGTGTCGATGGGCAGATTAATGCCCCGGGGCCGGGTCATCTCCAGCAGTTGCAGGGTGCCGTTCAAAATGGCCATTTCCCGGTTGGGGGGGATGATATAGACCTGGTTCGGTTCCACCGTCATGTTGTCTGTGACCTGCTTAACAGGCATCGTCGTCTTCTTTTGAATGAGTTCAGGCAGGATACTGGCATGGCTCGGGTCCAGGTGGGTCACCAGGACAAATGCCATGCCGGAGTCCGGTGGCATGGCAGTGAAAAAAGCTTCAAAGGCCTCAAGGCCGCCGGCAGAAGCGCCAATGCCAACAATGGGGAAGGGGGCGTTGGTGGCAACTGCTGCTGGTTTTTTTACCTTTTCGCGGGAGGATTTTCCGGTATTGACTTGAGCCTGTTTCTCTTTTTTGTTTGTCATTTCTTTTTTTCCCTTGGGAAGCAACGGACTCCCTCGGGTTACGTGGAGATGTGTCTAAACGAGAGGTATGATCGGGGGGGAAACAGCTCCCGCTTCCAGATTCAGCACAGCGGTGCCTTGCAATGAATATTATACATATTGGCAGCCCCTTATACAACAGCAAGAGGTGCGGTAAAGGGTCCTATCTCCCATTGTCATTTTGGCCCTGGTATGCTTGTGGAGAGCTCCGGGTATGAAGTTTGCAGAGGGGAGGGGGCGGGGGAGGGGGCAGAAAATATAAAAAAAATGTGATTAGCACCATGTTTAAGCCATTAAGTGCATGGTGTCGGGGCCGGGAATCGAAACAGAGGCGCCCTGATTTTCAGAGGCTCGACGGCTGCTGGTATCGCAAGGGGAAATGGATTTGTGAGATCCAGCCCTTGGCTGTCTTGCTCCCTGGGCAGTATGACCTGAAGATAGAAAGCAGCGAGGAGGTTGCCATCTGGGGATGCTGCCTTTGAGAAGATATGCATCCGTACCCTGCAAAAAAAAAGGACCAAGCCGAGAGGCTAAGTCCTTGAAATTTCTGGTACACCAGGCAGGATTCGAACCTGCGACCCTCGGATTCGTAGTCCGATACTCTATCCAGCTGAGCTACTGGTGCGCAATGAAGCGCCTTTTATAACGTACTTGGTTGGATTGGGCAAGGGGATTTTATATCTTGATTCGCTGTTCTAGCCTGGGCGCGCAAAATGATTGCTCTTGGTCCCTGTCCGGGAAATCTGGTAATGTAATGGGTAGAAAAAAAATAATACGATTCTTGCCATTAGAGGGCGCTTTTGTTTTATGAAAATTACCTCAGGACTTAATAAGCAGATCTTCCTGGCCATGGCCGTGGTCGGGCTCTTCCCGCTCCTGGTAATGGCCTTTCAAAACCATTATTTTGCCCGGCAGACCATTGAGAATGTTGAAAAAGAGCATCTTGCCTTCTCCCTGCGCTCTCGCCTCCTCTGGTTGCGGACGTGGGTGAGTCATACCCGTCAGGATTTTTATCACCTGGCCTTTGATGATGGCGGCAAGAAAGGCTTGAGCGACGATGAGGTCTTTCTGCTGGCGGCCCAAAAACTTTTCAAGGGCCATATTACGTACCGTTCCATAAGCCTGTATCGGCCGGATTGGTCGCTGCTGGTGAGATATCCAGAAGGATCAACCAAGGAGGTGCAATCGCCTCCGGACGCCTACCGCGAGAAACTCCAGGCCCCTGGTGGACTTTTTGTTTTGGGTGACGATTATCGCAATGCCGCTAACCAGGTTATCTTGCCGGTGGGCCAGGGATTGCTTAATAGTAGGGGCGAAGTCGGCGCCTTTCTGGTTGCTGAAGTCAACCTCAGTCGTTCCTTGGGGCGAATTTTGGGCGACACCTCTGACCTCAATGAAGGGGGCAGGTATATTCTTGCCTCGGAGGAAGGCAGAGTCCTCTATCGGTCGCCGCTGACTGGTGATCAGGCCACCCAGGAAGAATGCCGTAAGGATATTGTCCCCGCGGGGGTGCTGGCCATCCCCCTTTGGGAGGTGCGGAAAAGCGTAGATTGCCATGAAAATAGGGTCTATTCTATCACGGCTCCCATCCCTGAGTTTAAATGGCTTTTGATTGGTCAGTTTGGCGCCGGTGGTGCCTTGCAGCAGTTTGAAACGTATGTTCTTTATGGCTCGGTTACAGCCTTTCTCACCTTGGTTATTCTTGTTGTCCTGGCCCAAAATCTTTCAAAACGTCTTGCGGCTCCCCTTGATGAACTTACCCGGGTTGCCCACCGGATCAGCGCTGGCCAGCATAATGAGCGGCTGCCTTTTTTTAAGGAGGAATATGTCCAGGGGGTGGGTTTGGCCTTTAACGCCATGATGGATGCCTTGGAGAAACAGCAGCAATCCATGATCCAAAGCACCACCTTGAGTACCGTGGGCAAGATGAGTTCAAGCCTTGTCCATGAGATGCGCAATCCGTTGTCATCCATCAAAATTAATCTGCAGGCCTTGGCCCGCAAGGTGAGGGGTGATGAGGACTATAGCGAGATGGCAGCCATCTCCCTCATGCAGGTCGGGCGCCTGGAGGGTATGTTTGATGATCTGCTCCAATTCAGCAAGCCCATGGATATACGCAAGAAGCCGATTACCTTTGCCGAGTTGGTCGATGAGGTGCTGACCACCTTACAACCAAAGGCGGAGAAGAAAAAAATCGATCTGCAGGTGGAGGATGAACTCAAGGATTTTCTCTTTCAGGCGGACAAGGAAAACTCCTGCCGGGCCCTGATCAATCTGGTGGGTAATGCCATCCAGTGGTCTGAGGCCGGCAGTGTCGTCACCATAAGCGGCAGGCACCCGAGTGGCGATGCTGGGGTGGCGATGATTTCCGTGGCAGATAAAGGGCCTGGCCTGCGTCCGGAGCAGATGGAAAAGGTGTTTCAACCCTTTTTCACCACCCGGGAGCTGGGCACCGGCCTTGGCCTGGCAAATGTTAAAAAGGTGATGGATTACCAGGGCGGATCGGTTCTTGCAGAAAATAATCCCGATGGGGGCGCCCGTTTTTCACTTATTTTTAAGGATTAAGGAACAATGATCAAAATTCTCATTGTTGATGACGATTTGGCCCTGGCCAGATCCCTAGAGATTCAGCTCAAGGCGGAAAGCCATCAGGTTGGCGTGGCCCATAATGTCGCCGACGGCATGATTGCCCTGGGGGAGTTGGTTCCTGATCTGGTCCTTCTGGATCTCAATCTCCCGGATGAACACGGCTTGCAGGCTCTGCGCGCCATGATTGCTGAGCAGCCAGGGGTGACTGTGGTTATCATGACCGGCAATACGGAAAACAGCGCGGCGGTTACGGCCATGCGTGACGGTGCCTTTGATTATCTGCGAAAGCCGTTGGATCTTGATGATCTTTTGCAGATGGTTGCTAGGGTGGAATCGTCAAAGGCGAGGGATATCCTGGCTGATAGCAACGAGGCCGTCCCTCCTCAAGAATTCCCTTTGGCAATGATCGGTTCCGACCAGAAGATTATTGATATCCATAAACAGATCGGCATGCTGGCCCGCAGCCGGGTAACGGTGCTCGTCAAGGGGGAGTCCGGCACCGGCAAGGAGCTGGTGGCTCGGATTATCCATGCCGCATCGGGCCCTGATCATCCCTTTGTCGCTATTAATTGTTCGGCCTTTGTCTCCACCCTCCTGGAAAGTGAGCTTTTCGGCTATGAAAAGGGGGCCTTTACCGGCGCTGACCATGCCAAGCAGGGCAAACTGGAATTTGCTGGCCAGGGCACGGTGTTCCTCGATGAGATTGGTGATATGTCCCTGGATCTGCAGAGCAAACTGTTGCGGGTTCTTCAGGAGGATGAGTTTGTCCGGGTGGGGGGGCTGAAGGCCACGGCCCTGAAAGCCCGGATTGTGACAGCAACGCATCGCAATCTTGAGGAAATGGTTCATAAAGGTTCGTTCCGGGAGGATCTCTTTTACCGCCTCAATGTGGTGAGTGTTGAAGTGCCTCCCCTCCGGCAGCGGCGGGGTGATATTGATCAGCTTGCCGAGTATCTCCTGGCCAAGATTGCCTTTAAAATGGGGCGCCAGCCACTTCGCCTCACTTCTGCCGGCCGCCAGAAGCTCCGCTCCTGTAACTGGCCGGGGAATGTCAGAGAGCTTGAAAACGCCCTGACCCGGGCCATAGTGCTGGCCCATGGTAATGAGATTGATGCCGATGCTCTGGTCATGCCGCAGGGTGATGAGCAGGTGCTGGCCGGCCGGACAATCACCGGTACCCTGGCTTCCGTGGAGAAAATGTATATCAACCAGGCGCTGGTCGATCATAACTGGAACATTACCCACACCTCCACCACCCTTGATGTTTCACCCACCACCCTCCGTAAGAAAATCACGGATTACCATCTCAAGCGAGCTGAATCCTGATGTTGCTTCCCCTTTTGGTGTCTGTAAGGACGAAGGTTCTCCTTCTTGCCCTCCTCGCCTGTTTGCTGCTGCCTTCCTCCCTTTGGGCCATTGATCTTGGTGATAAGGTCCAGGTGCATGGTTTTTTGAGCCAGGGCTATTTGAACACCAATGATAATAATTTTCTCGGTGATACTGAAAAAGGCATTTTTGAATTTCGAGAAATTGGCCTCAATATTAATGCCCAGCTCACGGATAAGTTTCGGCTAGGCGGTCAGGCCCTTTATTGTCATTTTGCCGAATCCAGCAACGGCAACCTCCGCTCCGACTGGTTGGTGGCCGAATATCATTTTGCTGACCCCTTTGGGGTGCGCCTGGGCAAGATCAAGATGCCCATGGGCCTCTACAACATGGAGCGGGATTCTGATTTCCTGCGCCCCCTCATCTTTCTGCCCCAATCGATCTATGACGAGACCCGACGCGATTCCTGGCAGGCCCATTGGGGTGGTGAGATCTATGGTAATCTGCCCCTTGGCCAATGGGGGGATATCGATTACCAGCTTTTCGGTGGCCGGATCGACTATGACGATGACTCCCTGGCCACCTTGGCTGCTGCAGAGATTGTCAGTCGGTACAATGCGATAAATTCGGTGGATTTGACCACGGATGACCTCACCCGCGACAATGACTATGTGTATGGCGCGGCCCTGTTTATTAATCCCCCTATTGAGGGACTGCGCGGCGCCGTGACTTTTTTGGCCTTAAATGATGAGTCACGCATCCACACAGCCCAGGTGAGCACCCTACAGGTTAAAAGTAAGCTCATCGCCTCCCTTGAGTATGACTGGCGGCAGTTCAGTGTCGCAGCCGAATATAGCGAGACCGACCGGAAGCAGGAACAGTTTTGTGTAACGACGTTGGATGGCCGTTCCCGGGCCTGGTATGTTCTCCTGAGTTACTCCCCCGTTGAGGCGTTGACCCTTTCCCTGTTCTATGATGAGTACTATCGCCTCATCAGAAATCGTCATGAACCAGTGGGAGCCAGGAACCTTTACCCCTGGCGCAAGGATCTGGCTGCGGCCCTGCGCTATGACATCACCGAGAATTGGACCTTTAAGGCCGAGTGGCACACCCTTGATGGCACGGCCTTTTACATGAGTTATTTCAATCCGGAGGGTGCCGATCGCTATTGGCAGTATGGCGCCCTGAGACTCACCTTTAATTTTTAATCATAATGATGAAAGTTAAAGGCCATATTGGGGGGTATATTTTCATACTGTGGCTTTGGGCCGCAGGGAGTGGGGTTTGCCGGGCTGAGGCAGATTTCGTTATGGTGGTTAATGCCAGTAATGAGGTGGCAACCATCAGTCGCCACGAGGTAGAGCTTATTTTCTTGACCAGGAAGCGGAGCTGGCCGAGCGGGGAAAGTATTGCCGTGGTGATTAACGAAAATCCAAAAATCTATGACTCTTTCAGCTATACTGTTATGAAGAGATCATCCCGGCAGTATTTGATCTTTCGGAAAAAGATGTTGTTTCGTGGTCAGGGTATGCCGCCGCCCACGGTCAAGACGGACAGGGATGTTGTTGAGTTTGTTGCTGCCCATCCGGGTGGTTTCGGCTATATCAGTCCCGCGGCGGTAACACCGGCAGTGAAGGTTGTCTCCATTTTTGAGTAGGTTGTGTTATGAAGATCCTTCGTAATATTCGCAGCAAAATATGGGCCTGCGTCAGCGTGGCCTTGCTGAGTTATCTTACCGCCACCCTGGCCACCACCTGGGTGAATAATGAGACGAAGATCTCCAACACCCATCTGCAAAAGATTGATTTCCCCCTTTCATCTAAAGGCATTCTTGTCCAGAGCCTCTTTAACGCCCAGAGTGAAGATTACGAAAATGGTCTGCTCACAGGTGAGAAGGGGGATGTTCATCAGGCTAATATGCGCCACGATCAAATAGCACTCTTGCTTGATGAGCTGGTGCGGTTGGCCAGTGTCAGCCATAATGATCTCTATCCCCGTATCCTTTCGTTGCGCGACGATTACAATGGCTATTTTGTCCTGGCCTCCCAGTATTATATGGAGGCGGTGCAGGAGGGCGATATCTTTGCCGCCCGCAAGGAGATCCATCAGCTTGGCAAACTGAGGGCCGGCCTTGATGATGGTTTCAAGCAGGTTGCCGAGAGGCTGCAGGCGATGATCGTCACCGATATTGAGGAAAATAATCAGCGGATTGATCTCTATACCCGGTTGCTTCACGTCCTTTTTGTTCTGTTTCTGTTGCTCACCACGGTGGTGATCAACTG
>JBFFNX010000102.1:0-10573 GCA_041562995.1 Desulfurivibrionaceae bacterium
AAGACATACAACCGTTATTTCGGCTCCTTCAACGTCAACCACTCCTATGACCACCGCAAGGATTTTCAGCCCTATGGCAATCTGGAGTTCGACCTTGATATCTATCCCCTGGAACGGCTGCGGCTTTATTATTCCACGGATGTCAGCGTTTACGGTCGCGGCACTGTCGCCTATGATTTGCTGACCCGCTACTCCAGCCTCCGCGGTGATTTTCTGGCGGTGGATTATCGCTATAACAGGGATAGCGTCATCCACGAGATCAACGGCAGTGCGCTGGTGAGGCTTACGGAGAATATCTCGGTCAAGGGCGATATCAAGAAATCCCTGGCCATTGACAATGTTATCAGCCAGTCGCTATCCCTCCTCTATCAGCCAGGCTGCTGGGGTATGCAGGTCAAATTTTCTGAAAGTGGCGATGATAAACGGGTTTCGGTCCTGTTCTCCTTGGTCGCCCTGGGCCAGGCCCTGGGCATCGGCTATGAGGAAAATTTTGGCGGTGATTTTGAGTTTGCCACCAGCACCGATCCTGTCAGCCATGATGACTTTTAACAGGAGCTGGGGTTGTTAACCCCTGCTCAAACCTCCTTTGGAGTACCGGGAAAAAACTGTGGATATTGATGTTTTTAACGGCGATGCCGACGGTATTGCCGCCCTTCAGCAGCTTCGTCTTGCCGAGCCCCGTAGTTCCCTGCTGGTTTCCGGGGTGAAGAGGGACATCAGGCTCCTTGACAAGGTGGTTGCCATGGCTGACCATGCCGGCGCCCGTCTGACAGTGCTTGATATCTCCATGGCCACCAATAACGGGCCACTGGTCAATCTGCTTGCTGACGGCTGCCAGGTTTTCTATGCCGATCATCACCATCCCGGCGACATTCCGGAGCATAGTGGCCTTACCAGTCATATTGACCCGGACCCGGAAATCTGTACCGGCCTGATCATTAACCGTCTGCTTGCCGGCAGGTTTCCCGGCTGGGGGGTGGTTGCAGCCTTTGGTGACAACCTCCACGATTCAGCAGCTCGCCTGGGCAGAGAGGCGAATTTTTCTGGGCAAGAGATGGTGGTGCTGTGTGAACTTGGCGAGCTCCTCAACTATAACGGCTACGGCAAAGAGGTGGCAGATCTCCATTTTGACCCGGTCGAGCTCTTTAAGGCCGTTCAACCCTACCAGGATCCCTTGCGCTTTTATGACGACAGCAAGGTCCTTGCCACCCTGCGCCAGGGATTTCATGATGACATGACCACGGCCAGGGCCGTATCTCCTGAGGTCGAACAGGAGGACGGTCGCCTCTATATCTTCCCCTGTCAAGCCTGGGCCCGGCGCACGGCCGGCGTGTTCAGCAATGAGCGGGCCCGGGAACACCCGGACAAGGCCCACGCCCTGCTGGTGGATGACGGCCAGGGCGGTTATGTGGTCAGTGTCCGTGCCCCGCTGGCCCGGAAAAAAGGGGCGCTGGAGCTTTGCCAGGCCTTCCCCACCGGCGGTGGCCGGGCCGCTGCCGCCGGCATTAACCAGCTGCCTGCCGCCCTGGTTCAGCAGTTCATAAGCGCCTTTTTTGTCGCCTTTAGGGGCTGACGAGGCGTGGCGCGGCCATGGCCCTGTTCTTAGCAACGTTTCGGCAGAGAACAGAGGTGGCCGAGGAAAAGTCGGAAACAACCGGGGTTTTATAAAAAAACTTTGTATCCTCTCCCTCTCTATGGTTTCCTGGGGAGAAGCAAGGCCAGAAATCATTTTTTGGTAAATCGTGGATTTTCCTCAAGACTCTTTCGTAAGGACGTTATCTTTCCCATGGAATTAAAAAAACAATGGCTCTTCCTTTTCCTCGTGGCTCTTTGTACCCTGCTTCCTGTCTCTTTGCTCGCGGCCCCTCCTGATAAGCCCAAGGCGGCGGATCTGGTCACGGACGGTCAGGCCATTGATCTGACCAGCAAACGCTATCAGGAGCTCTTTGCCGAGTTACGTGCCAAGCATCATTTCAGCCAGCAGGAGCTGGATACGATTTTTAGCGGCCTGACCATTAAGCGCCGGGTCCTTGAGCTCATGGACTCCCAGTGGGAGGCCAAACCCTATTATGACTACTATCCCCGGTTTATCACCCCGGCGGTGATCAAAGAGGGTAGGGAGAAGCTTATCCAGTACAAGGATATTCTCGATCGGGTGGAGCACGAACTGGGGGTTGAGCGCGAAGTGGTGGTTGCTATCTGGGCCATCGAGACCCGCTTTGGCAAGAATACTGGCGGCTTTGATATGCTGCAGACATTAAATACCATGTTTGATGCCTATCCGCGCCGCTCCTCCTTCTATCGTGGCCAGCTTGTTCATTTTCTCCTGCTCTGTCGGGAGAATAAGGTCGATCCGAAATCAGTGCCCGGTTCCTATGGTGGCGCTTTTGGCCAGACCCAGTTCATTCCATCGAGTTTTCGCGAGTATGCGGTGGATTTTGACAAGGACGGCCAGCGTGACGTCTGGCACAGTATCGATGATATCCTGGCCTCCATCGCCAATTATCTCCGGCGTTATGGCTGGGTCTATGAAGCCCCCATTTATGCCGAGATCGGTTCGGCCCTGAAGGCCCCAATCCTGGAAAAGGCCTATGCCAAGGGGCGTAAGGCCCGGGTGAGTGTCGTCAGGATTGAACAGGCTCAGGGCATCAAGTTGCCAGCCTCGCCTGCCAACAAGGATCTCTCCATCGTGGGCCTTGAATTGGATAAGGAGGGGGGCATGCGCTTTGTGGCCGGCTATCCCAACTTCCAGGCCATTACCGCCTGGAACAATTCCAATCGCTATGCCATGGCCGTCACTGAACTCAGTGAATTTCTGGCTGGGGTAAAATAATATGGCCCCTTGCCAGACCGTGTGATCAGGTGCAATCCTACCGGCTGAAAATTAAGATTATCCTGGGCCTGGCGATCTTCATTGCCACGGGTATGCTGCTCATCGATGTTGTGGTCAGTATGAGCAACCAGAAGCGTCTTCTTGGCGCCGAAATGGCCAAGGCCGAGGTGGTTGTCGACGTGCTGGCCGGTCGCCTGGGTCAGGAGAAAAGCCTTTCCCCCCCCCTTTTTGACCAACTCGCCATTCTGGCCCATAAGGCCGGCATGGATCTGGTTGTTGTTGATGCCTCGGGAGTAGTACAATTCCATTCCCGGCCGGAGAGTAGCGCCCGTCATGATCTGGAAAGGGTGACAAGGCGGGCGGTTGTTGCCAAGGTGATTGAAAAGGGGACCTCCGGGAGCAGTTTTGGTCTTCTGGGTCGGCGCTTTGACTATGTACTGCTGGCCTCACCGGCCCGTTCCGATACGGGTCAGCTGGTGGCCGGCCTGGGGGTGGCCCTCAACCTGAGCCCTCTCTATCATGGCCTTTTTGCCGGTCAGCGCCTCATTGTCCTTTATTTCTTGTTAAATCTCGCTGTTCTCACCTTTCTGGCCTATCAGCGCATGGTCAAGCTGGTGATGAAACCGATGCAACGTCTGGTCAAACGGGCTGAAGAGTACCAGGATGATGATGCCTTTTATTTCTTGAGCGATAGAAGAGGGGATGATGTCAGCGCCCTCTCTACCTCCCTTAACAGTATGCTGCGCCGCATCAATACCGACCGGAAAAAGCTGCAGGACATGGTTGTGGCCCTGGAAGAGACCAACCGCTCGTTAAAAAAGGCGCAGCATGAGGTGATCCGGGCCGAGAAGCTCGCCTCAGTCGGGCGCCTGTCCGCTGGCATTGCCCATGAGATCGGCAATCCGCTGGGTATTGTCCTTGGCTATCTGGAGCTTTTGAAACAGCCGGATCTGGAGGCTGGGGAACGGCAAGATTTTATCAGTCGGGCCATTACTGAAATCAGCAGGATAAACACGATTATCCGCCAGCTCCTTGATCTGGCCCGTACCGGTGTGGAGGAACAGGGCGTGCTGCATGTCCATGAGCTGTTGGCCGACCTCCACGATGGTCTCAAAAATCAACCCCTGCTCGCGAACATGGCCATTACCCTTGATTTGGGTGCTGACCATGACACGGTCCACGCCGTCAGCGATAAGTTGCGCCAGGTCTTTTTGAATATTATCATGAACGCCGCTGACGCCGTGCAGGGTAACGGCGCCGAGCATGGCGGCATGCTGGCCATCGCCACGGCCAATGTTAACGCCGAGCTTGAACCAGGCCAGGGAGAGGTGGCGGCCCTGGAAATTTCCTTTGCCGATAATGGCCCCGGCATTGATGGTGTCAATGTCGAAGCAGTTTTTGATCCCTTCTTCAGCACCAAGGAGCCGGGTAAGGGCACTGGACTTGGCCTGTCCGTAAGTTATATGATACTTGAAAATTTCAAGGGCAGAATCACAGCCGCCCGCCGGCCGCAGGGGGGGTGTGTGTTTACTGTCCTCTTGCCCCTGGCTCATTCAGGTCACATTAATCACCACGATAAAGAGAAATGACAGAAGAAGTCAGCAAGAAAATTCTCATCCTTGATGATGAGCCCAATATGCGCCACATGCTCAGCGTGCTGTTGGAAAAGGCCGGCTATCAGGTCACTGCCGGTGCCGACGGTCGTGAAGGGCTCGATCTTCTCCAGCACCACTTTTTTGACTTTATCCTCTGCGATATTAAGATGCCTAATATGAGCGGTATGGCGTTTCTGCAGGCCTCTGCCGAGCTGCGGGGGGAGGCCACGGTGATAATGATGTCTGCCTATGGCGCCCTTGATACGGCCATTGAGGCCATGAAGCTCGGGGCCTATGACTTTATCACCAAACCCTTTAAGACCGACGAGGTTCTCCTTACCCTGAAAAAGGCGGAAGAGCGTGAAAATCTGAAGAGGGAAAATCGCAGTCTCAAGCTGCAGATAAGTCAGGTGAAGGACGAGTACCGGTTCGGCACCATGCTGGCCCATTCCAAGGCCATGCGCGATGTGTTCCGGCTGGCCGCCAAGGTTGCCCAGTTTGACACAACGGTCCTTGTCACCGGCGAATCAGGCACGGGCAAGGAGCTTGTGGCCCGGGGCATTCATTTTGCCTCAAGGCGAGCTACCATGCCCCTGGTCGTGGAAAACTGCGGTTGTGTGCCTGAGAATCTGCTGGAGAGCCTCTTTTTCGGCCATGTCAAAGGGGCCTTTACCGGTGCTGATCGTGATAAAAAAGGGTTGTTTGAGGAGGCGGACGGGGGGACTATTTTCCTGGATGAAATCGGTGATCTACCCCTGCAGCTCCAGGTCAAGCTTCTCCGGGTCCTCCAGGAGGGGGAGATTCGGCCGGTGGGCGCCTCCCAGTCTCTGCACGTTGATGTCAGGGTGGTGGCGGCCACGGCCCGGGATCTCGCCCAGGAGGTGGAGGAGGGCCGTTTTCGCCAGGATCTGTATTATCGGTTGAATGTCCTGCCCATCAGCCTGCCGTCCCTGCGGCAGCGTCCGGCGGATATTCCGTTGCTCTGCGACCATTTCATCGCCAAATTTAAGGATAGGATGGGTTCGGTGGCCTCGCGGATTGACAAGGAGGCCATGAAGATGCTGCTGAAATACCCGTGGCCCGGTAATGTACGCGAGCTTGAAAATGCCATTGAAAGGGCACTGGTGTTGGCGGATGACGACACCCTGGTGCCTGCAAATTTCCCCATGCTCACGGATGGGGCATCGCCATGCGGGGGTGCCACTCTCTTTGAGGGCTATTCGCTGAAAGAGGCCAAAAAGGTCTGGGAGAAAAGCCTCATTGAAAAGACCCTTGCCGCGTGTAAGGGCAACCGGTCCCGGGCCGCCGAGATGCTTGAGCTAAGCTATCCCTCGCTGCTGAACAAGATTAAGGAGTATGGCGTGGTGGTGTAATAGTCAGGGAAAGAGGTCAGGAATCTTCCATCTTATGCCAGGTCCTGGTTTCGCCCTTGTCAAAGATGGCCACCTGGTTTTTGCCGTGGTTCTTGGCGTGGTAGAGGGCCCAGTCGGCATTGCTGATCAGGGTGTCCCTGGGCTCGTCCGGATCAAACTGGGTCACCCCGAAACTGCAGGTCAGGTTGCCTGCCTTGCCGAAACGATGGGACTTGATGTTGCCCCTGATCTTCTCAGCCAGGATCGCAGCGCCTTTCAGCCCTGTTTCTGGCAGTAAAACAGCAAACTCCTCCCCTCCCCAGCGGGCAAAAATGTCGCTTTCTCTAATGGTCTCCCTGGTAACGGCAGCCATTTCTTTTAAGACCTCATCGCCGGTGAGGTGGCCATAGGTATCGTTGACGGATTTGAAGTTGTCGATGTCAAGAAGGATCAGGGCGAATTTTTTGTGGTGGCGAGCCGCCTTCTTGGCCTCTGACTTGAGGAGATCGTTGAACATCTTTCTGTTGTAACAGCCGGTGAGGGTGTCTGTGGTGGCCTGTTTCTCCATCACCATAAGCTGGCCATTGATGATGGTCTTCGCCTCCAGCAGTGGCGACGCATCGTAGATAATAATGCTTACCTGGCTGTCGTTGAGAGGGGTGATCACCACATCCTGCCGCATGTGGTGAAAGATGGACTTGGTGATCTTCTGGAGTTTGATGGGGATGATGAATTTCTCCACCGATGAACTGGTAAAGGTGGATGACTTGAGCTTGAGGGCTATTTTAACCTTGCGCGTCAGCAGGTTGAAATTTGTGGCGGGGAAGAGGGTGGACAAGAGATTGTCCTGGGCCTCCTCTTTACTGATGCCGGTATGAAGAACCAGCCATCTGTTCCATAAAAGAATTTTCAAATCGGCGTTGACGATCAAGATCCCATTTTCAATGGTATCGAGGATGGATTTTTCGTCAAGCATCTACAGGTTTTCCATGAACTCTTCGAGGGCCGTTTCCAGCCAATTGAACATCTCATCCGTGAACATGATAAAAAGTTTGCCGTGGACTTCCATGTCCTGAAAATCGAGCACGGTGCTGATCACGATTATATGGTTGTAGGCCATCTTTTCGCTGTCTTTCATCAAGCTTTGGGAAAACTCTATGGAGGGCGGCGCGAAGGTCACATTGGTGCTCAGCAACTCCGCTAACTTGCCGATACAGGATGAGCCAAGGATGTTGGCAATCTCCATGATGCTTTGTTTGAGTTCATCAACGGTGAGCGCGTCGTTCTGGTCAGGGCCATCCTCTGCAAAAATGATATTTTGCATATTCTGAGCACTGTCTTTGTCAATGGCAAAGACAGTTTCGCCCTGAAACTGGCCTTTGAATTGCTGGGTGGTTGTGTAGATTGGCTGGAAGTTGAAGTCCTTGAGGATGAAGGCGTCAAGATCTTCCAGGGCAATGAGGCTGATGTCAGGGATGTGGAGGGTGGCAAAATTATCAAAAAGTTCGGCAATGGTGGCGGTGGCCGAGCCAAAGGCGATATTGATCAGTTCGCTGAGAACCTCATGGAGTTCATCCTTGATCATGGTTTTCCCTGCGGCATCATCGCGAAAATATCTGCCAGCCTCTCTTCGGCGATGGGTTTGGCTTCGACACCCGTAGCCCCAAGGGACATAACCTTTTCCCTGGCTTTTGTCTGGACATCGGCGGTGACGATATACACCCTGGAATTTTTGTCAAAATCCCTGATGTGGCCGAGGGCCTCAAAGCCATCCATTTCAGGCATGGTGAGGTCAAGAAAGACAATGTCGGGCTGATGTTTTTTGTAGAGCTCAACGGCCTCGATGCCGTTTGTCCCTTGCATGATGTCAGCAGACTCTTTAATGGCCGCCGGCATTCTTTTTAAGATGGTAAGCCGTGAAAGCTTGCTGTCGTCAACGATGAGAATCTTCATGGGTTCAACTCAGGGGCTGTGTTTAAAACAGTTACCAACTTTAAGTGCATATCCTACCAGGGAATAAGGAAAATATGAACAGAAAAACCATGGCAAAGGGAGCGCGGTCAGCCGTGGTGAAAAAAGGAAATAACAGAGAAGGCAGCAGGCTCATTCTAGTCAAATGGACCCGGAGGGGACAAAGAGTCTTGCTGGTCGATCCATGGTCCTGATGAGACGCAATTAGAAAATAAAGGAGACCGCCGGGAAAGCGAAAATGAACTATTTGGGCTCAACTGTTTTGCTGCTTGCCGCACTTTCATTAACTATTGCCGCCTGCCCGATCCATGATTTTTTGGAGATGGTGCGCTCCCCTATCCACTCTCCTCATCTGCCTGGGCCGGGAGATAGATGGTAAATGTCGAGCCTTGGCCTTCCTGGGATTCAACGCGGATAAAGCCCTCATGTTTGGCAATGATGGAGTGGGCAATTGCCAGACCCAGACCGCTGCCCTTAGTACTGTCTTTACCCTTGTTGCTGAAATAGGGGTCAAAAATTTTGGAGAGGGTCTCCTCGGAAATTCCGCAACCGTTGTCCCTGATGGCAATAGTAGTAAATTTATGGGCGGGCAGGGAGAGGTCCTTTTGGTCGCCGTAATCTTTGTTGCGGCAAGAAATTTCCATCTGGCCTTGGTTGTTCATGGCTGCGCAGGCATTCGCCAAAATATTATTGAGAACCTGTTCAAGTTGCTTGCTATCAGCCGCAACCGGCCAGAGATCCTGCGGAATGTCATAGCTGCAGGTGACACTGTCTGGCAGCAGACCATTGACAACCCTTTTTATGAGTTGGGCGACATCAACCACATCCTTGAAGGGGCTGCCACCATCAGAGAAGGTGATAAGCTGTTGGCTCAGGGTTCTCGCCTGCAAAGAGGCCTTTTCCGCCTCCTGAAGAAGGAGTTTGCCATCCGCTGACAGGTTCTTGTCCATGGCGGCGAGGTTGATGTTGCCCAGGATAACCGTCAGTAAATTATTGAAATCGTGGGCAATGCCACCCGCCAAAATGCCGATGGACTCCAGGCGCTGGGCCTTGAGAAGCTCTTCGGCAATTTTGATACGCTCCTTGACCTCCTGCTGCAGTTGGCTGTTGGTCTGTGCAAGGCGACGGGTACGCTCCTGGACCAGAAGTTCCAGTTCATCCTCATGGCTTCGTAAGCTCTCTTCAACCGCCTTGCGGGATTCAATCTCCGTATTGAGATCGGAGTAGGTCTGCAGCAGGCGCCCTTCGAGGCTGTTGGCGTAGGCGTAGAAAAGGGTGAAGATAAGGACACCCAACCCGGCACTGCTGATCACAAAGAGGATGCTCAAGGTGTGGGAGGACAGTTCATCTGTGCAGTCACGGAGGGCAATAACTTCACCAAGGACGTTGTCTCTGGCATCGCGCAGGGGAACAAAGCCCCCTCGGTAATTTGTGCCGGCAATGGAGGCACGAAACATCAGGTCTTCCTTGGCCTCGTGGGGTAAATCCAGATATGTGACAATTTCCTTGGGGAGCCCGGCCATGGTCCGGTCAAAGATAATATGCTTTTTGTCTTCGTCCCAATTTCCTGTTCTGCCGGTCATCCACAGCCCTTCTTCCCATTTTTGGCGATCAAGATGGTCTTTGCTGATCAGGACAAAGAGCTCCATGCCGAGAATGTTTTGCAGATTGCGGGTCATATTTTTGATATCGCGGCCCAGTTCAATATAGCCGATGAGCATGCCGTCAACATACCAGGGTTGAACCACCCGCAGGGTAAAGGTGCCGTATGGCCCCATTTCAAGACCTGCAGAAACACGACCGGTGCGGGCCGCCTCTTCGGTTGTGTAGCGTGTGATGAGATCGCCGTGCCGCTCGGGGTTGTGGACCCGCAGAAAACAGGTTTTGTCGAGATTTATGAAGTAGAAATGGCTGATGTCCTGGTCAAGGATGGCCCGGAAAGAGGGAAGGGCAGCTCGATAGAGTTCCGGGCGGGCCTGGGAAAGAAAGGCCTGTTGCAGGGCAGGATCGGTCGTGTAATGGCTGATCAGGGATTGGAGTTCCCTTGAGTGCAGTTCGCCCTGGTGGCTGATAAGTTTATCCACCGTTTTAAGGTCGCTTAGAACGGTTTTTTGAAAATGATGCTCTTCCAGGAAATAGCCGGCAAGGCCGAAAAAGATCAGCAGGGGATAGAGGGTGAAACCAAGGAGAAGAAAGAAAGGTTTCTTGAGCTGTATCTTGTCTTTGTTAAAGAGGGGCATCTCGGAGAGCTTTCCTTCGCCATTTCACGAGGCAGGTCAGGGCAAGATGTGGGTAGAAACTCCTATCTTTTCCGTACAATACTCTTGTTGTATCTTCTCAGAAAACCTTAAGCAAGGGCTTCTGCTTGGGTGGCAAAGAATATTTATTAAAAAGGAGGCGCCGAGGTGAAGCTGTTTCTTTCCCGGTGGCAGGAAAAAAAAAGAATGAAAGACGGCGTGGTGCATGAGGCGGTCAGCCTCTTTGCCCTTGCCGTAGAGCGAGTCGCCGACAATGCAGTCCTGCTTGTCAGGGCCAGGATCGGGCACCGACAAGAGGCCGCCCTGCCTGTTGACCACCACAAGATGAGGGTCGCGATGGATGATATCGAGTTTGTGGTTAGGCTGCATTTCAAGGGCGCCTTGAGTCATTATAACCGCAAAGAAGAAAGCCGAGGATGGGCTGACATTTGCCGGCACAGGAGGAATAAAAATTGCCATGCTGCCTGGTTTGCGAACGGTTTTCGCGGCCAAGGTAAAACTCGCTGATTCCCAGGGGGGTAAGCTGGTGGCGGGCGGCATAATTAAGGAGCTTTGGGGCACAGC
>JBFFNX010000103.1:0-10562 GCA_041562995.1 Desulfurivibrionaceae bacterium
ATACACCTGGCCGCGGCCCGATTCGTCCTGGAGCTGCAGAAAGGCGGCCTTGCCAAAATCACGCATGGCAATAATACGGCCGGCTACGGTAAACTCGCCTTCACTCAAGGCAAAGTCTGGATCATCATAGGCCATCTGGGGCAGGGCCTGACGCAGGGAGTGAAGTGGTTTGAAATCATTGATGTAAAGTTTTACACCTAGATCCGCCATTTCGGCGGCCTTTTGTCGGCGTTGTTGGAGGGTTTGGTTTAAGTCTTCCATTATATATCTGCGAAGTTGTATCCGTTATTAGCTGGGGCCACGATATGGGAAAAGGCCTGGGCAATTTTAGTGGTCGGTTAGGGGAGGTATTCCCGGCGGAGGGCAGCGGAGATATCACGGGTCATCTCCAGGACCTTGCGGGCCGCTTCAGGGGAGAGGGAGCCTGTGCCGCAGCTCGGAGTAATAAGGCTCTGGCTCAGGATTGAGGCATAGTCCCACCCAGCACTGCACAGCTCCCCGGCCTGTTTTTTCCAGAGTGCGGTCAGACTGGCGCTGGACTCGTTAAGAACATCCTCCTCCCTTGCCGTGGGTACGATGCCCCAGGCAATGATGCCGCCCCGTTGTAAAAAGGCATGGATTTCTTTTTTGTAGGAAACAAAGCGGTCAAAAAAACCATAGGCATCAAAATTGATGATGTCGTAGTCAAGGGAGAGCAGCAATGGCCAGTCCGTATTGGCGCAAACGTGGACGCCTGCCAGGCCGCCCGCCTCCTTAATGGCGGTAATAACCTCGGTCTGGTCTTCGGCGAGGCTCTCCTTGGAAATGGAGATAAAGGCGGAAGAGCCAAGGCCGGCAAGGGCCGGTTCATCCATAAAGAGGATGACCGTATCATTTATTTTCTTCAGAAACTGCACCTGCCAGGCGGCCTTCATGGCCAGGCCTTTATGGATGATCTCGCGCAGGGTCGGATCGTAATAACTGGCACGCTGCTCTTGGTCTGTCACCCCGGTAAGGAGGGTGAAGGGGCCAGTGATTTGCCCTTTGATAGCTGCCGACTCCCTACCTGTCATCCGTTCGGCAAGGGCATATAGTCCGGCAGCCCTCTCCTTGCTGACCTGAAAACGGGACTGCGCCAAGGCGGCAGGATCGTCACAGATTGCCAGATATTCCTCAAAAAAGGCCAGGGTCTCGTCGGCAAATTCAGGGGAAAGGGTGTTGAAATAGGTTTTGCCGCCGTCGCTTGCCAGGCCGGGAAAACCTTCAAGAAACTGGACCAACATGGCTTCTTGGGCCAGGCCGGGAAGCTGGGGCCAGAGGGGGATTTCCGGGGTGTGATCCAGGATCCAGTCCAGCGCCTGGTCGTGACTGGCGAGGGGGATTGAGCCGATTAGCGTTGGCAGCCCATTTGCTGTAAATGATTTATTGGTCATATATGAACCATCTTTCGGAAAGAAAAAATTCTAAATAAAGCCCATGATTGATGGGTTGAGGAGATGTAAAAGATAAAGGCTAGTAGCTAGCAATTCTCCTGCTCTCTGTCAATAGATTAATGGATGTGAGGGCTTTAGGGGCAACTCTGGCTTTGAACTTAAAATCACAAAGGATTACCGCTAAATAAGGGGGACAGTAGTAACTATTTATACAGTCTTTGCATCCTCCACCTTGACTGGGAGGCGAAAGTTGATTATTTTTGTTCGGTTCTAGCGAGAGTGGCGGAATTGGTAGACGCACTGGTCTTAGGAACCAGCGCCTTTGGTGTGGGGGTTCGACTCCCCCCTCTCGCACCAATTGTCAGGTCCGAAGGTTGTCGGGATTATCTGGGAGACCTTCTTTTTTGTTTTTTCTGCTTGTCTCAAGCGGGAGAAGAATCGTTAAAAGAAATATAAGGAAATAATGCAATGCAGGTCAATGTTGAAGAATCCAGCGCCCTTGGTCGCGCTCTTACTATTGTTGTTCCAGAAAAAGATGTCAAAAAAAGCCTTGATAAGGCATTCCAGAAATTAGCTGGCGAGGTGGAAATCCGCGGCTTTCGCAAAGGCAAAGCCCCCCGTAAGGTACTTGAGAAAAATTACGGTGAGTCGGTCTATAACGAGGTTGCCGATAAGCTTGTCCAAGACACCTATTTCGACGCCCTTGAGGAGTCAAAGTTGGAGGCCGTTGTTCATCCCGATATCCGCTCCCATAGTTTTGATGATGCCGGCACCTTTACCTATGTAGCCGAGATCGACATCAAGCCCCAATTTGAACTGGGCACCTACAAAGGTCTTGAAGTGGAGATGCCTGAGCTCAAGGTGACTGCCGACGACATCAATAATAAACTGGCAAGCATGTGTCGTGAAATGGCACCCCTGCGCACTGTCGAAGATCGGAGCGCTGTCCGCGACGATGTTATAACCATCGATTTCACCGCCTTTGACGATGGCACTGAGATGGATAATGTTAAGGGCACTGATTATCCCATTGATATCGGTTCAGGCAAGAATGGTAAAATCTTCGAAGATGCCATGATCGGCTTGAAAACAGGCGAAGAGGTCACCAAGGAGATTGACTTTCCGGTTGATTTTGCCAACCAGATCCTGGCTGGCAAAAAAATTGAGTTTCGTATCAAGGTTAAGGATCTCAAGGAGAGGGTTTTAGCCGAGATTAATGATGAGTTTGCCCAGGAAGTTTCCGAAGACTTTAAGACCCTTGATGAACTCAAAGCAGATATCAAAAAGAAGATTGCTCAAGAGCGTGAAAAGAGTCGTTCCGGTGACCTCACCGACGTCATTATGCTGAAACTTCTGAGTAATAATGACTTTGTCGTGCCTGAACGTCTGGTTGCCCATGAGATCAGCCATCATATTAAGCAGCTGGAAGAGACCTTGGAGCGCCAGGGGATGAGTCTTGAGGCCGCCGGTGTCAGCCGTGATAAACTTATTGAAGATTATCGGGAAGATGCCGAAAAAAGAGTGAAAGGCGACTTTATTTTAAAGAAGATCGCTGAGGTTGAAGGAATCAAGGTAGATGATGATGACCTTACCAAGGGTTTTGAGCGTATTGCCAATCAATATTCCATGACCGTTGCGGATGTGAAAAAATATTTTGCCCGCCGTGAGGATCTTCTGCCCTTCATGCATGAAATTCTTAATGAGAAGATTGTTGAGTTTTTGCGTAATGAAACAAAGATTACCTATGTAGCACCTAGCAAGGATGCAGGAGACAAGGCATGAGTTTGATTCCCATGGTAGTTGAGCAAACCCCGCGAGGGGAGCGCGCCTTTGATATCTATTCACGGCTCTTAAAAGAGCGTATTATTTTCCTGGGCACCCAGGTGAACGATGATGTTGCCAATCTTATTATCGCCCAGCTTCTTTTTCTGGAGGCGGACGATCCGGATAAGGATATTACCTTTTATATCAATTCCCCGGGTGGCTCTGTTACTGCTGGCTTGGCAATCTATGACACCATGGAGTATATCAAATGTGATATTGCCACCCTCTGCATGGGCCAGGCCTCATCCATGGGGGCTTTCCTGCTTGCTGCCGGGACCAAGGGCAAGCGTCACTCCCTGCCAAATTCGCGCATTATGATCCATCAACCCATGGGCGGCTTTCAGGGCCAGGCCTCGGATATCGATATCCACGCCAAGGAAATCCTGCGCATGCGGGAGGATCTCAACAAGATGCTGGTTAAGGCCACCGGTCAAACCTTGAAAAAAATTAGCAAGGATACAGATCGTGATTATTATATGAGTGCAGTGGATGCAAAAAAATACGGCATCATTGACAAGGTGCTGACCCATCGTGAATTTAGTGAAGAGGAAGGCTGATTATGGCCGGTAACAAAACCGACGATCCTGATGTACTCTGTTCTTTCTGTGGCAAGAGCCAAGAGGAAGTAAAAAAACTGATCGCAGGACCCAACGTCTATATCTGTGACGAGTGTATTGATCTCTGTAACGACATAGTTCGGGAAGACCTCCAGAAGGCGCCCGTTCATGACGCTGCCAAGTCATCCCTGAAACCCCGGGAGATCAAGGCCCATCTTGATGATTACATAGTTGGTCAGGAGATGGCAAAGAGATCCCTGTCCGTGGCTGTGCACAATCATTATAAGCGGGTAGGGTCGAATTACGTCAATGATGGTTCCGGCGTCGAGCTCCAGAAATCAAATATTATTCTCATCGGCCCCACCGGCTCTGGTAAAACCCTGGTGGCCCAGACCCTGGCGAAAATACTTAATGTTCCCTTTGCCATGGCCGATGCCACCACCCTCACCGAGGCAGGTTATGTCGGCGAGGACGTGGAAAATATCCTGGTCAATCTTCTCCAGGCCGCCGACCACGATGTGGATCGGGCCCAGCACGGAATCGTCTATATTGATGAGATCGATAAGATTGCCCGTAAGTCAGATTCTGCCTCCATCACCCGTGATGTCTCTGGCGAGGGCGTCCAACAGGCCCTGCTTAAGATTATTGAGGGTACGGTGGCCAGTATCCCTCCTAAGGGCGGTCGTAAGCATCCCCAGCAGGATTATATCCGCATTGACACCACCAATATCCTCTTTATCTGCGGCGGTGCCTTTGTCGGACTTGATTCGGTGATTAAACGGCGGACCGGCACCAAGTCCATCGGCTTCGGGGCCAAGGTGGTCGGCGACACAAAGAAGAACATGGGCGAGGTTCTTGCCGAGATCCAGCCGGAAGATCTTCTCCAGTTCGGCCTTATCCCTGAGCTTGTCGGTCGTCTGCCAGTGATCTCCACCATGGAGGAGCTGACCGAGGAAGACCTGATCCGCATCCTCCTTGAACCGAAAAATGCCCTGACCAAGCAATATCAGAAACTTTTTGAGTTTGAGAATATTCGTCTCCGTTTCACCGAAGGCGCCGTGACAGCCATTGCCAAGGAGGCCTTGAAGAGAAAATCAGGGGCCCGTGGCCTGCGCTCCGTCATTGAAAAGGCCATGCTTGAAGTCATGTATGAACTTCCCTCTGAAGAGAACGTCAAGGAATGCGTGATCAGCGAGCAGGTTATTCTTAATGGTGACTATCCTGTCATTCTCTATGAAAATGAGAAAAAGAAGAGCGCTTAAGTGAGCGCCCTTTGTTTATTGTAATTCTTGAAGGCCATCCTGTCTCAGCACCAATTTGCTGAGGTGGCTTGGCCTTCTCTTTCTTCATCCCTTAGCGATTATAGGTTAAGGACATAAAGGTGTTATGAATTTGATTGACGACAAGGCAACCCCTTCATTCGACATGGAAAACCGCTATCCCATGATGCCTCTTCGGGATATTGTTCTCTATCCTCATATGGTCGCCCCCCTTGTAGTGGGCCGGAAAAAATCCATTGCTGCCCTGGAAAAGGCGATGAAGGAACGCTCCGAGATCTTTCTGGTCACTCAAATAGATGGTGCTGATGAAGATCCGGCCATGGATGCGGTGCATGATGTGGGAACCATTGCCGGTGTGCTTCAGCTCCTCCGCCTTCCTGATGGGACCATCAAGGCCTTGGTTGAAGGACGGCGTCGCGCCAAGGTTAGCAGCTTTGTTGATGAGGACGAATATCTGGCGGTTGAGGTGGAGGAGGTTGAGGAATCTCCTGAACAGGATGTCGAAATCGATGCCTATACCAGGCAAATTCTTTCTTCTTTTAATTTTTACAGCAAGCATACCAAGAAGATTCCCAAGGAGGTCATAGCCTCTTTACAGAAAATAGATAAGGCGGCCAAGCTGGTTGATGTTCTTGCGTCCCATTTGCCTTTGAAGACGGCTGAAAAGCAGCAGATTCTCAGTACGATACGTGTCAAGGAGCGGATGGAGCTTGTTTTGTCCCTGTTGCAACGCGAAAGCGAGATTGCCAGTCTGGAGCAGAGTATCCGTTCCCAGGTGAAGCAGAAGATGGAGAAGACCCAGAAGGATTATTATCTGGCAGAACAGGTGCGGGTTATTCAGAAGGAAATGGGGCAGGAGGACGATGCCGCTTCTGAGATGAATGAGCTTAAAAAGCAGATTGAAGCCAAAAAGCTACCAAAAGCTGCCAGGGAAAAGGTCGAACAGGAGTTTAAGAAGCTAAAGCACATGTCGCCCATGGCAGCAGAGGCCACTGTTGTCCGGAATTATATAGACGTTATTTTGAGTCTGCCTTGGCTGGAAAAGAAGCGCGACAAGAAGGTCGCTGATGGTGCCGAGGCAGTTCTTGACGAGGACCATTTCGGTCTGGCTGAGCCCAAGGAGCGTATTCTTGAATATCTTGCTGTTCAGGCTCAGGTCAAGAAAATCAAAGGACCCATCCTTTGTCTTGTCGGCCCTCCAGGAGTCGGGAAAACATCCCTTTCCAAATCAGTGGCCAGGGCCATGGGTCGTCAATTTGTAAGACTTTCTCTGGGTGGCGTCCGTGATGAGGCCGAGATTCGCGGCCACCGGCGGACCTATATCGGTGCCATGCCCGGTAAGATTATCCAATCCCTGCAGAAGGCAAAGGTCAATAATCCCGTATTCTGTCTGGATGAGATTGATAAGATGTCCACCGATTTTCGCGGTGATCCTTCTTCGGCCCTGCTTGAGGTTCTCGATCCTGAACAGAACAGCACCTTTGCCGATCATTA
Source organism: Desulfurivibrionaceae bacterium (assembly GCA_041562995.1). GTDB lineage: Bacteria > Desulfobacterota > Desulfobulbia > Desulfobulbales > SURF-16 > BM506. The sequence goes on from JBFFNX010000103.1 coordinate 6,568, forward strand.
TCTTGATCTGGATTATGATCTGTCAGATGTGTTTTTTATTACTACCGCTAATACGCTGCCCTCTATTCCACCGCCTCTGCGTGATCGAATGGAGGTGATTAAGCTCAGCGGGTACACCGAAGAGGATAAGCTGCAGATTGCCAAGGGTTTCCTGGTTCCCAAGCAGCTCCTTGAAAATGGTTTTAAGCCGGCGGACATCGCCTTCACGGAAAAAGCAGTGCTTGAGATTGTTCGCTGTTACACCAGGGAGGCCGGTGTGCGCAGCCTGGAAAGGACTGTGGCAAGCATCTGCCGGAAGATTGCCCGTGATCGTTTGAAAAAGGGAAACAGCAAGAAGCGTTATCGGGTAACGCCCCTGTCTGTCCGCAAGTATCTTGGACCTCCGAAACATCGTTTTGGCCTGGCGGAAGAGATTGATCAGATCGGCCTGACCACTGGTCTAGCCTGGACCGAGGTGGGGGGCGAACTGCTCCAGATTGAGACCGTACTCATGCCTGGTAACGGCAAGCTCACCATTACCGGTAAGCTCGGTGATGTCATGCAGGAGTCAGCCCAGGCAGCCCTGAGCTATGTGCGGGCCAGTTCGATGCGGCTTGGCCTTTCCCAGGATTTTTACCAGAAGCTCGATATCCATATCCATGTTCCGGAAGGGGCCATTCCCAAGGACGGCCCGTCTGCTGGCGTAACCATGGCCACCTCAATTGTGTCGGCGCTTCTGAAGATTCCGGTGCGCAAGGATGTCGCCATGACAGGTGAAATCACCCTGCGTGGTCGCGTCCTGCCCATAGGCGGCCTTACTGAGAAGCTGCTTGCCGCGCGCCGGGGCAATATCACCCATGTCCTTATTCCGAAGGATAATGAGCGTGATCTGGAAAAGATACCGGCCAAGATCTTAAACAGCCTTGATATTCAGGTCATGGAACATGCTGATCAGGTCCTGGAGGCCGCCCTTGCCTTGGCGGACGGCCAGGAGCTTTTTAAGGAGTTCCCCTTGGAGGCATTTGGCGCTGAAATGATTGATTTGACGAAGATGGGTACCCCGGTTGTCCCCCAGTAAAAACGAGGAAGGGAGCTTCGCTGTTCTCGAGTAAATTTTTATTTTTTGCGCAGAGCTTTTTTCGTTGACGTAGGCCTGTGGCTTTGTTAAATAATCACCTCACTCTGGGGCGGTTAGCTCAGCTGGGAGAGCATCGGCCTTACAAGCCGAGGGTCACAGGTTCGATCCCTGTACCGCCCACCAGTAAAAAAAGGGGTTTGCCTTCGACACCAAAAACCGGATGCAAATCTTGGTACGCAAATAGGTACCAAAACTTTTCACCATATTAATGCTTTTTGGGGGCGTAGTTCAGTTGGTTAGAACGCCTGCCTGTCACGCAGGAGGTCGCCGGTTCGACCCCGGTCGCTCCCGCCATTAAGCTAAGAGCCGAGAGGATATTTCCTCTCGGCTCTTTTTTTTGCCTTGTTGACTCCCCCCCCCCTCCTATCTCCATCCTTGATCACATGTTATTGCATGCATTTCACGCAAAAATTCTCCCGACTGAATAGTCTGCTTCTGATACTCCTAGAACGTATTACCGACAATGACCTTTTTCTTGGGTCAACCAGACTCTCCTTCTCAACTGGTTGGTCATTGTTGTCACGTTATGGCTGCCAGCGTGGGATGCCATGGGTGAGAAAATGAATTTGATGGATGATGTTGCAACGGGCCAGGAATTGACCGCAATGTAGGCAACGAAGGCTAAGGGGGGCTTAGAGCGCATGAGGAGGGTGGGCTGGTCACCAAACACAACTGTAACCTAACCACAATGCCCACAAGCTAAATTCAAGACCAGGAAAACGACTAAGATACAAACCCCCATGGGAGGTAGTGTATGAAAAATAAAGGGTGTCGCATTTCAAAGTTGAAGCTAGGTGGGTTTTTTTATTTTTACCACACCTGGCTTTCTATCTGGAGCTTTGGTTTTTTAGTGCAATGACGGTTATTAAAGTTGGCTCGCTTTTATTGACTAAAATTTGATTAATATTTTTTGTTTCGTCCGCATAGAGCGTTAAATCGAGCATTTTCTCTCCAACCATTCTAATCGAGGCTGATTTTTCTACGCCAAACTTTCGTTTTCCTATGATGCTTACTTTGCACTTTGTGTCCATTTGTGTTGTGTTTTTAATGTCAAAAGACACGTGGCATATACATTCTTCTTTAACCCACCCACAGGACCATTTAGTGTTGTTTATTTTAATGCCTTTATTCTCTGGTAATGCGTAATAAAGAATGATTCCAGCTAGAATCACGGCGAAGATTATGTAGTAATTTTTGTTTATCTTCAACATCCATTCCATGGATAACGGTTGTCAAATTCTATACAGCTAACGTTTGAAATAAGGGGCGGATAGGCCGCATGGCTAGACGTCTCGCTCGATTGATTTGTTAGCGGATTTTCCTCTGGCAACGATTTGTTTTAGTGCATTTAGAACAAAAAGAGTTGCTGCGGAAAAGAAAGACACCAGCATTATTCCGTATATCTTGCCTGGTGCTCTTACTAATGATTCGAAATACTCAATTTTTCCGGGAACATCAGACACTGAATCTAAAAATTTAACCGCGAGATATTGATAAAATGCACTCGAACCGATGGCAAATAGGAACAAAAACCACGATACAATCAGGTACAATTCAACTTTAATCCCGTCCTTTTCTCCCAAAATTTTTTCTTTAAATATGATGGTCAGAGCTAGCGCGCCAATGCTGAGTTGTAGATACATTTGTGCGCTATCAATATATAGAGGCATGATTACTTGATTTACTTCAAATCTTGTCATTTTGTGTCTCGCTTAGCAGTTAACGGCCGAGATAACCGGCTTGCCAACCAGTTGGCTACCAATTTAAAACGGTTAAAATTGTTGAAGTTGACTCAAGAGAACGAGCGTGCTCGCAAGTCGGGTTGATTGATTTGTTGGGTTAGTATTACCCCAGTGTTTTCTTGTGGTAAAGGTGTTTAAGTATAATTTGATCCGGGATTATCTTACTCCGTAAGAATCTTAAATATAGCTGGGTTTAAGATGTATGGCGGTAATCTTAAATTAAAAGCATATCTTTTCTATCCAATATCAGGCGTGGCAGGTGTTTATGGAATAGCCTGAAAAGGTGTCTACTGAAATGGGGGAAGTCCAAGAAAAAAAATAGCCACCCTCGAAAGTGAATGAAGGTGGCTATCAGTAGTGTCACGATTAATGCGCTTATTTTTTTGTAGGTATCTGAGAATTAAAAACGCCAGTTGACAAAAATCATAGCTGGCGCAACTTCGTTGGGAAGACTTGTAAACCAATTTTTATTTTGGCTAATAATATTGACTAAACCTATTTGTAGACCTTTGTCGACAGTTTCGGCAAAGTTAATAAAACCGAGTTGAAATCCAGTTAAGCTTCCTGCATAGTTTAGCGGTGCCCACTGCCCCCCTTTAAAGCTTCCTAAGGAGTAATTTGCGAGTAAGCCGAGAGCTAAGCCAGAACTATCACCTGTGGATCCGTTGACAAAACCGAGCGCTAATGAATTCTGAGGGTTTTCACCCCAGATGCTAACAGAGACACCTTCAATTTGAGTAGTCCTAGACTGGATGGCGATGTCAGGAGTTAAGCTCAACTGGAACCCTTTTGTTTCTGCAGAAGCCGCAGTAGCAAAGAAACAACTTATCAAGACAAGCAGTAATTTCTTAATCATTTTTCCCCTCCGTTTGTTTTATTAAAACTAAAAATTGGCACAGATATGATTTCACATATCATATGATGAATAAATTTATTTAATCCACCAAAATAGTATGCGAGAGGGAAATCCTTCCGGTGCGTAACCAACAAAAGTCAAAAGCTTACTTGCCCCCTTTTCTACTGTATTCTTCATATTTGCTGTGGTGTCTGGTTGGTGTCTGGGGTCGGGCCACGCTAACTAATTAAAATATCAGGAGAAACAACCCAATAATAGCCCTTTTTAGGTCCTATATCCG